>NZ_JBFRKI010000040.1:36107-128550 GCF_041469245.1 Vibrio sp. 10N.286.51.B11 | reverse complement strand
TACTTTAATTGGTATAACTAAGCGATCTAGCCCATTCAAACATCAGTGATCCCATACTTCTGCATGACGCTCACAAGCCAGATAAGCAGCGCAGCCTAAACAATGGGTCGATATATGTTCTTCGCATTCGTTCGCAATTATCTGTTTCTGCTGCAAAGTAACCTCAGGCTCCAATACGGGTTCAAAGAACTTTGTCATTACTCATTACATCCAAATAAAATCAGTTAGTTAGTCTCAGGTTAATCCAATCTTTAACTAAGATACATATCATTAGACGCAAAAAAGCCCCTGCTGATTTCTCAGCAGGGGCTTTCTATTATTTGGTGTCATTCCGAATAACTACATCCTATTGATGTTGAGTTAAATCCTGGAATTAACCTTGAATACCAACAATTAACCAAGGTGCATTGTTAGTTGTTAGGTCACGCTCTAGGTGCCAGATATCAGTGATATCTTCTTCAACGCCATCCGCTGTGTCACGGTAACGACCGCTAAACTGAAGGCTTAGCTGTGCTTTGCTACCATCGTGGTCTGCGCGAACGATTTCAGCATCAACGTACATTACGTCTGTGTGCTGATCACCGTCTAGCTTATTACGCTCAGCTTTTAGGTCTTCAAATAGGCTTGGAGATACGTATTCTTCAATCGTGTTTAGCTCGTTGTGATTCCATGCACCTTGCAGTGTACGGTAGTGCTCACGAGAACCATTGATGAATGCCGCTTGATCAAAGCCCGGTGGGTAGTTATGTGGAACATCGCTTTGTGCACCAAAACCGAAACCACCAGCAGCGCCTTGTGATTGAGGTTGTGTTTGCTCGAAGTTATGAACATTTGGTTGTTGCTTAGGTTGTTCAAACTTGTTCTGACCCATGCCGCCGAATGCTGGCTGTTGGCCACGTGCATTCTGCTGATTCATTGAGCCCTGCTTCGCGCCCAACATTCCGCGTAGGAATTTAAACGCTAGGAAAGCAATCAGACCCATAATCAGAATATCCATGAACTGGATACCTTCAAATGCGCCACCAAAGAATGCAGCTAAAAGACCACCAGCAAGTAAACCACCTAGCAGACCGCCCATAAGGCCTTTCTTGCTAGAGTTAGCTGCTGTGTTCTTACCTGTTTGATCTTGACGGATCGAATTCGTGTTTTGTTGTTTTGGTGCTGGAGCCGTTTTAAAGCTTTTGCCAAATGACTTACCACCACCAAACTTTTTCGCTTCCGCGATTGGCGTCACCGCGACTGTTACCAACAGGATCGCGACTAGTGAGAAAAATCGTTTCATTATTATCCTTTATAGGTTTTTTATCTTTCGACACCTTAATCATACTCGTTAACAAAGAACAATGAAATATTCACCGTGTTTACACATGTATCATAATATTGCGGCTATTAATTGATTACTAAACTAGCGAAGGGATTGACGGCACTCAAGGGCAGCATTAAAATATTGAACGATGTTCATTTAATAGAAAGTACCCATGGCAAGACGAAACGATCATACTCGCGAACAATTAGTGCAATTAACCTTAAAAACGGTAACCGACTTCTTAGAAGAGCACTCTTATCACGAGCTAAGTCTACGTAAAATCGCCAATATGATTGGTTACGTTCCAAGTACCTTAGTAAATGTATTTGGTAACTACAACCTACTGCTTTTGCATGTGGTCGCTCAAACATTAGATGAACTGGCGTCAGAATCCGCTGCAGCTGTTGAACAATCGAGCAACCCTCAACAAGCTCTATTCAACCTTGCCTACTGCTACCACGATTTTGCACAGAGACACCCTCACCGTTGGCAACTTATCTTTGAGCACAACATGAACGGTGAAAACCTTCCTGAATGGCAATCGAACCGCATCGATAGAATGACAGGCATGCTAGAGCAGTTGCTAGTAGCGATTGCTCCTGAACATACGAAAAGCGAAGTCGTTAAAGCCAGCCGTGTATTATGGTCTGGAGTACACGGAATTACTCTACTTAGCGTTGATGATAAATTTTTCGCCTCTGAGCCTATTGATGGTAAAGAGCTGATCAATAACCTAGTCTCAAACTACTTAACCAACTGGTAATCATCCAAGGAAAGACAATGAACAACAGCAGCCAATCTTCGCTGTTAACGCAAAAAAGGTTCCTACCCTACTTTATTACCCAATTTCTAGGAGCCTTTAACGACAACATATTCAAAAATGTCCTGTTACTGTTTGTTGCTTTCGCAAGCGTAGACACGCTGCCTATTTCCAGCAATCTATTCATTAATTTGGCCGCAGGCCTTTTTATTCTGCCCTTCTTCCTATTTTCAGCTTTAGCAGGTGTACTGGCCGACAAATACGAAAAATCGTGGTTTATCCGTAAAGTTAAGCTCCTCGAAGTAGTGATCATGTCACTGGGTGCGATCGGATTCATCTACGAAAGCTACGGGATATTACTTCTGCTCCTGTTCCTTATGGGAACGCAGAGTGCTTTCTTTGGTCCGGTGAAATACGCCCTGCTTCCACAGCAGTTAGAAACAAAAGAACTGGTATCTGGTAACGCTCTCGTCGAGACAGGTACATTCTTAGCGATCCTGATTGGTACTCTAGGCGCAGGCATCATTGCATCTGAAGAAGGCGCGAAGCTCATTGCTGCGGTGTGTATTGTTTCGTTCGCCGTGCTTGGCTATGCATCAAGCTGCTTTATCCCACATGCGCCAAGTAATGCACCAGATCTTAAAGTAAAGTGGCAACCTGTAAAACTGACCCGCGCGACACTTGCGATTGCCAAAAAAGATCGCCCGACCTTTCAAGCTCTGATGTCTATCAGCTGGTTCTGGTTCCTTGGTGCGGCTTACCTAACTCAGTTCCCCAACTTCACTAAACTGCATCTAAACGGCACTGAAAGCTCCGTCGCCTTTTTACTGGCACTATTCTCGGTAGGCATTGCAATCGGCTCTTTAGCTTGCGATAAGTTATCTAATCACCGAATTGAAATCGGCATCGTGCCAATGGGCAGCTTAGGTATCTCGATCTTCGGTCTTCTGATGGCGATATCCATCCCGGAGTCTTTGCCTGACTTTAGTTCTTTCCATCAATTCGTAACCTACTCAGAGCTGTGGCCACTGTTTGCTTACCTTCTGCTTCTGGGTATCTCTGGCGGTGTCTTTATTGTTCCTCTGTATTCACTGATGCAGTTACGTGCCAAGCCCGACGAGCGTGCCCAAGTGATTGCCGGGCTCAATATCTACAACTCACTGTTCATGGTGGGAAGTGCGGTATTAGGTATTGTTTGCCTTAGTGTTCTAGATCTTTCAATTCCGCAGCTGTTTATCTTGCTCGCAGTGGGCAACACTTTGGTGATGCTGTACCTGTTTTATCAGGTGCCTATCTACGCTTTCCGCTTCTTTACGTGGGTGGTCACTCACACCATGTACAGAGTTAAACATAAGAACTTACATCACCTGCCAGAAAAGGGCGGTGCGTTGATTGTCTGCAACCATGTGAGTTATATGGATGCACTGCTGCTGAGTGCGGTTTGCCCTCGCTTGATCCGTTTTGTGATGGAAGAGGATTACACCAAGTTGCCGCCAATTCGACGCTTCTTGAAAAGAGCTGGGGTGATTCCAATCTCCGCGACCAACCGCAACTCGATTCGAAACGCTTTCAAAGAAGTAGAGCGTGCCCTGCATGAAGATCACATCGTGTGTATTTTCCCAGAAGGAAAGCTCACCTCTGATGGCGAAATGGCTGAGTTCATGCGTGGTATGGAGCTGATCATCAAACGTTCCCCTGTCCCAGTGATTCCTATGGCTCTTAAAGGATTATGGGGTAGCTACTTTAGTCGTTACAAAGGCCGTGCCTGCAAAGGGTTACCCACTCGCTTCTGGACTAAGCTAGAGATAGAAGCTGGCGAGCCGATTTCACCTAAACAAGCCTCTTGTGAAACGCTTCGACAGTCAGTCTCTGACCTTCGCGGATCATTACGCTAGTTAACCAGCCCTTTATTCATATCAGTTGAACAAGCGTTAAGTTTTCCTTAACGTTTGTTCAATTCATTTAGACTTACTTATCATTTTATTGAACGTATAGTGGTCTCATCACAATAACGCCACAACAAAACAAGACTCTAAATACAATGAACCTAAAAAAGTCCGTTCCATTTTATCTTGCTGCACTGTTTTGCTTAACGCCTTGGGTTAGCTCACCGACAGCCCTGGTTATCGGTTTCCTGCTTGCTAGTTTAGGATTAGTCCCTGAACACTTGGAAGTCGGCAAGCTTACCAAAAAGCTACTGGCCTACTCTATTGTTGGCTTGGGTTTTGGTATTCAGTTTGAAAAAGCATTAGCAGTAACAGGCGATGGTATTGGGCTCATTGTAACGACGATTATCGGTACATTAGTCATTGGTTGGTTCTTGGCGAAACAAATGGGGCTAGACCGCACTACGGGCTATCTTATATCTTCTGGTACCGCGATTTGTGGTGGTAGCGCGATAGCAGCAGTGGCACCCGCGATCAAAGCAGACGATGAACAGATTGGCTTGGCATTAGCTACCGTATTCGTGTTGAACTCGGTTGCTCTATTCTTATTCCCGATGATTGGTCACGCGCTTGAGCTCAGCCAACAAACATTTGGTACTTGGGCAGCGATAGCGATTCACGATACGTCTTCTGTAGTAGGTGCAGCTTCAGCGTATGGCGAAGAAGCACTGACGACAGCGACAACATTGAAGCTCGCTCGCGCACTTTGGATCATCCCAATCGCTTTAATTAGTGCGATGATCTTCAAGAACGATCAAAAGAAGATTACGGTTCCCTACTTCATTTTCTTCTATTGCGCCGCTATCGCGGTGAGTGACTTACTGCCACAATTTGAGATGGTCTATCAAGGAATCTTTGATGTGTCTAAGCGAGCACTGGTCGTGTGTTTGTTCTTAATTGGCTGTGGTATTTCAGTTGAGAAGTTAAAAGCGGCAGGGCCGAAACCACTGATGTTTGGTATTACAATGTGGGTCATGATCTCAACGGGTTCATTGGCGTGGTTAACTCTCGCTTAGCCCGCATAGAAACGCTTTAGATGTTTGTTCGGTGAACTAGACACTCAAGTTAGCAAGCAACAAAACAAAAAGGCAAAGCTCCAATGGGCTTTGCCTTTATCGTTTGTGGTAAGGGTATTCTTTGTTGTAACAATCACGAATCAAACAGGGGCTTATCACTCTTCTTGCTCTCTCTTTTCATTAAAACAAGTACCACAACCAACACAAATGCGGTGAGCTCAGCCAACGAACGAGTCAACCCTGACGAGATGATTGCTTGGCCTATCTGCAGTAAAACCGCAATGGTGAGGGCAATTTTCATAATAAGACCTTATTCTATAATCCGTTATTTATATGGCTTATTATGATGGATGGTTATAAAGATAATAAATTCTGTTTTGAACTATCTAATTGCTAAATTAACTAACCTAGCGCAACTGCCCTTCTAACCACTTAATAAAGGTTCTTACCTTAGGGCGTTTTTCCGTGCCTAGGGGGCAGATTAAGTCATACCCTTGGTCTGTATCCATGCTCGGATAAGGTGCTATCAGCTCACCAGTCTGAACATACTGCTTAACAAAATGATAGCGCCCCATCGCGACACCGATATTGCTGAGGGCACATCTTACGCCCATATCCCGGTGGCTCACACAGTAAAATTGCTCAAACAAGTTCACATCTAAGCCGTGGTGTTTAATCCAACGCTGCCATACATCTGACCCTAGTGCATGAATGAAATTAATCCGGTGCAGCGATTCTAAGCCATCATCAAAGATGTCGTGTTCAGCCGCGTAACTCGGTGTACATACCGGAATATACTTTTCACCAAACAGGCGCTGTCGATGCATGTCTTTGAGATTTTCAGCACCATAGTAAATAGCGACATCGAGATGATTTTGATGAAAATCCTGCTCTTCTTGCGAGAAAATATTGAGATTAAACTTTGGGTATCGCTGTTTAAAATCAGCCAACCTCGGCAGTAACCAACTGTTGGCAAATGCAGGACTGGTACCGATATTGATCTGTCCATACAAGTCTGTGTTGGTAATGTCTTCGATCTCACCAAAAATAGAGCTTAACGACTTGGATAACGTTCGTTGAAAGCGCTGGCCTTCTTCCGTTAGTTCCAGTTTACGAGTCCCTCGCACAAACAAGTTAAATCCGAGTTCACCTTCTAACACTTTGATTCGATGGCTAACGGCTCCCTGAGTCAAATGCAACTTTCTAGCCGCTAGCGTAAAGCTCATTTTCTCTGCAGCAACATTAAAAGTATGAAGATTTCTAAGTAAAGATTGATGGTTAGCCATACGAACTCATGCATTAAAAATTTTAATTCATACTACTACCCGTTTCGTTTGTTTGCATTAAGAAATAAGTTTTTAATAACCGCAGTTACTTAAAATCCTGCCTCGATCAATATTTGACTCCATACGTTGACGAGCAGAAACATTAAAAAAATTAATTACAAACTTAGGGGCACATATGAATATACTCGGGTATATGCAAAAAGTAGGTAAGGCATTGATGGTTCCCGTAGCCACACTGCCAGCTGCAGCAATCCTTATGGGGATCGGCTATTGGTTGGATCCTGTTGGTTGGGGTTCTGAAAGTATCTTAGCCGCATTCTTGATCAAATCTGGTGGCGCGATCATCGACAACATGGCGGTTCTATTCGCGGTGGGTGTCGCATTTGGTTTGAGCCGTGATAAGAATGGTTCTGCGGCACTGTCTGGCTTTGTGATGTTCCTCGTCGTCACCACGCTACTTGCTCCGGGCTCTGTTGCTCAGTTAATGGATGTTGAACTCAGTGAAGTGCCTGCGGCATTTGGCAAAATCAGCAACCAATTCGTAGGTATCATTGTGGGTATCATCTCTGCTGAGATCTACAACCGCTACTCAACGGTTGAACTTCCTCAAGCTCTAGCGTTCTTCAGCGGTAAGCGTTTGGTTCCTATCCTGACCTCAATCGCAGGTATGGCTCTCTCTTTTGCTCTACTTTACATCTGGCCAGCTGTTTACGACGCTCTGATCGTTCTGGGTATTAAACTAGAAAGCATGGGTGCGGTGGGTGCTGGTCTGTTTGGTTTCTTCAACCGTTTGTTCCTATCAGTAGGTATGCACCACGCTCTTTACCCTGTGTTCTGGTTCGACGTTGTTGGTATTAACGACATTCCAAACTTCTTAGGCGGCGCGCAATCTATCGCTAACGGTACGGGTATTCCAGGTAAAACTGGCATGTACCAAGCGGGCTTCTTCCCTATCATGATGTTTGGCCTACCAGCAGCAGCATTGGCGATGTATCACTGTTCTGATGCGAAAAACAAAAACCAAGTATTCGCAATCATGCTTGCTGCAGCTATGGCTTCATTCTTCACGGGTATCACAGAGCCACTAGAATTCAGCTTCATGTTCCTAGCACCCGTGTTGTTCCTACTGCACGCAGTATTAACAGGCCTATCGCTTTACATTGCAGCAAGCATGGAATGGATGGCAGGCTTCGGCTTCTCTGCTGGTTTCGTTGACCTAGTACTATCAAGCCAAAACCCACTCGCGGTTAACTGGTACATGCTACTGGTTCAAGGTGTGGTGTTCTTCGCGCTTTACTACGGTATTTTCCGCTTCGCTATCATCAAGTTCAACCTACGTACTCCAGGTCGTGGTGAAGAGATGGAAGCAGAAAAAGAAACTGAAACGCCAGAAGCATTGGCTAACCTAACCAACAGCTACATTGAAGCGGTTGGCGGTGCAGACAACATTCTAGAAGTCGATAACTGTATTACTCGTCTACGCTTAACTGTGAAAGACTCAGGTGCAGCAGACAGCGAGAAACTGAAGAAACTCGGTGCGGCAGGTGTGGTACCGGTTGGGAAAGGTGGTCTACAAGTTATCATTGGTCTAGGTAAGGTAGATAAAGTCGCTGAACAAATGAAGAAGGCACTCGCTTAACGCCAAATCTTGAATGACACGATAAATAATTAGAATTTGTGACGGCTTCACCACCGTCACACCCCCCTGAAGCGCAATTACGACTAGTCACCGTGTATTGCGCTTCATTTTATTGCTCTTCGCTCTATTTAGAACGGGTCTGCTGTAACCACTGCGCCAATCCAGCGCGCGAAACCTTAATACCATGTTGTTCCTGCTGAGGCATTCGATAATACTCAATAGGAAATTTGAACCGTTCAAGACGACCAGTTAACTGCTCGATAAACCACTCTTTGGTTGGCAACTCAGCACAATCGACAATCGCTGCAGGTCGAAATCCGAACTCATCATCTTCAATGGGAACAATAAAAGCCTGATTAACCTCAGACAATTGATTGAGTACTCGCTCAATTTCTTCGCAATGAATGTTCTCACCACCAGAAATAAACTGGTTGTCGGCACGGCCAATAATCGACACTTGTTCGCCAAGCCACTCACCAAGATCTTTGCTATCAAACCAACCGCTCTTATCAACTAATGGCGTTAAGTTACCTTGATAGTAATACCCGGACGCGAGCGTCTCGCCACCAATAAAGATACGTTGTTCTTCAATTTTTAGCTGGCGATGGTTAAGGACAAAACCGGCGGTGCTGCCGGCATCAACGAGCTTCGCGGTCACGGTTGAAGCCGCTTCAGTCATGCCGTATCCAAGCCATGTTTCGATGCCCATTTGTTGAGCTTCGAGCCCAAGTGCTTCTGGTATATGACTACCACCCAAAAGTACATGCGTTAAAGTAAGTGCTTGCTTACTCTTTAACAATCGATGTAGTTGAGTAGCGACCAATGAAGCATGACTGCATTCTTCTATATCGGTTTCAAGCTGACCTGTGCCTATTTTGATGCAACCACCAGCCGCCAACCAACGATGAACTATCGCCAGCCCCGACACATGGTACATAGGTAAACTCAGTAACCACGTGTCACCTTGTTGATAACGAAACACCTCAAGCAGCCCTGACGCAGAGCATAGGTGCTGCTCAAGTGTATGAACGACCGCTTTTGGGTTTCCGGTAGAACCTGAAGTGAATACGATGCTCGCTAGATTTTGCGGATTGAAATTGGATTCTTGAGGTGTCGTTATCTGCTCATCATCACCATCAAACTTCAGTTCACTTAGGCAAGGCAAGGTCACCAACTGAGTATTCAAATCGGCAGTCTCTGATTGCTCTATTCCGCTATTGCCCAAGAGCCAAAGGTAGCTCTGTTGATCTGCTTGATATAAGGAATCGAGCTTTTGCTTCAGGCGTAAACTAGGCTGAGGCATCGTAAACGCACAAACCACACCCAAATTGAGTGCGGCAAGATAAACAGGGATCACTTCAGCTTGATTCTTACCAACAATCGTCAGTACATCACCTTCAGATAGGCCTTGATGAGATAGCTGTTGTTGGTACTCACTAACCAACACAAACACTTGCTGCCAAGTATAAGTGCGGTGAGTGGTCACTAACGCTGGTTGACGTGGGTTTTGCTGCGCCCACTTTACCCAGAGCGGGGGATGATTAGATTGTGGGCGCATCATATGATAACCAAAAATAGATTAAGAACTTGTTAAGCTAACTAAATAGCCATTCAAATAGCTCGGTCTAAGAAGACCAAATCAATTGTTGCTTTTCAAGCGTAGAGACAGGCAACTGACAGCCCGGCCAAGAAACCTCTAGCTGCTGCTTGAACAAGCCAATCGTATCCAACCCCGGCACTTCATTTGGCAAATATTGCTGCGCCAGACGAGCAATCTGAGTCAGACCTAGGCTCGACTCAATGCTTGAGCTCAATACAGGTTTCATTCCAAGCTTCTGTGCTCGCTCAATGATTGCCACGCAACGCTCGACAGAACCAATAAGAGTTGGCTTGATCACGACTGCTTTAACACCAGTAAGGTCGCTAAGATCAAATTCCGGGCTGCGCACCGCTTCTTGCAGTGTCTCGTCCCACGCAATCGCCACACCATGGTCAATGGCAAAGGCCAAACTGTCTTCTGGCTTTTGGCAAGGCTCTTCGATAAAGCTTATACGCTGGCGCATTGACGGCGAAATGTATTTAATGAATTGCTTCGCTTTCTCTGGCTTCCACGCACGGTTGGCATCAAGTCTTAGAGTCAAATCAGGGATCGACTCAAGGAATAAGCTAACCAACATGCCATCGCGAATCGCTTCGTAGAGGCCGACTTTCACTTTCGCGACCTTCTCGCCTACCATCTCATTCAATACAGGAATCAGTTCATCTGGATCGCCTGTACACAAAGGCGCCGCTTGGTAGTTACCTTGAGCGTTAAGATCGCCTCGCAATTCCATCATCGCCATTGAAAAGCCAAACGCGACAGAAGGATACAGCTCGTCGAAAGGCGTTTGAGGCTTATTGTGGCTCCAAAGCTCTAATTCGTGTTGAAGCTGAATGCCAGCTTGTTCGGCATCTTCTTGGCTAAAACCGGGCAAAGGCGCAACTTCGCCAAAACCAGTTTTACCATCACACTCAAGTTGGATGATATAGCCAACACGTTCGTTCAACTTATTGTCACGAAGAACCACACCACTATCCATAGGTAATTGATAACGGTAAAGTTTAGCGTGACGCTGAGAATTCACTGAGTTCATAAAGTTTCCTAAAAAACGGGGAACATCAAAACAAAACGAGCCGCTATTAGCGACTCATTTTGAAGAGGAGAAAGACTATGGATTACGCGGGAACTTGTCGAAGTCCGGTCGACGTTTCTCGTTGAATGCGTTGCGGCCTTCTTGGCCTTCCTCTGTCATGTAGAACATCATGGTTGCGTTACCAGCCAACTCTTGTAAGCCTGCTTGACCATCACAGTCAGCGTTCAGTGCCGCTTTCAAGCAACGCAGTGCCATTGGGCTGTGTTGAAGCACTTCACGACACCAACGAACTGTCTCTTTTTCTAGGTCAGCAACAGGAACAACGGTGTTTACAAGGCCCATGTCCAGTGCTTCTTGTGCATCGTAGAAGCGGCACAAGAACCAGATTTCACGTGCTTTCTTTTGACCAACGATACGAGCCATGTAAGAAGCACCCCAACCGCCATCGAAAGAACCCACTTTAGGACCCGTCTGACCGAACTGCGCGTTTTCAGCTGCAATAGTAAGGTCTGCCATCATGTGAAGTACATGACCGCCACCGACTGCCCAACCCGATACCGCTGCGATAACTGGTTTTGGACAAGTACGAATTTGACGTTGGAAATCAAGTACATTCAAGTGGTGCGTACCTGAGTCATCTTGGTAACCGCCGTAGTCACCACGGATACTTTGGTCACCACCAGAACAGAACGCCTTCTCACCAAGACCAGTCAAAATGATTACGCCAACTTTCTCGTCATAACGAGCATCAGCCAGTGCATTGATCATCTCTTTTACGGTTTGTGGACGGAACGCATTGTGCACTTGAGGGCGAGCAATCGTGATTTTCGCAATACCGTCATCAGACTTGTGGTATTGAATATCTTCATATTGACTGCTTTCATCGCGCCAGTTAACGGCTGCGTAAAGTTCTTCTTCTGTGATGCCTACTGTTTTAGCCATGATGATTCCCATTGTTCTATTAGAGAGCGCGACTAGCGTAGAGTCGCGACGGTGTTGCTCTGCTTTCTATAGCGCTTGATACGAGAGGTTCGCTCAGTCAGTTCATCAACGACTGGCGATACATTGGATGATCAGATTTGAAAACATCTCTGGTTGCTCAAAATGAACATTATGACCCGCGTAATCCACCTGACTATATTCAAAGCCACTATTCTCAGCTAGCTCCATGAATTTACGATCTTTTTCTCCACATACATAATGCAATAAATGCTCATGAGATTTCAATGTGGCACGTAAATCCGGTTGCTTAGCTAACGAAGTAGATAACAACATATTTGCTACGGATACTCCAAGGTTACCACTACGCTTTATGACCAAAGTTTGTCTTTGCTCATGATTTAGTGAAGAAAAGACGCTTTGTTGATACCAATCGTCTAAAACATCTTCAATCGACTGCTGTGCAAAGCGAACAGCCCATTGCGTATCGTGTACTAACCTTTGTGCTCTTTCTTCATCACATTCCAAGCCAAAGTTGCCACCTTCAATGATGACTTTCTCTAAGTTAAGAGTTTCGAAGCAAGGGCTTGTTACCCCATACATGGCAAGCCTTCCCCCCATAGAATACCCAATCACCACGATAGGATAATCGACAGGAAGATCGTTGAGAGCCAGCTGAGATGTGATGCACTGAACTATCTTGGTACAGCAATGATCAAAGCCTACAGGGTCGATAAACCGGCTTTGTCCGTGTCCGGGTAAATCTATGCAAAGACGAGGAAAGTCTTCGAGGAAGGGGTGGCATGCACTCCAATCATCCCCGCTTCCGAGTAAACCATGAAAAAAAACAAGCAAAGGTTTGTCAGAAGATTCTTGTACTGCTGGGTAATAATTGGAGTAAAGCATGTAAAGTCCTTAGGCTAATGCCTCGGTGAGCATTGAGCTGAATTGCTTCAGCAAAGTAGACGCTTGTTCGGGAGGCGTCTTAACTTCTACGAGCAAGGTACCCTGACCTTGTTCAAAATGTTGTTCGATGAGCGTTTGATAGCAATTCAAGGTTTCTGGCGCCGCATAACCAAGATGGAATTGCGCAGCAGCATGTTCAAAATTGAAACCATGAGGCATTTGATATAGAGACTGTTTTTGTTGCTCAGGAACCGGCAAAAAATCAAAGATTGCCCCACCATCGTTATTGGTAACCACAATAACCATTGGTGTTGTGCTGTGAGTAAGTAGCGCCAGCGAATTTAGGTCGTACAACAAAGAGGTGTCACCAATCAGCATCATCAAAGGATTCTGGTTGGCTTTTATCACTCCCGCAGCCGTCGCCACCAAGCCATCAATGCCCGATGCACCGCGGTTGCTGTAGACTTGAGTCGCAGAGATTGATGACAGCATATCCACCAGCCTTACCATCAAGCTATTTCCCACAAAAAGCTCTCTGCCCTTAAGTCTAGACGACAAGTCAACGGCAACGCTCAACTCTGTCAGTTGGTCGTTATTAGAGATTTTCGCCAACGCTAACTGCTGAACCGTATTCGCGACTTCCGCCAAAGATGCCGCCCAGCCAGCATGTTCTCCCAACAGCGTTGGTAGATGTTGCTCTGATAACCAATGTTCGATATCAGCGACAATATGAGTTTGAGGCAGATGATCTTGATTAATACGATGTGCATCTGGTGAAACAACGATGTACTGCGATGAACAAAATGTGGCAGCTTGTTCTTTTACCCATTGGTTAAGACGCTTAGATACGATGCGCTCACCAAACTGGATAATAAAATCACACTGACTAAGCTGTGCTTTGGCTGCGTCACTTTGCATCCATAAATCATAGTGTTTCCAGTCACTACTGACACCCGATTGAGGGTCACAGAATACTGGCCAGCCCAAAGCTGTCGCAAACTGCTTGGCTTTAATTGCAGCTTCATTCTCGATAGAACCAATAATCACTGCGCCTTTATGAGCGACATAATCACTTGCTGAGACAGGCTGAGCGATTAAATGACTGGGCAAATAAGTGTTCGAGTAAAGGCAGGTTGAAGCTCTCCAAGCTGCCACGCTCTTTGTATAATCCGCATACATCTCGGCGCTATTAGCGGAATAAAGCGGTTCTGGGAACGGACAGTTGATATGAATAGCCCCACCGACGCTGCGCTGTTTCGCCAGTGCGTTATCAACCGACGTCAAAAGCCAATTCAAAGAAACTTGTGTCGTTGGACTTGGAAGGTTTAGTGCCGTTTCAACGTGAGACGAAAAGATACCCTGCTGCTGAATCGCTTGATTGGCACCACACTCGACTAAATCAATCGGTCGATCGGAGGTCAACAAGATTAGCTTTTCTCGCGTTAATCCAGATTCAGCGGTCGCTGGTAGAAGGTTAGCTACGGCAGTTCCAGAAGTAACAACCACCGCAACGGGTTTGTTGCTCGCTTTAGCTAAACCTAAAGCCAAGAAGCCAAGCCCGCGCTCATCAAAGTGCGTATGTAAGGTTAGCTTAGAGTTAGCTTCGGCTTCGAGTGTTAATGGTGTTGAACGAGAGCCTGGCGCGATGCAAACATGTTCAACACCGCTGCGGGCAAGCTCTTCAAGTAATGTGTTACACCAAACTCTGTTTAATACAGCTTGGTCGTGATTCATGACGCCACACCTAATGGTGGGTGATCAGAAATGAGACTGAGCAGAGTCGACATCTTCTTATTCAGCTCTTGCCACTCATGTTCGGCAACCGATCCCGGCACGATCCCCGCGCCAGCAAACAGTTGTACTTGATCGTTTACAATCAAGGCGCTTCGAATCGCCACGCAGAATTCCGCTCGCTGATGACTGATATAGCCTACAGAGCCTGCATACCAACCTCGTGCAAACGGTTCGTGTTCAAGAATGAAATCCATCGCCTCTTTACGAGGTAAACCCGCCACCGCAGCAGTTGGCTGTAAGGCAGCAAGCAACTGCACACCATTAACGCCATTGTTGAGCTGAGCATGGATATTGCGCTTCAAATGCTGCACCTTACGCAAGCGCACTAGACGCGCATCCTTTTCAACATGGACCGTTTGAGAATGAGGAGTGAGACGCTCAATGATGTCGTCGACCACATACTGGTTCTCATTGAGGTTTTTGCTGTCTTGAGAAAGCCAGTTGGCCAGTTCCATATCCTCAGTAGCGTTCTCTCCGCGACCAATGGTTCCAGCAAGCGCCTCGGTATCAAGCTCCATACCATGTCGGCTATATAAGCGCTCTGGTGTCGAGCCAATGAAACTGTGTTTAGAATCCAGCACCAACATAAAGTGGAAACTGTGGTGATTTTGCAGATAGCTGGCTTTAAGTAATTGAGCTGCGCAGATAGGCGCATCGAGTTGCAGTGTGGTTTTACGTGCTAAAACGACTTTTTTGTACTCTTCATCGCTAATGCCTTGCAGCACTTTATCGACAAGGTTGCCCCACTGCTCTCTTTCTGGAACGTGATTGATCTGTTCAATATGGGCAGACAAAGGCGCCAATATCGCGGCTTCTACAGAAAGCTTATTCAAAGCATTAATAGAAGAAACGCGATCAGGGGACAAATTAACCGCCAGCGACCAAGTATTGTCAAAGCGGATCAATTCAACCTGAGGAAGGAAGAAAAACGACTCCATGCAGCGACGGTTCTTTGTGGTGTGCCCATCAAACGAGCGTCCACCCCAGATTCGTTGGTCTTCACCAAGAATAGCGTACGCGGGTGCAGGATCTGAAAACGTATGTAACTGTCCGAGCGCAACAACCTCTTCACGAGTGTCGCGTGACTGCCAGTAGAACTTAGGAAAGAGCGGTTGAGCATGAAGCCATTCTATAAATGCAAACGATGGTTTTTGCGTTAGAACTTCAACACAACGAACTTCGCTTGCTTGGGCATTTTGTACTCGCTCAATCAAAGCGGAGATAGTTTGCTGGAAATGTGACAAATCGACCTCGTTCACATCTAAATTATTATTATATTAGTTTGATACTTTATGGGCAGTACCCACTTAGATCAAGAATGTACTATATCTTTTCAACATTCCTGTGATTTTAAGCGATCCCGCCCCTTTATTCATCTTAGCCAATAACCAAGAAAGCGATTAATTAAAATTTAGAAAAGAGTGACAACAAAAAGGCTAAACGTGATACTGAAATGCGACATTCATCAGATTTTTATTCTATCAAACGCCATTTTGCGGTACTTTAATAAAGTATTTAAATTAATTTCAGGAAATCGGCAATGCAAAATATCGGGATGTCGTCAAAACTCAACAGCGTATGCTACGAAATCAGGGGGCCTGTACTCAAACATGCTAAGCGCATGGAAGAAGAAGGGCATAAAATACTGAAGCTTAATATTGGTAACCCCGCCCCATTTGGTTTTGACGCCCCTGATGAAATCCTTGTTGACGTAATCCGTAACCTACCGACATCTCAAGGTTACTGCGACTCGAAAGGCATCTATTCAGCCCGCAAAGCGGTTGTTCAGCACTACCAGAAAAAAGGCCTACGTAACCTTGATGTAGAAGACGTTTACATTGGTAACGGCGCATCAGAGCTTATCGTTATGTCTATGCAAGCGCTACTGGATAATGGTGATGAAATCTTAGTTCCCGCTCCGGATTACCCACTATGGACAGCGTCTGTTGCGCTTTCTGGTGGTACACCGGTTCACTACATGTGTGATGAAGATGCTGATTGGTATCCAGATTTAGACGACATGCGCGCGAAGATCTCACCAAAGACGCGCGGCATCGTTCTTATCAACCCGAACAACCCAACAGGCGCGGTATACAGCCGTGATTTCCTATTACAAGTGGTTGAGATTGCTCGTGAGCACGGTTTGATCATCTTCGCCGATGAAATCTACGACAAAGTACTTTACGACGGTGCGGTACACACTTCAGTGGCAACGCTTGCTGAAGACGTATTAATGGTCACGTTCAACGGCCTATCTAAAGCTTACCGTGTATGTGGTTTCCGTGGTGGTTGGATGTTCTTAACAGGCCCTAAACACCTAGCGAAAGGCTATGTAGAAGGGCTAGAAATGCTGGCCTCAATGCGTTTGTGTGCCAACGTTCCGATGCAACACGCTATCCAAACCGCACTCGGTGGCTATCAGAGTATCAATGAGCTGATTCTTCCAGGCGGTCGACTGCTTGAACAGCGTGACCGTGCATGGGAACTGATCAACAAGATCCCTGGCGTTTCTTGTGTGAAACCGAAAGGTGCAATGTACCTGTTCCCTAAAATCGACACCAACATGTACAACATCAAAGACGATCAGAAGTTTGTACTCGACTTCCTTAAGCAAGAGAAGGTGCTATTGGTTCAAGGTACGGGCTTCAATTGGCCGAAACCGGATCACTTCCGTATCGTGACTCTGCCGCACATCGAAGATCTAGAAATCGCAATTGGTCGTTTAGAGCGCTTCTTACAGACTTACAGCCAAGACGACCTCATCGAAGGTTAATGAGCACAAAGAAAGATGGCTACAATTTGCTGTTTTAAAAGACTTTAACTTGTATTCATTCACTTCTATGCTTAAAAGGCTCCTGTTTAGGAGCCTTTTTTGTATCCGCTGTCTCGTATCCCTGTGCAAACACAAGATACGAGTGGAGTATTGTTTATACCAATCACAGTAAGTAAGTGTTCAGAAATAGCGTAGGGAAAAAGCTTGAGAACAAGGCAGAATTTTTCGATAAGTAGTTATTCTACAATCAAAAATTCTAACATAGTTATCGAGTTTTTTAACAAGCTAGGATGACCAGTTATTTACTACGATTGGTACTATAAGGACATTTATGAAACAGAGCCATTTCTTTGCCCATCTCGCACGCATGAAGCTAATTCAACGCTGGCCCCTGATGCGTTCGGTATCAAGCGAGAACATTTCAGAACATAGCCTACAGGTTGCTTTCGTGGCACACGCCTTGGCACTGATCAAAAACAAGAAGTTTGATGGTCAGCTTAACCCCGAGCACATTGCTCTGCTTGGCATGTACCACGACACCAGTGAGGTACTGACGGGTGATTTGCCAACGCCAGTTAAATACTACAACCCGGATATTGCACAAGAGTATAAGAAGATAGAAGCCGCGGCAGAACAAAGACTGCTTTCGATGTTGCCAGAAGAGTTCAGAGACGACTTCGCCCCCTTCTTAATATCTGGTACTGCGAGTAAAGAAGAGCAAAGCATCGTCAAGCAGGCAGATACTATCTGTGCGTACCTGAAATGCTTGGAAGAGCTCAGTGCGGGCAATCATGAATACGAGCAAGCCAAGCGCCGATTGGAAGAGACACTCGAACAACGCAAAAGCCCAGAAATGGACTACTTTCTCACCACATTCGCACCGAGCTTTGAATTATCACTAGACGAGATAAGCTAGCTGGGTATAAGTTGTTTTTAATTAGCTAAATAAAATCAATTTGATAGGTGCTATTTTGAATTCTCAACTCGAACCACCCTTTGTACTCGAACAAGAATGGCAGCATCGAAATGACGATGAACATAAAATAAGACGGGATGACCACCGCAGCCCGTATCAGCGTGACCGTGCGCGCGTGCTTCACTCTGCTGCTTTCCGTCGCTTACAAGCGAAAACCCAGATCCATGGCACCACGGTCAACGACTTTCACCGAACGCGCCTTACCCACTCTCTTGAGGCCGCTCAGCTTGGCACCGGTATCGTCGCTCAACTGAAGAAAAAGCAGCCCGAATTTCGAGATCTATTACCCTCAGACAGTTTGATTGATTCACTGTGTTTGGCTCACGACATCGGTCATCCACCCTATGGACATGGCGGCGAAGTCGCACTCAACTACATGATGCGCGACCACGGCGGCTTTGAGGGCAACGCTCAAACGTTTCGCATAGTCACACAGCTAGAACCTTACACTGAACATCACGGGATGAACCTATCTCGACGCACTTTGTTAGGTCTAATTAAGTACCCTTCTCTGCTGAGTGAGGTTCAAGCTAAATTGCAGTCTGAACCCGTTAAGCATCAACGACAACTCCGAGCTAAAGATTGGATGCCAGCAAAAGGCATCTACGATCATGATGAAGAGTTGTTTAACTGGGTGCTTGAACCGCTTTCAAGCAGCGACCAACAGCTCCTAAAACAGAAAAGAAAAACGCATACCGAGCCACTTGAGCACAACAAGACCAAATATAAGTCACTGGATTGTTCGATCATGGAACTTGCTGACGACATCGCGTATGGCGTGCACGATTTAGAAGATGCGATTGTGCTTGGCTCTGTGACCAAAGCTCAGTGGGTCGAATCGGCTTACCCTCAACTGAAAGAGATGGCCGACCCATGGATTTGTGAACACCTAGATTCAATTACAGAGATGCTTTTCTCTGGTGAACAGTATCGTCGAAAGGATGCGATTGGTGGGATAGTCAACGCACTGTTGACCAGTATCTCGATTAAGCGAGTGGAGGCTAACTTTGAGAATGTACTGTTGGCTTACAATGCGGTGCTCGAGCCGAGCATGGACGGCACACTCGATAAGCTGAAACACTTTGTCAGCGAGTTCGTTATTCAAGTGCCACAGGTTCAGGTCATCGAATACAAAGGTCAACAGATCATCATGGATATGTTTGAAGCATTCAGCGCAGATCCTGAACGCTTGCTGCCACTGCCCATCAAGAAGCAATGGCTACAACATCAAGATGAGTCTCGAAAAATGCGCGTGATAGCCGATTACATTTCATCGATGACTGATGATCTTGCGCAGAAAATGCATCAGCAACTGTTCTCAGCTCATACCGAGTTTTAATTCCTGACTCACTTTACTAAAACGGCTTAATCTAAGTAGTTTTTCTCAAACACGCCCGGCGGCATTTGATTGATTTGAAACTGAATCATTTGGTCAAATGCCGTTAGCAAAGGGCTAAAGTCGCCATCACGCTCTAACAAGCTAAGTAAATGATAGCCAGCTTCAACGGTTGAAAGGCTATTTTCACTGGGTGCTTTGCGAATTCGGTAATTACCCTTGAGATCTTTCGGTAAATGAACCGTGTTCAACGCATGCAAGTTACTCGATACTTGCCACATCTTGAATGCTTTCTTCCACGTGCCATCCAATAAAATCACACGCAGCTTCTTATTGGGAGATGTCGCCGACTCAACTGAAACAGAGTTTTCGCTTGGGTATAAAATCACATGTTGATACTGTTCATCGCACAACAATGCGTTGAGTTGTTCGTTGTCTGAAAAGTCTTCGCCAACAAACGTCACGCTGTTATTAAGAGATAACGAGAGAATACGCGCTGTTCCCATCGGACGATGCTCTTCTGATGGGTGCTGAAGAATGATAAGCTCAACATTCGATTCGAGTGGTGTAACCCACTGACAAATACAAGCTTTCAAAGCCTTGCTGCATTGGGGGCAATAACGAGACATGGATTTAATGTGTACCCTGTTTTAATTTTCATTTCACTTTTATGCGTCTTATTCCAATTTGAGCCAATACAAGCTTGGGTCGTTTGGGATAGCAATGCGATTGCCGATGGGCAATGGTGGCGAATCCTAACAGGAAACTTTTCACATACCAACTACTCGCATCTTCTGATGAATCTAGCAGGCTTGTGGATCATCAGCTACCTGTTTCAACCGAGTAAAAAACAGCTTGTTGTTGCTTTGCTTGTGATCAGTTTAGTGACTGGCGTCGCTCTGTTGTTTTCAAGTATTCAGATCTACGTTGGCCTATCGGGCACTTTGCATGGGTTGTTTGGCTTATTCGCGCTCAGAGAGGCTTTAAACGGCAGGAAGTCTAGTTGGCTGTTAGTGTTGGGGTTAGTCGCTAAAATCGCTTGGGAGCAGCTTATTGGCCCTTCTAGCACGACTGGTGAACTGATTAATGCTCGTATCGCGATTGAAGCCCACCTAGCAGGTGCATTGGCCGGAGGCTTCATATCTATCGCTTCATTTCTAACAAGTAGAAAAACGGGTCAAAGTTGAATTCTTTCGCGGTTCTTTTCAACCGTCGCTTCACCTATCCCTTTGACACTCACCAAATCATCAGCAGTAGTAAATGCCCCGTTCTGATCTCTGTAATCGACGATTTCTTTGGCTTTCTTGTCACCCACGCCAACCAATAGTGCTGAAAGTTCTTCTGCCGTCGCGGTATTGATGTTGACCGTAATCTCAATGCCTTCGTAAAGCTCAGCCTTGGTTGGGCTGTCTGCAAACACGGCAGGGCTTAAGAGCATCAGAAATGAAAGAATTAGTGTTGAATATATCGTGCGCATAAATAGTTCCTTTGTTCAAAAAACGTAACTTATGCATTTGCCGCGCTAGATAACACAATCACCAGATAAAAATAAAGCGGATCACCTAAGTGACCCGCTTCGTTATACATCTTATTTTCATCAGCTTGTTTGTTGGCTCACAAATCTGAATTAAAGCCTAACAATCACGTGTTGATTTCAGTAGTAAGCTCTAACTTGAGCTTGCTACTGAGGTAATCAAACGCTTACTGACCTTGACCCACTACGTAGTATTCAACGTCTGCGTTTTTACGAAGTACGTTTAATACGTTAGTCAGGTCTTGCTGGTTACCAACTCGCTCCAACTGTGCACCAATTTGAGTGCTGTAGGCTGGGTTGATCTCAGCCGTTACTTTAGAAAGCTCAACAACAACGATATTACCGTCTTGGTCTTTAGATTGACCGAACACAGCTTGACCTGCTTCTGGTTTCGCTAGAGCGAATACAGATGCCGCTAATGGCGAGTTACGGTCAATCGTTTCAAGTTCAGTGAACTCAAGGTTGTTGTCCGCTAGTACTGCTTCATTGCCTTGCTCAAGTTCGTTCACTAGAGAAACACCTAGCTCAACCGCTTGCTGCTCTGCTTGTACAGCAGACAGTGCAGCGACAACTTGATCTTTCACTTCAGCTAGAGGAAGAACTGTCTCATCACGAGTCTCTTCTACACGAACAACAATTACGTGCTCAGGTGCAACTTCGATAACTTCCGAGTTTAGACCGTCTTCTTTCACTTCAGGGCTCAAGATAGCTTGCATAACTGCAGGCGTCATCAGAACTTCTGGAGCGTCAATTTGAGAGATGAAATCTGTTGTTGTGATCTTCGCATTGATAGCTTCTGCAGAATCATCAAGAGAATCTGGGAATTCAAACGCTACTTTTTCGAGCTCAGTTTGTTGCTCGTAGAACTGGTCTACAGCGTGCTGGTCTAGAAGCTCTTGCTTAATCTCTGCCGCTACTTCAGTGTAAGGCTGAGCTTGAGACGCTTTTAGTTCGTCGAGCTTGATGATGTGGTAGCCGAAATCAGATTTAACTAGACCAGTCGTGTCACCAATATTCTCAAGAGCGAAAGCCGCGTCTTCGAATGCTGGGTCCATCACATCACGTTCGATCCAACCTAGGTCACCGCCAACGTCAGCACTGCCGAAGTCGTCAGATTTCTCTTCCGCTAGCGTAGCAAAATCAGCGCCTGCATTTAGTTCGTCTAGGATAGACTGAGCTTTCGCTTCGTCATCGCCTTGAACTAAGATGTGGCTAACTTTACGTTGCTCTTCAGTTGAGTACTTGTCTAGGTGCTCTTGGTAGTACTTCTGCGCTTCTTCATCGCTTACTTCAAGCTGAGACTTAAGTGCTTCAGCAGAAAGCTCAATGTAAGATACCTTCGCTTGCTCTGGACGAGTGTAAGCTGCAGGGTTCTCTTGGTAGTACTGTTCGATCTGTTCGTCAGTTAGCTCGATGCCTTTCGCAAGGTCAGCAACAGACAGTGTCACTGTGCGAATGTCACGAGTTTGTGCGATAAGCTTGCTCTGAGTATCGATTTCACCTTGAAGAACGAATTCACTGCCTTGAAGTGCAGTCACAAGCTGGTTGCGCATTAGGTCACGACGCATGTATTCAGCGAAGCTCTCTGCGCTGAAACCTGCACGACGTAGTGCCGATTGGTAAACTTCTTGGTCGAATTGACCAGCTGTTTGGAACTGAGGCATTTCTAGAATCATGGTACGGATTTGAGAATCACTGATTCGTAGGCCTAAAGACTCAGCTTGCTGCTCAAGCAGTACATCGTTGATCATGCGATCAAGTACTGATTTACGGAAAGACTCTACGTATGCAGGGTCTGCAAGCATTTGAGCGAAGTAATCGCCAAGTTGAGACTGCATGCGATTACGTTCGTTTTGGTAAGCCTGTTCGAACTCACCACGAGCAATTTCTGTGTTGCCAACTTTAGCTGCTGCGTTGTTACCGCCACCGGTGATGTAGCTGCCTACACCTGCGAATACGAATGACAGGATAATCAACCCAAGGATAATTTTTACCGCGATGCTATTCACGCCTTCGCGTAATCGATCCATCATAATTTAAGTGCTCTCCGGATATGAAGCATTGGCTTCAAAATAAAAATCTAATCACGCGATATTATCAGAAAAAGAAATGCGCATCAGTAGGATGCGCATAATTTAAATAAGTTCAATGTGCTTTGTACACATACTGTTTAAGAATGAAACATCATTTTTCAAACAGTAAACGCATTTTACAGCCTTCCCCTCGCAAAACCGAGGTTTCAGCCGTAGAAATTAGTTACATGCGTCTTTAAGTGCTTTACCCGCTTTGAAGCCAGGTACTTTAGCTTCTGCGATTTGGATCTCTTCACCAGTTTTTGGGTTACGACCTGTACGAGCAGCACGAGTACGAACACTGAAAGTACCAAAGCCAACAAGTGCAACTTGGTCGCCTGATTGTAGCGTTGTGCCAACTGCTTCGATGAATGCGTCTAGAGCGCGGCCAGCTGAAGCTTTAGAGATGTCTGCGTTTTCTGCGATTGATTCTACTAGTTGTGTTTTATTCACTGTTTTTCCCCTATGTGTCATCTGTGACTACTTCTTGATGACTGTACGTTCCATTTTGGTTTTAATTTAGCCGCAAGCCTTATTGCAAAAGGGCTGCCGCTTTGATCAATAACTTAGCGTCCAAAAAAAACGCTGACAAGCCTTTTCGGGCCTATCAGCGTAATTCTTTACTTATTTTTGCTATGCATCACTATTTTTTCACGTCAAACTCGACCCCTGACGGATCTCGTTCTAGCGCGACTTTGAGTACTTCATCAATCCACTGAACCGGGATCACCTTCAAGTCAGCGATTACGTTGTCTGGAATCTCTTCCAAATCACGCTCATTGTCTTTAGGGATCAGTACAGTTTTGATGCCGCCACGGTGTGCAGCAAGCAGTTTTTCTTTCAAGCCACCGATAGGTAAAACTTCACCACGAAGGGTAATTTCACCTGTCATACCGACCTCTGCTTTAACCGGGTTACCCGTCAAGCTAGAGACAAGTGCAGTACACATTGCGATACCCGCACTCGGGCCATCTTTCGGTGTAGCACCTTCTGGTACGTGAACGTGAATGTCACGTTTTTCGTAGAAATCTGAGTTGATACCCAGTTTTTCAGCACGAGAACGAACCACTGTCATTGCCGCTTGAATCGACTCTTTCATCACGTCGCCAAGTGAGCCAGTTTGCGTTAGCTTACCTTTGCCCGGCATTGCTTCGGTCTCGATAGTCAGTAGATCACCACCCACTTGAGTCCACGCTAGGCCTGTTACTTGACCGATACGGTTGCTTTCATCCGCTTTACCGAAGTCGTGGCGTTGAACACCTAAGTACTCTTTCAGGTTATCAATGTTAACCGTTACAGACTTAAGATCGCTGTCTAGCAAGATGTTCTTCACTGCTTTACGACAGATCTTTGAGATTTCACGCTCTAGGCTACGTACACCCGCTTCACGCGTGTAGTAACGAATGATGCCGATGATTGCAGAGTCTTCAATCTCAATTTCATGAGGCTTAAGACCGTTGCGTTGAACTTGCTTGTCCAGTAAATGGCTCTTAGCAATGTTCAGCTTCTCATCTTCTGTGTAACCAGATAGACGAATCACTTCCATACGGTCCAGTAGAGGCCCAGGAATGTCCATCGAGTTCGATGTTGCCACGAACATAACATCTGACAGATCGTAATCTACTTCTAGGTAGTGATCGTTAAATGCGTTGTTTTGTTCTGGATCTAGAACTTCTAGAAGTGCTGAAGATGGGTCGCCACGCATATCAGAAGACATCTTATCGATCTCATCTAATAGGAACAGTGGGTTCTTAACACCAACTTTAGACATCTTCTGGATCAGTTTACCCGGAAGTGAACCGATGTACGTACGACGGTGACCACGAATCTCAGCTTCATCACGAACGCCACCAAGTGCCATACGCGTGTACTTACGACCCGTTGCCGCAGCAATCGAACGACCTAGCGAGGTTTTACCTACACCAGGAGGACCAACAAGACAAAGGATTGGGCCTTTTAGCTTGTTGATACGGTTTTGTACTGCCAAGTATTCAAGAATACGTTCTTTAACACGCTCTAAGCCGTAGTGGTCTTCGTTTAAGATCTCTTCCGCTTTCGCTAGATTCTTTTTCACTTTTGAACGCTTAGCCCAAGGAACGCCCACCATCCAATCAATGTAGCTACGTACTACTGTTGCTTCAGCAGACATTGGCGACATCATTTTCAGTTTTTGCAGTTCTTGCTCGGTTTTTTCACGAGCTTCTTGAGGCATCTTAGAGTCTTCGATCTTCTTCTTCAGAGTCTCGAATTCATCAGGAGCGTCGTCCATCTCGCCAAGTTCTTTCTGAATCGCTTTCATTTGCTCATTCAGGTAGTACTCACGCTGAGATTTTTCCATTTGCTTCTTAACGCGGCCACGAATGCGTTTTTCAACTTGCAAGATGTCAATTTCTGACTCCATTTGGCCCATCAAGAATTCCAGACGTTCAGTCACATCTAAGATTTCTAGAACGTGCTGCTTGTCTACCAGTTTAAGTGGCATGTGTGCAGCAATCGTATCAGCAAGGCGAGCTGCCTCATCAATACCGTTCAGAGATGTTAGAACTTCTGGTGGAATCTTTTTGTTCAGCTTAATAAAGCCTTCGAATTGATTGATCGCGCTGCGAACAACCACTTCTTGTTCTTTTTCGTCAAGTTCTGAGGTTACAACGTATTCTGCGTCCGCTAAGAAAAACTCACTTTCTTTGAATTGGTGAATTTTTGCACGCTGCTGACCTTCGACAAGCACTTTAACAGTACCATCAGGGAGCTTTAGTAACTGAAGAATGGTAGCGACAGTTCCTACTTTAAATAGGTCGTCAATTGAAGGCTCATCAGTGTCCGCTTCTTTCTGCGCTACAAGTAGTACTTGTTTGTTAGCTTCCATTGCCGATTCAAGGCAAGTAATCGATTTTTCACGACCAACAAACAATGGAATAACCATGTGTGGGTAAACCACTACATCACGTAGAGGTAGCACGGGGATTTCGATACGCTCGGAACGTTCCAAGTTCATATATTTCTCTCTTCCGCTTTAACTTATAAAGCAGTATATGGGGCTTAAACGACTGGATTCAATGGAAGAATAAAAAAAAGGAGGTAATTGCTTACCTCCTTTTTCAATTTGAGTGACTTGTCTAAAAAAGACCTACTCTGCAACAGCTGCTTGGTTATCTGAGTTGCTGTAAATTAATAGTGGTTCTGACTCACCATTAATTACCGACTCATCAATCACAACCTTGCTTACATCAGTTGAAGATGGCAGTTCGTACATAGTTTCTAGTAGAACACCCTCCAAGATAGAACGTAGACCACGAGCACCTGTTTTACGGTTCATTGCTTTCTTAGCAATGGCACGTAAAGCATCTTCACGGAATTCTAACTCTGTATCCTCAAGCTCAAATAATGCTGCGTACTGTTTTGTAAGTGCATTCTTTGGCTCACATAGGATTTGGATTAGCGCTTCTTCATCAAGCTCTGTCAGTGTTGTTGTCACAGGTAGACGACCAATGAATTCTGGAATCAGACCATATTTCACTAGATCTTCAGGTTCTACTTGAGTGAACAATTCACCGATAGTTTTGGTTTCATCTTTTGAACGCACTTCTGCGCCAAAGCCGATACCTGAACCTGTTTCTACACGCTGTTCAATCACTTTATCTAGGCCTGCAAACGCACCACCACAGATAAATAAGATCTTAGACGTGTCCACTTGCAAGAACTCTTGCTGTGGATGCTTACGACCACCTTGAGGTGGAACTGAAGCTACTGTACCTTCAACAAGTTTTAGTAGAGCTTGCTGTACACCTTCACCAGACACGTCACGCGTGATTGATGGGTTTTCAGCTTTACGAGAAATCTTGTCGATTTCATCGATGTAAACAATGCCGCGTTCCGCTTTCGCTACGTCGTAATCACATTTCTGAAGCAACTTCTGGATGATGTTTTCAACATCTTCGCCCACGTAACCCGCTTCGGTTAGTGTTGTTGCGTCTGCCATTGTGAAAGGAACGTCTAGGAAACGAGCCAATGTTTCAGCCAGTAGTGTTTTACCACTACCAGTAGGACCGATAAGAAGAATGTTACTCTTACCTAGCTCTACGCCTTCAGCTGTCGTATCACCATTACGTAAACGCTTGTAGTGGTTATAAACTGCAACTGCTAGCACTTTCTTCGCGTATTCTTGACCGATTACATAGTCGTCAAGATGCTCACGAATCTCACGCGGCGTTGGCAGCGATTCCGATTCTTTCTTAGGAAGAACATCTTTAATTTCTTCACGAATAATGTCGTTACAAAGATCGACACATTCATCACAAATGTAAACAGAAGGACCTGCGATTAACTTGCGAACTTCGTGTTGGCTTTTGCCACAGAAAGAGCAGTAAAGCAGTTTACCGCTACCACCCTCTTTGCTTTTATCTGTCATTCGCTAACCTCTTAGCCTTAACTCTCTATGCTTGAGTGTATATCAATTTGAATCACTTTGCGTTAAACAATTGCCCTGCAATTATTGACCGCGGTGATTAAGAACTGAATCCACCAAGCCGTATTCTACTGCTTGATCAGCAGACATGAAGTTATCACGATCTGTATCGCGCTCAACAACTTCTAGAGGCTGACCAGTGTGCTCTGCCAATAGTTTGTTTAGCTTTTGTTTGATCGTTAGGATCTCTTGCGCGTGAATTTGAATATCAGACGCTTGGCCTTGGAAGCCGCCAAGTGGCTGGTGAATCATTACACGTGAGTTTGGAAGCACGTGACGCTTACCAGGAGTACCACCCGCTAGTAAGAATGCACCCATAGAGCAAGCTTGACCCATACATACTGTGCTCACGTTTGGCTTGATGAACTGCATTGTGTCGTAGATAGACATGCCTGCTGTTACGCTACCGCCAGGTGAGTTGATGTAAAGATAGATATCTTTGTCTGGGTTTTCTGATTCCAAGAAAAGCAGTTGAGCCACGACAAGATTTGCCATGTGGTCTTCCACTTGACCTGTTAAGAAAATGATACGTTCTTTTAATAGACGAGAATAAATATCGTAAGAACGTTCACCACGGGAAGTCTGTTCAACCACCATAGGAACTAGTGCGTCCATAATCGATGGCATTGTATTTTTTTCTTGGTAGCTCATATTCTTATGTCCCTAAAATAAATGGCCCGAATGATTAAATCATACGGACCATTGTTAGCAGAATTGTTGACCGTACGTCAACCTTCTACGTCAGATATTACTATATTAAGCAGGTTGCTGATTCATTAGCTCGTTGAAGCTAACTTCTTTATCAGAAACTTGAGCTTTAGCGATGATTGCATCAATAGCTTGCTCTTCTAGAGCAACATTGCGCATGTTGTTCATCATTTGCTCGTTTTGCTCGTAGTAAGCAATAACTTCTGTTGGATCTTCGTATGCTGTAGCCATCTCTTCGATGATAGCTTTAACTTTCTCGTCGTCAGCTTTTAGCTCTTCAGTCTTGATTACTTCACCAAGAAGAAGACCTACAACTACGCGACGTTTAGCTTGCTCTTCGAACAGCTCACGTGGAAGTTGGTCAGCAGCTTCAGTGTTGCCACCGAAACGTTGAGCAGCTTGTTGACGTAGAACACCGATCTCTTGATCGATTAGAGCAGAAGGTACGTCGATGTTGTTTTCGTTAACTAGACCGTCGATAGCTTGCTCTTTGATGCGGTTCTTAACAGCTTGCTTAAGCTCACGCTCCATGTTCTTACGAACTTCAGCTTTAAGACCTTCAACGCCGTCAGTTGCGCCGAACTTAGCAACGAATTCTTCGTTTAGTTCTGGAAGTTCACGAGCTTCAACTTTGTTCAGCTTGATAGAGAACTTAGCTGCTTTACCTTTTAGGTTTTCAGCGTGGTAATCTTCTGGGAAGTTTACGTCGATTTCGAATTCCATACCTGCTGTTTTACCAACGATACCGTCTTCGAAGCCAGGGATCATGCGACCAGCGCCCATCTCTAGTGGGAAGTTCTCAGCTTTGCCGCCTTCAAACTCTTCACCGTCGATAGAACCAACGAAGTCGATAGTTGCACGAGAACCAGCGTCAGCAGCAGCTTCAACTTCAGTCCAAGTTGCTTGTTGCTTACGTAGAGTTTCGATCATCTCTTCAACGTCAGCTTCTTTAACTTCTACTGCTGGTTTCTCAACAGTGATGTTTTCTAGACCTTTCAGCTCAACTTCTGGGTAAACTTCAAAAGTTGCGTTGAATACTAGGTCAGCGCCTTCGTTGTTTTCAACTGGTGCGAAAGTAGGTGCGCCAGCTGGGTTGATTTTCTCTTTAACGATCGCTTCGATGAAGTGACGTTGCATTACTTCGCCCATCACGTCTTGACGTACTGCTTTGCCGTACATTTTAGCAACCATCTTCATTGGCACTTTGCCTTTACGGAAACCATCGAAACGACGGTTTTTCGCGATGTTGCGTAGTTCAGCTGTAACTGCATCTTCGATGTTAGCAGCAGGAACAGTAATATTAAGACGGCGCTCTAGGCCTTCTAGCGTTTCAACAGTAACTTGCATTATATAAACCTCAAAACTGGCTCAGTAATCTGAGCATATGAGCCGTAACTTAGCTTTAATTCAAAAGCAGACGTTGTTGGCTGCATCCTTGTGTAGTGCTCTATCCGAACACCTAATTTAAAATCGAGCATTGATGTCTGAATTGATTATTCAACCAAACACCAGACTAATCAGCGATATCTTCGTTCTTCACACGTCGATTAAAACGCAATAAAGCTTGTTTTCAGAAACAAGAAAGGTATCTCCGATTAGCCTCAGGACAGAAATTTTAGACGCGACATTCTAGCGATCTGTTTAATCTCTGTCGAGCCGTTCACCTCTGCATGATGATGAATGCTCTAAATTCGTCCAACTAAGTGATACAAAAACGATCAAATCATCACTTAGCACAACAGAAATGGGGACAATAGCGACTTTTTCAAGGGAATCGAGGGCTTTTTTTGCTAAAAACCTTAAAAAGAGATCTTGCTCTTGTTTTACCCCTCAGAGTCGATAACTTTTTCAACAATCCCCGTTACAAACCCTTAACCTACATCCATCTGTTCACTCTCTGCTTTCAGCAAAAACTACCGCTATTTGCTACCATAAACGAGAGAAGACAGGCTTGATTGTTTACCAAAGAAATCAGCGGAGAGCCTTCATGTTTCAAGCTTTTAAAATCCCAATACTGTTAATGGTCACATACAGTTTACTGATGGTGTTTGGCGGTCATTGGGTGTGGAGCACGAGCCATGAAAGTTTGTTAAATGATCATCAATCTAAGCTGGACCGCTTTTCTGTTCATATTTCAAGCCAATTGGATAAGTTCGCGCACATTCCCGAGCTGCTTTCAAAAGACAAAGAGCTGGTCGATGCCCTGCACTCTCCAAGTAACTCTGCGCAAATCGAACTCACTAATCGTTATCTAGAGCACGTAAACTCGGTGATTCAAGCATCCGACACCTACCTACTAGACAGTATCGGCACCACCATTGCAGCCAGTAACTGGAATCAACCGCGTTCTTTTATTCGTCGTAACTTTGCTTTCCGCCCCTACTTTCAAGAAGCGATTATTGGCAATGAAAATCAATATTTTGCGCTAGGTTCAACCTCTGGAAAGCGAGGCTATTATTATTCTTACCCCGTCTCCTATGCCGCCGAGATTATTGGCGTCATTGTCGTAAAGATGGATTTATCGCTGATTGAAGCAAGTTGGAAAGGCAAACAGAGTTTTTTTGTTGCTGACGATAAAGATCAAATTGTATTTATGTCGAGTAACCCTGAGTGGCTGTTCAAAAGCCTTCAGCCGCTAAGCGAAGTACAACACACTCGAATTCAAGAAAGCAGGCAGTATCTCGATACAAAAATAGAAAGCCTGCACTTCTCCGGCGATTTAGACAGTGCCACCAGTCGTATTGAGTCGCCACACAAACTCGTCCAAGAGCAGTTCTTTAGTTCTTCGCGTTTCCTAGCCGAACCAAGACTCACCATACGGGTATTTTCTCCAACCCACTTAGTTTGGTGGGACTTGGTTGCTTACCTTGTGGTTTTGAGCCTAATCTTTGCGATTATTTATCTAACAATGCAGCTCAACCACCATAGACAACAAAGACGAGCACAGATAGACAGGCTGCAATCCGAAGCCAAGCAAAAACTCGAATTTCAAGTGCTTGAACGTACATCGGAGTTACATGTTGAGATCAAACACCGTATCGAAACCGAGCATGTTCTGAGGCAAACCCAAGACGAGCTCATCCAAGCCGCCAAACTAGCAGTGCTAGGGCAGATGTCAGCGAGCATCAGTCACGAACTGAATAACCCGCTTGCCGCGATTCGCAGTTATGCCGACAACGGCCGATTGTTTCTTGCCAAAGAAAAAACCGATCGTGTCGATGACAATCTATCGCGAATCTCGGCACTCACTGATCGTATGGCGAAAATCAGCCACCAGCTTCGCTCGTTCGCCAAAAAATCTACTGCGGAAGAGCTACACACCTTACAAATACTCCCAGTTTTACATTCATCGAAAGAGCTGATGAAGCCACAACTCAAGAGCGAGCGAGTTAAGGTCAACGAACTCCCTGAGACCTTTGATGCTTGCGTGCTCGCCAACGCCATTCAACTGGAACAGGTGATCATTAACCTGCTGACCAACGCGATTCAGGCGGTGGAACAACAAGATGACAAACAATTAGCTATTCTGTTAGAGATTAGAGAGTCCGACCATCAACAAGCCAATACCTTGCTAATTCATGTCGATGATAACGGCCCCGGCTTCACCTCCCCTTCTAGCGGAAACTTTTTTGAACCCTTCCATACCACCAAGAAAAACGGACTTGGACTTGGGCTATCGATTTCTCAACAAATAATCAACGGAATAAATGGCAAGCTCGTTACCGGTAGTAGCCCTCAAGGCGGTGCTCGAATCAGCATAGAGTTGCCCCTTGTTGGACATGAACAGCAAACAAAAACTCAGCAATAACCAGAATACAAAGAAGTAAAGGAATCACTATGTGTCACGTCTATTTCATTGATGATGAATCCGATCTAAGAATGGCGATTGAACAGAGCTTCGAGCTCGCCGACATTGATGCCGAATTCTTTCCCGATGCGGAGTCTGCTCTGCTCGCGATTCAAGAAAACGGCTTACCTCACGTGATCATCACTGATATCTGTCTACCAGGTCTATCCGGGCATGATCTGCTCAACACCGTGATGCACAAAGACAAAGAGATCCCCGTGATCATGATTACTGGTCACGGCGATATTTCAATGGCCGTTCAAGCCATCCAATACGGCGCCTATGACTTCATTGAAAAACCTTTCGCTAATGAACGCCTAATCGAAACCACTAAGCGAGCGATAGAAAAACGTCAGCTCACACTAGAGAACCTTGAGTTAAAACGTTCACTCAAAGCCAGCCAAGCGCTCGGCCCTAGAATCATTGGTGATACGCAATCCATGACTGAGCTGCGCTCCATCATCACCCATATTGCCGACACCAATGCCGATATATTATTGTTTGGCGAGACAGGTACAGGTAAAGAGTTAGTAGCACGTTCTCTGCATGAACAAAGCAGCCGTCGAGAGCAAAACTTTGTCGCGGTCAACTGTGGTGCTGTTCCTGAAAACCTGATTGAGAGTGAACTGTATGGCCATGAAAAAGGGGCATTCACGGGCGCAGAAAGCATGCGAGTGGGTAAATTCGAGTTTGCTCAAGGCGGAACTCTATTCTTAGATGAAGTTGAATCCATGCCGATGCAGGCACAAATTCGCCTATTACGCGTCTTACAAGAACGCGTTATTGAGCGAGTTGGTTCAAACGGTTTAGTGCCACTAGATATTCGAGTGATAGCAGCAACCAAAGTCGACCTAAAGAAAGCCGCTGAAGAAGGCTCTTTCCGCCAAGATCTCTATTATCGACTCAATGTTGTGACCTTAGATTTACCGCCGTTAAGAAGCCGACAAGAAGATATCCCAGCACTCTTCCACCACTTCTTACTGGTCGCTGCGGCGCGTTATGGCAAGACTGCCCCTGCCCTTCCACAAAAGGAGCTGCACGCACTTTTGGCTCATGATTGGCCGGGAAATGTTCGAGAATTACGTAATACTGCAGAGCGTTTTGTACTTTTAGGTAAGCTTTCTCACTTATCAGACAGCGCCACTGAAACTACTCAAGAACTGTCTTTGGCAGAATTGGTATCTGACTTTGAAAAAAACACGTTGAAGCAGGCACTTATTGAATGCAATGGCAGTATAAAAGAGACCATGGAGAGGCTGCAATTACCGAGGAAAACCCTCTACGATAAGATGCAAAAGCACCAGCTAACGAAAGAATCTTATAAGGTAGAACCAAACTAAATTAGATTTGGGAGCAAGATCACCTATACTTATTTCGACAACAGGATGTTATGCAATAAATATAATAAGGCAGTGGTTATGGGTGAGAAAACAAAAGTGCCATCGATTACCGATACTTTCGAGATAGATGGTATTTTTTATGCTGACAATCATGTCGATCTACACACGCCAGAATTAGAGGCAAAACGCGCTTTGTATGAGCAGATAAAGCCTCATTCAAATCGTGGCAGAAATATAGATGTGGAGGTCTAGCGACCTCCTCATTTTTTATGGATTAAATTCCATGTCAGTGAATGACTCAAATAGCTACTTGGTTATGATCTCTGGTCCCATCAAGGTGGTTGGTAACCATGTTGATACCCAAGGTACGTAAGTGACGATAATCAGGAATAAGAACATCACCCCAACCCACGGCAATGCGGCTTTTACCACGTTCATCATCGACATCTTCGCGACACCTGCGGTCACAAACAAATTGAGCCCGACAGGCGGCGTTATCATCCCTATCTCCATGTTCACCACCATCATGATACCTAGGTGAATTGGGTCGATACCGAGCGCAATTGCAATTGGGAATACCAAAGGAGCAACGATGATCAGCAAGCCTGATGGCTCCATGAACTGCCCACCAATCAAGAGTAAAACGTTTACTACAATCAAAAAGGTGATCGGACCCAAGCCCGCAGATAGCATAGACTCAGTGATCATTTGAGGAATGCGTTCTTCGGTCAGTACATGCTTAAGAATCAGAGCATTGGCAATGATAAACAGCAGCATGATCGTCAGCTTGCCTGCATCGTAAAGTGTGTCTTTGGTGTCTTTATGGAAAAACGTTTGGAACACCTTAACCAAAGCAGGCTTTGTATTGTTCTTGTCAGCGAAAGGCCCCATATCTTTATAGATAAAGTTGGCAATGAAGAAGGCATACACCGCAGCCACTGCCGCCGCTTCTGTCGGAGTAAAGATGCCGCCGTAGATACCACCTAGAATGATGACAATCAGCAGCAAGCCCCAGCTCGCATCTTTCGCAGCTGCGAACATCTCGCCCCAGCCCACAAATGGCTGTGCCGGAATCTTCTTAATACGTGCTGCGATGTAGATAGCAATCATCAACATCACACCCGCCAGCAAACCAGGAATAACGCCACCTAAGAACATACGACCTACCGATACATCGGTCGCCGCCGCGTATACCACCATCACGATGGACGGTGGAATCAAGATCCCCAACGTACCTGCGTTACAGATAACCCCTGCCGCGAACTCTTTTGAGTAGCCGTTTTTGATCATACCTGCGATAACGATACTACCGATCGCCACTACCGTTGCAGGAGATGAACCAGAAAGGGCTGCGAACATCATACATGCCACAACCGACGCCATCGCCAAGCCGCCGCGGAACCAACCCACCATCGCGATAGCAAAACGGATAATACGTTTCGCCACGCCACCAGTAGACATAAAGCTAGAGGCCAAGATAAAGAAAGGAATCGCTAAGAGTGTGTAGTGGCCTGCAAATGCATTAAACAGCGTTTGTGCGACTGAAGCTAATGACGCATCTGAGTGCATCAATAAGAATATTACGCTCGATAAACCGAGGGAAATTGCAATTGGTACACCGACCAACATGAAAGCAATTACCATTAAAAATAGAAATAACATTGCCATGATTAGTCTTCCTTACCGTTAGATTTTGTACTCGACTCATTCGCTTTGTTCTGCGGAGTCGAATTCAATACCGCTGTTGCATCTTCGTCAGGGCCCGCTAGCACGTCTGCTTTCAACGCATCCAGCTCTTCTTCGGCTTCGTGTCCTGCAATCATGCGGTCAAGCTTGCCTGTGACGACTTGGTAAGCAACTTGAGCAAAACGGAACGTTAGCATTGCCATACCAATCGGCAGCGCCATATAAGGAATAAAACGTGGCAGTTTCTCGTATCGCTCGCCTTCATTCAGCCAGTCAGCAAGAAACTGAAGCATCTCTGGCATTGGAATATCGTCGGTCTCGTACCATGCGCGATCGGTCGCGAATGGGTACCAATAATTCCAAGAACCGATAAGAAGTAAGATTGAAAATGCTAGGCAGCTTGTCACGGCGATGAGCGCATACACTTTGCGTAGCTTTTCTGGGGCAAGGTTGATGATCACATCAACACCAATGTGGAAGTGTTTTTTAACGCCATAAGATGCGCCCACTAACACCATCCAAGCAAACATGAACACGGTCAGTTCCAGTGCCCATAAGATGTTGTCATTGAATGCGTATCGAAATACCACGTTGGCAAAAGTAAGTAGCGTCATTGCGCCAAGGAAAAATGCGATTAGTGACTCTTCAATCACATCCGTAACTCTTCCGACTTTGGAAAAAAGAGAGGTTTCCAGTGCTGATTCGCTAGAATTTGGTTGTTCCATTTGAGGCTTTTCCATAATTGACTCCGCTTATAATTGTTTTAATAAGGAGTGACGAATACTCGCCACTCCCTTAGCGGTGTTATTGGTTTGAAGCTAACGCTGCATCGATAAGGTCTGAACCGATGTCTTTTTCAAACTTCTTCCATACTGGTTGAAGTGCAGCTACCCATGCTTCACGCTGTTCAGGCGTAAGTGTACGAACCTCACCACCCGCTTCGATGATGTTGTTTTTGTTCGCTAGGTTAACTTTTGAAGATTCTGCGTTACGCGTCTCAGACACTTCTTGAACGATAGTGCCAAGCTGTGTGCGTACATCTTCAGGTAGGTCTTTCCAGAAGTCGTTTGACGTTACAACTAGGTAATCCAAGATACCGTGATTAGTTTCGGTCACGCCGTCTTGTACTTCAAAGAACTTCTTACCGTAGATGTTTGACCATGTGTTCTCTTGACCATCGATAACTTTAGTTTGCAAGCCACCGTACACTTCTTTGAAAGACATCTTCTGTGGGTTAGCGCCTAGTTGTTCAAACTGAGCCACCAATACATCCGATGCTTGAACACGGAATTTCAAACCTTTTGCATCTTCAGGGCTGATAAGAGGTTTGTTCGCCGACATCTGTTTCATGCCATTGTGCCAAAACGCAAGACCTTGCAGGCCACGACGCTTCATCGCGTTCTTCAGCTTTTCACCAGATTCTGAGTTTTGGAAACGGTCAACGGCTTCTACGTCTTCAAATAGGAAAGGAAGGTCAAAAATGCGGTATTTCTTAGTGAACTTCTCAAATTTTGACAGCGATGGCGCCGCCATTTGAACATCACCATTTAACAGGGCTTCCAGTACCTTATTATCATCGTAAAGTGTTGAGTTAGGGAAAACTTGCATACAAGCTTTTCCATTCATTTCTGTGTTTACTCGCTCTTCCAGTAAAGAAGCGGCGATGCCTTTCGGGTGCTTATCGGTATTGGTTACATGACTGAATTTAATCACGATTTCACCAGGGTCACAGTTTGCAGCAGCATTAAAACTTGTGAGCGCCAGAGCAGATACAGACAGCAGGGTAAGAGGCTTAAACATTATTATTCTCCTTAGTAAACAAAGCAGCCCTTCAATGGGAACTGCGTGCTTTCACTAAGGCAATTAGCGCGCCATATTGACACAACTCATTAACAAACCTTTAACCGCAAGGCTTCATCAGATCTGCCTGCAGTTGTCGCTAACTCGCTACAAAAATTAATGGGTGGAAAATGACACATAGAATATTTGTAAATGGGTGGGAGTTGACCAAAGCATCAGTGATAAATGAGGTCTGACCAAAAGCCCCTTTCACGATGATGCCTTGAAGTAATTTCAACCTATCCTGTAGAGTGCTGCACAACTTAGTCAGATTTACTGATCCACTACTTACCAAGAGTTGCTACCCATGAGTCAGATCTACCATCACCCAGTACAGATTTACTACGAAGATACCGATCACTCAGGTGTGGTTTATCACCCTAACTTTCTTAAATACTTTGAGCGTGCGCGCGAGCATGTGTTGGGCAGCGATAAACTGGCAGAGTTGTGGAATGAACATGGACTGGGGTTTGCGGTGTATAAAGCCAATATGACCTTTCAAGACGGCGTTGAGTTCGCAGAGATCTGCGATATCCGAACCTCTTTTGAGCTCGATGGCAAATACAAAACCTTATGGCGACAAGAGGTATGGCGTAAAGATGCAACCAAACCTGCCGTGATTGGTGATATCGAGATGGTTTGCCTAGATAAAGACAAACAACTTCAGGCTGTACCCGCAGAAGTATTAAAAGCGATGCTTGGCGAAACGAGTTAGCCAATATTACGAATGGCTGAGAGCGAGCCGTGTTCAAGATTAGAAGCTAAAGGTTCTAGTGTAACGAACGTAAACTCAGCCAAGTAGCTTCGATTTGGGGAAGCACTTAATCTCTAATTGCATAGGAAGCGTTGCACCACCAAGCGTCACGGCAAATCGAAACTGGTTATCCAGCCTTCCTAAACTGCATTGCCAATCTGTTGAAGTATTGTCATTTTCAGCAGCATCCAACCCTACACCGTTATGGACAATGATTCCTCCATGTAACTCTGGTCGTAAACCCGACGAATGAACTGGCAGCGTTTGTTGAGTTAGATTGGAAAAATCGAACGAAAAACTTTTCAATGATGTGGCCAACCCCTTACCTGTCGCTTTGATGTACGACTCTTTCAGTGCCCACAAATCAAAAAAACGTTCTCTTTGAGATACCTCATCCAGCTCGAGTAAATCGTTAATCTCAAATTCCGAAAAGTAATGCTTCATGATCGCCGCGATGTTGGTCGAGCTTCTTGCATGTTCTATATCCACCCCAAGCTGTAGTGGTTGCCCTTTCGTTCGGCAGACAGCAATCAGTAAATGATCTTGACTGTGGCTAATATTGAAATTCAGTCCGGTTTTGTGTTGCTGCTCTGCAATCAAGTTTGGTTTGCCTTTTTCACCATACTCAAATCGCCACTCTTCAGCCGTCAAATCAGAGTAGATCGACAGAACCTCTCGTAAGTAGTTACGAACATAGAGCGCTTGGATCTGAGATGAAGGCATTCGATAACGCTCAACCTTAGCGACTTCATCGTCGGTCAGTTTCTGTTTAAGGCACGACACATGATCAGTACCTTCATCCAAATTGCTTAGAGAACAAAGCCACAAATCAACGACTGGTGTTTCCATCTTTTGAGCACTCACTTCTTAAAAATCACTATTCATAAAGCCATCAATAAAACATCAAAACGAACAAATTTAACTCACCTATGTTTTGAGAGAAACATAGAGAATTTGGGCAGGAAACACCCTTCATATGCGGACTTAAAACTAATTTTTCAAATAATAACAAATTAAAACACAGATCACACTTAGCCTTATGGAACAGTCATCTATTAAATGTTACTTACAAAAATCTGACATAGATCTCACCAAGTCAAAAAATAGAGCATAAACACTAAAAAACTACTCATATCCATTAATTATCAATAAGTTAATTGCATTAAAAATACAAAAAACAAAAGTTCAGTAAAATCATCTGGTCTGAACAGATCATAGTGGCCTCTGGGAGCATTGTATCGGCCACTCACCTCGGGTAGCCTGCTCAACCATTAAACAAATTCACACGTTTTTATTGCGGATACCTGCTTTGCATAAAGCAGTACTTTGGACAGGATTTAAATGGACATTAACCTCACATTCGAATACCCCCTTCACGCATGAAACACGTTCTCAACGTCTGCAAGTCAATGAACTTCGCACCCCCTATTTCAGTCAGGTGGCCAACTTTCGGCAGCCTTACTCTTCAGCTGCGTTTGCCCAAATCTGTTTCAGATTTATTTTCGATTCAATTAAAAGCGCAGCCTCAAAACACGACATCGCCCTCAGTGATTTCAAGTGGAGACTCATAATGAGCCAACCCGAAAAAAATACACCGGAATCAGTCGACGACACTCGACTTAATAAACGTCTTAAAGACATGCCTATTGCTATCGTTGGTATGGCAAGCATGTTTGCGAACTCTCGCTACCTAAACAAATTCTGGGATTTGATCAGCGAAAAGATCGATGCAATTACCGAAGTGCCTGATACACACTGGCGCCCAGAAGATTACTACGATTCAGATCGTACTACGCCAGACAAATCTTACTGTAAGCGCGGTGGCTTCATCCCAGAAGTTGACTTCAACCCTATGGAATTCGGCCTTCCGCCAAATATCCTAGAACTGACTGATACGTCACAGCTGCTATCTCTGATCGTGGCAAAAGAAGTACTTGAAGATGCGAAACTTCCTGAAGGTTACGATCGCGATAAGATCGGTATTACACTCGGTGTAGGCGGTGGTCAGAAGATCGCTCAAAGCTTGAATGCTCGTCTTCAATACCCTGTTTTGAAAAAAGTCTTCAAGAGCAGTGGCATCAACGACGAAGACAGCGAAATGCTGATCAAAAAATTCCAAGACCAATACATCCACTGGGAAGAGAACTCATTCCCTGGTTCATTAGGTAACGTAATTTCAGGTCGTATTGCTAACCGCTTTGACCTTGGTGGCATCAACTGTGTAGTAGATGCTGCGTGTGCAGGTTCTCTAGCCGCAATGCGCATGGCACTGAGCGAGCTGGTTGAAGGCCGCAGTGAAATGATGATCACTGGTGGTGTGTGTACTGATAACTCACCAACCATGTACATGAGCTTCTCTAAAACCCCAGCATTCACTACAAACGAAACCATTCAACCTTTCGACATCGATTCAAAAGGCATGATGATTGGTGAAGGCATCGGCATGGTTGCTCTTAAGCGCCTTGAAGATGCTGAACGTGACGGCGACAGAATCTACTCAGTGATTAAAGGTGTCGGTTCTTCTTCGGATGGTAAGTTCAAGAGTATTTACGCGCCTCGCCCTGAAGGACAAGCAAAAGCACTCAAACGTGCTTATGATGATGCAGGTTTCGCACCGCACACGCTTGGCCTACTAGAAGCGCACGGCACAGGTACTGCAGCAGGCGATGTTGCTGAATTTGGTGGCTTAAACTCGGTATTCAGTGAGAACAATGAAGAGAAGCAACACATTGCGTTAGGCTCTGTGAAATCTCAAATTGGTCACACTAAATCAACCGCGGGTACTGCAGGTTTAATCAAAGCTGCCTTAGCACTGCACCACAAAGTACTGCCGCCAACGATTAACGTATCGGCTCCGAATCCTAAACTGGATATCGAAAACTCGCCGTTCTACCTAAACACACAAACGCGCCCTTGGATGAAACGTGTCGACGGCACACCACGCCGTGCAGGTATCAGCTCATTCGGTTTTGGTGGCACTAACTTCCACGTGGTATTGGAAGAGTACACACCAGAGCACACTCGCGGTGACAAATACCGTCAACGCCAAGTGCCGCAAACTCTGTTATTCAGCGCAGAATCTCGTCAAGCACTGATCAATGAACTTAAACAGGTTTCAACTCAAACTGCAGATGCAGCGTTCAAACTGGAAGCGCTTGCTGAGCAACACGCTCTACGCGAAGTTGACGCTAAGCATGCTCGTCTTGGTTTAGTTGTAACTGACCAAGCAGACCTTCAAGCGCAACTGACTCAAGCGATTCCTATGCTTGAGAGCCAAACCAAAGCACATTGGCAGATGCCAAACGGTACTAGCTACCGTGAGTCAGCACTGATTGCTGAAAACGGCACTAGTAAAGTAGCAGCGCTATTTGCAGGTCAAGGTTCGCAATATCTCAACATGGGTCGCGAGCTTGCTTGTCATTACCCAGAGATGCGCCAACAGCTTGCTCAAGCGGACCAAGTATTTGGTCAGCACAAGAAGACGGCTCTGTCCCAAATTCTATTCCCCATTCCAACCTTCACACCAGAAGCAACCAAAGCTCAAGAAGCGGTGTTAACCAACACGGCCAATGCGCAAAGTGCAATTGGTACTGTGTCTATGGGTCAGTTCGACATCATGACTCAAGCTGGCTTCAAAGCAGACATCGTTGCAGGCCACAGCTTTGGTGAACTAAGCGCACTATGTGCTTCGGGTGTTATCTCGCAAGACGATTACTACCAACTAGCTTTCGCTCGTGGCGATGCGATGGCGGCGACACCTGAACAAGGCGACAGCGGTACTATGTTTGCGGTCATTCTAGACGCAGACAAACTTCCAGCCGTTGAAAGCTGCATCAGCCAATTCGAAGGCGTGAGCATTGCCAACTACAACGCTCCGACTCAATTGGTTATTGCTGGTCCAACAGCAACCGTTCAGCAGGCAGCCCAAGCGCTAACTGAGCAAGGCTTCAAAGCAATTGCTCTGCCAGTATCTGGTGCTTTCCACACCCCGCTTGTTGCTCATGCTCAAAAGCCATTTGCAGCTGCAATTGATAAAGCTTCATTTAGCGCTCCAACGCTGCCGCTTTACTCAAACGCAACGGGCAAACTGCACAGCAAAGACGCTAAAGCGATTAAGAAAGCATTCAAACAACACATGCTGCAATCGGTTCGTTTCAGCGAGCAAATTGAAGCGATGTATGAAGCAGGCGCGCGCGTATTCGTTGAGTTCGGTCCGAAAAACATTCTTCAAAAGCTGGTTGAGAAAACACTGGCTGATAAAAACGAAGAACTTTACGCAATCAGCATCAACCCAAGCCCTAAAGGAGACAGTGACCAACAGCTTCGTTTAGCTGCGGTTCAACTGTGCGTGACAGGTGTTTCATTAGACAACATTGACCCTTACCAAGCTGACATTGCTGAACCTGCAAAGGCATCACCAATGAACATCAAGCTGAATGCAACCAACTACATCAGCCCTGCTACTCGTAAGAAAATGGATCAATCATTGGCTTCGGGCAACGTCACCGAAAAGACTGAGATTGTTGAAGTGAAAGTTGAAGTCGAGAAAATCGTGGAAAAAGAAGTGATTAAAACAGAAATCGTTGAAGTACCTGTGGCTGCTCCTCAAGCTTCAAATGTACAACAGTCAGTTGCAGCAGCGCCAAGTGCACAAGTAGCTCAGCAACCTCAAGTGGCGCAAGCTGCACCAGCGACTATTCAGCCAGCAGCTCAAGTAACGGTTGATGAATCTTCACTGCAATCGTTCTTCAATGCTCAACAACAAGCAGCAGAAGTACATCAGCAGTTCCTTGCAATTCCTCAGCAATACGGTGACACGTTCAACACCCTAATGTCTGAGCAAGCGAAAATGGCAACAGCAGGCGTAGCAATTCCTGAAAACCTACAACGTTCTATGGAGATGTTCCACCAGCACCAAGCAGAGACGCTAAAAGCTCACGCTCATTACCTAGAGATGCAAGCGCACAGCAACAACTCAGCACTTAATATGCTGACGCAAGGTTCAGTACAAACGGCACAACCAACCTTCGTTGCGTCAGTAAATGCTCAACCAGTGATTCAAGCGGCTCCAACAGCTATCGTTCAAGAACCTGTAGCTCAAGTACAAGCTGCTCCTGTACAAGCTGCGCCAGTTCAAGCTGCACCGCTTCAAAAGACAGCAGCTCAGCAAGCTCCAGTACAGAAAACCGCTCCTGCACCACAAGTAGCGGCTCAAGCGGCAGCGCCTGTTGCAGCTCAACCTGTGCCAGTTAAAGCGCAAGCGGCTCCTGTGGCGGCACCAGTAGCAGTACAATCAGCAGATGCTGAAAAAGTGATGCTGGAAGTGGTCGCTGAGAAAACGGGTTGCCCAACGGAGATGCTTGATCTAGAAATGGACATGGAAGCAGATCTTGGTATCGACTCAATCAAGCGCGTAGAGATCCTTGGTACCGTTCAAGACGAAATGCCAAACCTACCTGAGCTGAACCCTGAAGATTTAGCTGAGTGTCGTACTCTTGGTGAAATCGTTACTTACATGAACAGCAAGATGCCAGCATCAGCGCCTGTGGCAGCACAGCCAAGCGCAGCCGTTCCTGTTCAAGCCGCTAACGGTCTTGATGCGAAAGTCGTTCAACAAACCATGCTTGAAGTGGTTGCTGAGAAGACAGGTTACCCAACGGAAATGCTTGATCTAGAAATGGATATGGAAGCAGACCTTGGCATCGACTCAATCAAACGTGTTGAGATTCTTGGTACGGTTCAAGATGAACTGCCTACTCTTCCAGAGCTAAACCCTGAAGACTTAGCTGAGTGTCGTACTCTTGGCGAAATCGTTGCTTACATGAATACTAAAAGCATGAACAGCAAGCTTCCGGCTTCTGCTCCAGTCTCTTCACAAGCACCAGTAGTTGCTCCGGCAACAGCTAGCAATGGTCTAGATGCGGCTGTCGTTCAAAAAACCATGTTAGAAGTGGTAGCAGAGAAGACGGGCTACCCGACTGAAATGCTAGATCTAGAAATGGACATGGAAGCAGACCTTGGTATCGACTCAATCAAACGTGTTGAAATTCTAGGTACGGTTCAAGATGAACTGCCTACTCTTCCAGAGCTAAACCCTGAAGACTTAGCTGAATGTCGCACTCTAGGCGAAATCGTAGCCTACATGAACAGCAAGCTTCCAGCTTCTGCTCCAGTAGCAGCTCAAGCATCTGCGCCAGCAGTATCAAACGGTTTAAACGCAGAACAAGTTCAAAGCACAATGCTGAGCGTAGTGGCTGATAAAACGGGCTACCCAACAGAAATGCTCGACCTAGCAATGGACATGGAAGCAGACCTTGGCATCGACTCAATCAAACGTGTTGAGATCCTTGGTACGGTTCAAGACCAACTACCAACCTTGCCAGAGCTGATCCCTGAAGACCTAGCTGAGTGTCGTACTCTGGGCGAAATCGTTGACTACATGAATAGCAAGTTAGCTCCTAGTTCGGAAGCAGCGACAGTAGCTCCTGCTGCAGAAGTAGAGGCAATTGTAGAAAGCACGAGCAATGACCTAAACCCTGCTCACGTTCAATCAACCATGATGGAAGTGGTTGCCGACAAAACAGGTTACCCAGCAGAAATGCTCGACCTAGCGATGGATATGGAAGCTGACCTTGGCATCGACTCTATCAAACGCGTTGAAATTCTAGGTACAGTTCAAGACCAGCTACCAACGCTGCCAGAGCTAAACCCTGAAGACCTAGCTGAGTGTCGTACGCTTGGTGAAATCGTTACTTATATGCAAAGCAAGCTATCCACAGCTGCACCCGTAGCGACTCCAAAAGCTGAATCAGTAACGCCTATCGCAGAAACAGCGACAGCGGAACTTCCACCACACAATGAGGTGGCGCTAAAAAAGCTACCAGCGGCAGATAAACTCGTCGATTGTTTCTCAAAAGACGCTTGTGTCGTGATCACAGATGATGGTCACAACGCCGGTGTTCTAGCAGAAAAGTTGACCGCTAACGGCATTCAAGTTGCTGTAGTGCGTAGTGCTCTTTCTGCCGCGTCACCTTTAAACAGTGAAATCGCAAGCTACACACTCAACAGCGTCGATGATGCTGGTGTGACTGCAGTTATTAACGAAATCGAAGCAGACCTTAAAACGTCGAACAAAGTGATTGCTGGCTTCATTCACCTACAAGCTATCGTTGATGCTAAACAAAGCAACGAGCAAGCGGTTAACTTGAATGCAGACTCAAGAGCTTCACTGACGACAGCGTTCTTATTCGCCAAGCACCTAAATGGCCAACTGAATGCCGTTTCTGGTCGTAGCGTGTTCTTCACACTAAGCCGTATCGATGGTGGCTTTGGTTACCTAGATACTAAGCAATTAGCGAATGCAGAACTTAACCAAGCGGCTCTATCTGGTCTAACTAAGACACTGAGCCATGAATGGTCAAACGTATTCTGCCGTGCATTGGATGCTGACGCTTCTATTGATGCTCGTCACCTAGCTGAAGCTATCACAGGTGAACTGTTCGATATCGATACCAACACGGTTGAAATCGGCCTTAGCCATACGGAAAACGGTGAATCTGGTCGTGCAACACTGATTGCGACAACACCAGGCGCTGCACAAACTAAAAACACAGGCGCTCAACTCACCAAGAGCGACAAAGTTCTCGTAACTGGTGGCGCTAAAGGCGTGACGTTTGAATGTGCACTGACGCTTGCTAAGCAATGTAAATCTCATTTCGTTCTTGCAGGTCGTAGTAAGCATATTACTTCAGTTGAGCTACCTCAGTGGGCACAAGGTAAGCAAGAGAAAGAGCTAAAACCAGCGGCTATCGCTCACCTACAAGCAACAGGTGACAAACCAACGCCGAAGAAAGTAGATGCCTTGCTAAAACCTGTATTGAGCAGCCTTGAAATCAACGCAGCACTTGCCGCTTTCAATGAGATCGGCGCGAGCGCTGAATACCTAAGCCTAGATGTATCGAACCATGAGTCAGTAGCAAAAACACTGGCAAACTTCGAAGGCATCACAGGTCTTATCCACGGTGCAGGTGTACTGGCTGACAAGCATATTCAAGACAAAACGCTTGATGAACTGAACATGGTTTACGGCACCAAAGTGGGCGGACTAGAAGCGGTTCTTGGTGGTCTTGATAGCAGCAAGCTAAAACTGATTGCGATGTTCTCTTCGGCGGCGGGTTTCTACGGAAACACAGGCCAAAGCGATTACTCAATGTCCAACGAGATCCTGAACAAAGCGGCTCTACAGCTGTCTGCTCGTAACCCTCAAGCGAAAGTGATGAGCTTCAACTGGGGACCGTGGGACGGTGGCATGGTCAACGCAGCACTGAAACGTATGTTTACAGAGCGCGGTGTGTACGTAATTCCTCTTCAGGCGGGTGCAGAGCTATTTAGTTCTCAACTACTGAACGAAACTGGCATTCAACTGCTGGTTGGTACGAGCATGCAAGGTTCTGACAACAAGGAAGCTGCTGTAAAAAAGCTTAATGCGGAGTCTGTGCACCTTGCAGAGAGTCCGCTGAATACAAGCATTACTGTGACACGTCATCTTGATCCAAAGGCATTGCCTTTCATTCAAGATCACTGCATTGCCGGTAACCCAGTGTTACCGACAGTGTGTGCCATCCAATGGATGCGTGAAGTCGCAGAGCAACTGTTAGGGGTGAACGTTAGCGTTCACAACTACAAACTGCTGAAAGGTGTGATTTTTGATACTGATGAAGTGAAAGAGCTGAAACTGGTTCTTTCCTCTGATGCTAAATCAAAAGATCAGCTAAAAGCAGTAATCAGCTGCCAAGGACGACCACAGTATCAAGCTCAGTTGCAAGTTGCCTCTGTGCAAATGTCTGAAGATGTTCAACAAGCGTCGACAAAACGCTTTGAAGCCAGCACTTCAGCACCTGTAACAACGGCACAAGCTCTATACAGTGACGGCACTCTGTTTCATGGACCAAGATTGCAAGGTATTACCTCAGTTGAGCGCTTTGACGACTTAGGCTTATTGGCTCAGTGCCAGTTGCCTCAGATTGAAAACAGCGACTGCGGATCATTTATTCCTAAGCAAGGCTTTGGCGATAGCCAACCATTTGCTGAAGATTATCTGTTGCAAGCCATGTTGGTATGGGCTCGATTGAAATACGGCGCGGCAAGCCTACCGTCTGCAATCGGTGAGTTTGTGTGTTACGCACCGATGCACAATGGTGACCAAGGTTGGCTAGAACTGAGCGTGATAAAAAGCACGACTCGTTCACTGCAAGCTGATATCTCGCTTTACCACCAAGATGGTCGTTTAAGCGCAGTAATGAAAGGTGCCAAAGTCACCATCAGCAAGAGCTTAAATGACGCATTTTTGCCAAAATCTAGCTCAGCAGTGCCGAAGAAAGAAGCGACTAAGAACCCAGAAAAGGAGCAATTGTCATAGTGACTGTTCCTACTAATAAAGCGATGCCATTGCGCATCGCTCTTTTAGCTCAGCCAGCAAACGCGGCTGAGCTTTCTGCCGACTTATTTCCCTCGTTCCCAGAGATGATAACTGTTGTGGTTGATGGCAATTTTAATCAAGCACTTGCTCACGCCATCGAGACAGTCAATCAAGGTAATGTCGTTAAGCTCTGTTTGGATCATCACTCACCATCATTGTTGATGTTAAGTGCGCTGAATGCTGCTCAGAATAAGATTCACCCACACGCGAATTTGGCGAGCTTTGTAGATACAGCTACCGGAAATAGCATTCAGCTAGCTCTGGATATTGCACGCCGCCCCGCTTCAGATTTAAGTCATCAACAGCAACACTCTGACTTATCGGCTTCGCAGCAGTTTGATGAATTGTTGAATATAGTTAATGCGATATCGAGCCGTTCATTACCGAGCCATTCATTACCTAACCATTACTGGTTCACTGAGCCAAACAAAGCACGTGTTGCTGCGTTAACTTTCAGTGACGATAGCCCAAAAGCCACCAGCCTGATATTGACTCAAGCGACCGGTTTGCACGAGCCAAAGCCATTGCTATCCAGCGAGAGTTTGATGTTTGTGGTTTCTGGCTGCGAGCAAACTGAATTGGTTTCTCAGTTGGCCTCACTAAGAGCTGAGCTTAAATGCGTTAGTGATTCGGCAGACAGAGAACTTGCTATCGCCAGCTTGATGTATTCAAACCTAAGTCATTTCCAAAGCGCTCAACACAATGCTGACTGTGGTGCGAATATCGTGATTCAGGCGGCTTCAATCGATGCTGCACTGCAAGAGATCACAGCGCTAGAAAATGCGTTGCCAAAAATAATGGCTGACAATAGCCAATACAAGACTCCAGCAGGCAGTTGTTTCTCACCAAAGCCTCAAAGCAAAGGTGGCGTTGCATTTGTTTACCCTGGTGTTGGCACGGTTTATCCCGGTATGTTGCGCGATTTTCACCACCATTTCCCACAGTTATTTGCTCGTTTAGAACGTGAGGGTAACTTGAAAGAGATGCTGCAGGCAGAGAAAACCTACGCTGAAGATTCGCAAGAAATGTCGCTTAGTGAATTGGCAATTGCCGGTGTAGGCAGTAGTTACCTGTTAACACAACTGCTATGTGATGAATTCAAAGTGCAGCCAGATTTCGCTTTGGGTTACTCCAAGGGTGAGGCTTCCATGTGGGCCAGCTTAAATGTTTGGAAAAACCCACATGCGCTGATTGAGATGACTCAAACTAGCCCTATTTTCACCACGGCAATTTCTGGCGAACTCACTGCAGTGCGTCAAGATTGGCAGCTGAACGGCGACGAAAGCATCCAATGGAACAGCTTTGTGGTTCGCAGTGATGCGCAAGCGATTGAGGCTCTGTTACCAGAGTTTCCACGCGCTTATCTCGCTATCATCCAAGGTGACACTTGCGTACTGGCAGGTTGTGAAAGCACATGTCGTGCATTGCTCAAAAAACTGGGTAAACGTGGCATTGCCGCGAATCGTGTTACCGCAATGCACACCACACCAGCATTGAGCCAACATAGCCAAGTGCGTAAGTTTTACACGCAACCACTGTTCGACGAATTGCCAAAGCATATCCGCTTTATCAGCGCAGCAGGTCTAACGACGGGCGCACCAATCAATATCGACAGCGACAGCATCGCCCTTTCAATTGCCGATACTTTCTGTTCGACGCTGGATTTCACCGCGTTGATCCAGAGTGTGCGTCAGCAAGGTGCTCGTCTGTTTGTCGAAGTAGGTGCCGATCGTCAAACCAGCACATTGATCGACAAGATCAATCGTAGCGACAACGTAGCCGACCAGTACTGCACAATCGCTTCCAATGCCAAGGGTGGTGACGATATTGTCACGCTCATCAAGTGTATTGGCCAGCTCATTACTCATCAAATTCCACTGTCTGTCGAGCCACTTATTCAAGGGCTAGAACAACAGATCACCGCCGCTAAGCAATTACGTGGTGTGCCTCAAGGCAGCGCAGTGAATCATCAAGGAGAGCTAGTATGAGTTCTCAATCGAACCAGTATCAGGCTCAAACTAAGAATAAGCAGCAAGTGAAGTGCAATAAGATCGCGATTGTTGGTATTGCTAACCAGTATCCAGAAGCGGATACGCCAAAAGACTTTTGGCAAAACTTGCTAGATAAAAAAGATTCTCGCACCACATTAAGCGCTGAAAAGTTAGGTGCTAAACCTGAAAGCTATCAGGGCGTGCAAGGCGAATCAGACCGCTTTTACTGTGATAAAGGCGGCTACATCGAAAACTTCAATTTCGACAGCAATGGCTACCGCTTAACAGCTGAGTCATTCAACGGTGTTGACCAAAGTTTCCTATGGGCTTTGGACACCAGTCGTAAGGCTTTAGTCGACGCTGGCATTGATCTGAATGCCGATGTTTTAGAGCGCACAGGCGTGATCATGGGTGCCCTTTCGTTCCCAACCACACGCTCAAACGATCTGTTTCTGCCGATGTATCACTCGGTGGTCGAGAAAGCACTACAAGCTAAATTGGCTAATGACCAGTTTTCACTGCTGCCAACCAATGAAACCGTGCAAGACCTCAACCCGATCAACGGTGCGGCAGCACACAACGCCTCTAAGTTAGTGGCTGATGCATTGGGTTTAGGCAACGTCCAACTTAGCCTAGATGCCGCATGTGCAAGTTCCGTGTATTCATTGAAGTTAGCGTGTGATTACTTGAACACGGGCAAAGCCGACATGATGTTGGCGGGCGCAGTATCCGGTGCTGACCCATTCTTTATCAACATGGGTTTTTCCATCTTCCACGCTTACCCTGACCACAGTGTGTCGGTTCCGTTTGATAGCAACAGTAAAGGTCTATTTGCTGGCGAAGGTGCCGGTGTTTTAGTCCTAAAACGTTTGGCTGATGCAGAGCGTGATGGCGACAACATCTACGCAGTCGTCAGTGGAATCGGCTTGTCGAACGATGGCCGTGGTCAGTTCGTATTAAGCCCAAATAGCAAAGGACAAGTCCAAGCCTTTGAACGCGCTTACGAAGCTTCTAACCTAACACCAGACAGCATCGAAGTAATTGAGTGTCACGCAACCGGCACACCGTTAGGTGACAAGGTTGAGCTAACCTCAATGGAACGTTTCTTTGCTGACAAACTGAATGGTTCTAACCCGCCATTGATTGGCTCTGCGAAGTCCAACCTCGGTCACTTACTGACTGCGGCGGGTATGCCGGGGATCATGAAGATGATTTTTGCGATGAAAGAAGGTGTTCTTCCGCCAAGTATTAATTTGGACAAGCCGCTATCGTCGCCAGAAGGTTTATTTGGCTCACAGACGCTACCAACGCAAGTTCAACCTTGGCCAAGTAAAGCGGGCAACTCAGAGCGCTGTTCGGGTGTTTCTGTATTTGGTTTCGGTGGTTGTAACGCACACTTACTGCTTGAAGCGTACTCAGATAAGAGTCATGTAAACCAGACTCTAGAGTCGGCATCTCCAAGCCTACAGCCGTCTAATTTAAGCATTACTGGCCTAGCGTCTCACTTCGGTTCTCTGCAAAGCATCAACGCGCTGAGCACTGCGATTGAAACCAACAACGATGCTTTCATTGCTTTGCCTAAGAAGCGCTGGAAAGGTTTAGACCAACATCCAGAACTGCTGAATCAGTTTGGTTTACACGGCATTCCAAACGGGGCTTACATCGATCAATTCGACCTCGATTTCCTACGCTTCAAAGTACCGCCGAATGAAGATGACCGTTTGATCTCTCAGCAGTTGCTACTGATGAAAGTTGCAGACGAAGCGATCAAAGATGCCAAGCTTGTGGCAGGCCAAAAGGTTGCAGTACTGGTAGCGATGGAAACTGAGCTTGAGATGCACCAATTCCGTGGACGCGTAAACCTGCATAGCCAATTGGCTGACAGCTTTGCCAACATGGGTATTGAGCTAACACAAGACGAATACCAATCGCTAGAAACCATCGCGATGGACAGTGTGATGGACGCAGCCAAACTGAACCAATACACCAGTTTCATCGGCAATATCATGGCTTCGCGCATCTCTTCATTATGGGACTTTAATGGCCCTGCCTTTACGATTTCAGCCGCTGAACAGTCAGTTGCTCGTTGTGTCGATGTCGCGCAAAACCTGATGTCGCAAGAATCCATGGATGCAGTCGTGATTGCAGCCGTCGACCTAAGCGGCAGTGCGGAACATGTGATTCTGAAGAACAGCGTGAGCCCAGTGTCGCTTGATCCAAAATTCGGACAACCGCAAGACGGCAGTTGGAATGTGGGCGAAGGCGCAGGTGCAATTGTTCTTGTGGAAGAAGGTCGAGTAGCGAGCAACCAAGACACAGCTTACGGCAGCATTAACGCCTTGGCCTTTGGCTCAAGCGAGCGTAACAACGCCGTTGTTGATGAGTTACTGACTCAAGTCGGTATGAGCTCAAACGATGTTTCTCTGCTTGAGCTTAACCATGCACCTGAGTCTTTGTCACACGAGCTTGTATCTCTCAACTTAGAAGTTACCAAGACCACTCAAGCGAGCCAACGTGTTGGTCACTGCTCTGCAGCTTCTGGCATGGCAAGCCTGCTACACGGTCTCCTCAACCTGAACCTTGAGTCTCTGAATCCAAATATCAGCTCTAAGAGCGCGATTGTTGCCAACATCAGCGAAGGACAATGTTCACAGCTGCTACTAAGACAGTCGAGTGTTGAATCTCAGTCACTTTCCGTTCGTTTAAGCAATGAACTGGCGAGCGATGCTAAACGTCAATTGGTTAAGCAAGTGACTCTTGGTGGTCGCGATATCTATCAACATATTGCCCAAACCCCAGTGACTAACTTGGCAACGATTCAGCAGAAAGCTTCTGGCAAACAAGCAGCAAAAGTGGCGTCGATTCCAACGACAGCAAACATCAAAGCAGCCCTTGCGCAAAAAGAGTTAGAGAAGAAGGCATTAGCGCAGAACGCGGTAGAGCCAGTCATCGAAACTCCTACATCAGTATCCCCTACTCTGGCGCCAACTCGCCACAGTCAGCTAACAGGTAACCACAGCAATATGACTCATGTCCTATCCGCTAAAAATGGCGTATCAAATATCGACGCTAATACGGATGCAGCATCACAGCCGTCTGTAACACCACACAACCAAGCTTTTGCTCAAAATCAGCAAGCAGCTCAACAGGTACACAAAGCATTCCTGCACACTCGAGCCCAAGGCATGCAGATGGCTGATGCGCTATTAAAAGCACAGTTAAACGCAATTACGTCTGGTTTAGATAGCTCAGCCGAAACATCAACTCAGCCTGTGCAAGCTCAACCAGCTCAGGTTCAGTCAGCGCCAGTAAACGCACTTGCGACACCAGCACCAGTAAAACCTATCCGTAAACCATGTATCTGGGATTACGATGATCTGGTTGAATACGCTGAAGGCGACATCGCCAATGTATTTGGCCCTGACTACGCGATCATCGATAGCTACTCGCGCCGCGTTCGCCTACCAACCACAGACTACCTATTGGTATCTCGTGTAACCAAGCTCAACGCGACAGTGAACGAATACAAGCCAAGCACCATGACCACAGAGTACGACATCCCAGTTGATGCGCCGTATCTTGTTGATGGTCAAATCCCTTGGGCTGTAGCGGTAGAATCTGGTCAGTGTGACCTAATGCTGATCAGCTACTTAGGCATTGATTTCGAAAACAAAGGCAAGCGTGTTTATCGCCTGCTTGATTGTACACTGACCTTCCTTGGCGACTTGCCTCGTGGTGGCGATACGCTGCGTTACGACATCTCAATCAACAGCTTTGCTCGCAATGGCGACACGCTACTGTTCTTCTTCTCGTACGAATGTTTCGTTGGCGACAAGATGATCCTGAAAATGGATAACGGCTGTGCGGGCTTCTTCACTGATGAAGAGCTAGCCGATGGCAAGGGCGTGATTCACACTGAAGATGAAATCAAGGCTCGTAAACTTGCCACTAAGCAACGTTTCGACCCTATGTTGCACTGCCCTAAAACCCAGTTTAACCACCAAGAACTGCGCCACCTACTGACTGCAAACATTGCAGAGTGTTTTGGCCCGACTCACCAATCTGATCGCCACCAGCCTTCTTTGTGCTTCAGCGCAGAGAAGTTCATGATGATCGAAAAGGTTAGCCGTGTTGAACCGCAAGGTGGCACATGGGGACTTGGTCTGATTGAAGGTCACAAACAGCTAGAGCCTGAGCACTGGTACTTCCCTTGTCACTTCAAAGATGACTCAGTAATGGCTGGCTCTTTGATGGCAGAAGGTTGTGGTCAACTGCTGCAATTCTTCATGATGCACCTTGGCATGCACACGCTTGTTCAAAATGGTCGTTTCCAACCGCTTGAAAATGCCCCTCAACAAGTACGCTGTCGTGGTCAAGTTCTACCACAATCGGCAGAACTGACTTACCGCATGGAAGTGACCGAGATTGGTCTAAGCCCTCGCCCATACGCGAAAGCTAACATCGATATTTTACTGAATGGCAAAGTGATTGTTGATTTCCAAAACTTGGGTGTGATGATCAAAGAAGATGACGAATGTACTCGTTACCTGCCTTCTTTAGAAACAGCTGTCGCGACCCCTGTTATCGAAAACTTGGACCATAAAAGCTTGGGCCATACACCCGCCATTAATCAGCAGGCTTCAGCAAATGCGCCGTTGATGGCGCAAATTGAAGACCTAGAAACAGCGCCAAATAAAGGCGTGATTCCTCTTCAACATGTTGAAGCTCCGGTAACGCCTGATTACCCGAACCGCACACCCGATACGGTTCCATTCACGCCATACCACATGTTCGAATTCGCGACTGGCGACATCGAAAAATGTTTCGGCCCTGATTTCTCTATCTACCGTGGGATGATTCCACCACGTACTCCGTGTGGCGACTTGCAGTTAACCACTCGTGTCGTTGAGATCGACGGCAAGCGTGGCGACTTCAAGAAACCTTCATCGTGTATCGCTGAATACGAAGTGCCAGAAAATGCATGGTACTTTGATGAAAACAGCCACCATACCTTGATGCCTTACTCGGTGTTGATGGAGATTTCACTGCAGCCAAACGGCTTCATCTCTGGCTACATGGGCACCACACTAGGCTTCCCAGGTGAAGAACTGTTTTTCCGTAACCTAGACGGCAGCGGCAAAATGCTGCGTAACGTCGACTTGCGTGGCAAAACGATCACCAACGATTCTCGCCTGCTTTCAACCGTAATGATGGGTACAAACATCGTACAGAGCTTTAGCTTCGAACTGAGCACTGACGGCGTGCCATTCTACGAAGGTACAGCGGTATTTGGTTACTTCAAAGGCGCAGCACTGAAAGACCAACTGGGTTTGGACAACGGTAAGGTGACTCATCCTTGGCACGTTGATAACAACCGCACGCCGGATGTAAACATCAACCTGCTAGACAAAACGACGCGTTACTTCAATGCACCTGTCTCGTCTACTGGTGAAGTACAAGAGCACTACAAATTGGCCGGCGGTCGTTTGAACTTTATCGATACCGTGCAGATCACTAGCGATGGTGGTAAAGACGGTCTTGGTTACCTATACGCTGAGCGTACGATTGACCCAAGTGATTGGTTCTTCCAATTCCACTTCCATCAAGATCCTGTAATGCCAGGTTCTCTAGGTGTCGAAGCGATCATCGAGCTGATGCAAACCTATGCGCTAAACAAAGATCTTGGCGCTGACTTCCGCAATCCAAAGTTCGGTCAAATCCAATCTGAAGTGAAATGGAAATACCGTGGTCAGATTAACCCTCTGAACAAACAGATGTCTCTCGATGTACATATCACAGCGGTTAAAGACGAAGACGGCAAACGCACCATCGTTGGTGACGCAAACCTGAGCAAAGATGGTCTGCGTATTTACGAAGTGAAAGACATCGCCATTTGTATCGAAGAAGCATAAGCCTGACACGGAACTAGGAAAGAAATAATTATGACAACTCAAACTACTATCAATAACGAAAAGCTATCTCCGTGGCCTTGGCAGATTGAAGAGAACACAACTCATTTTGATAGCGCGGCAATGTCGACCATCTTAAAAGACTTAAGCCTTGCTTGTTACGTAGTGAGCCACCCAGAAAAAGGCTTAGGCGTCAGCCAACAAGCTGAAATTACATCGGGTGATTCAGCAAGTGCAGCGAACAGCCAACCTGTTAGCGCATTTGCTCCTGCACTCGGTACACAAAGCTTGGGCGACGAAGAGTTTCGTCGCTGTCATGGCGTAAAATACGCGTACTACGCAGGCGCAATGGCCAACGGCATCTCATCTGAAGAGCTTGTAATTGCGCTTGGTCAGGCAGGCATTCTTTGTTCATTTGGCGCGGCAGGCTTAATCCCGTCTCGCGTTGAGCAAGCGATCAACCGTATTCAAGCAGCGCTACCAAACGGCCCTTACGCGTTTAACCTGATTCACAGCCCAAGTGAACCTGCACTAGAGCGCGGCAGTGTAGAGCTGTTTTTGAAGCACAAAGTGAAAACGGTTGAGGCTTCAGCCTTCTTAGGTTTAACACCGCAAATTGTTCACTATCGTGCTGCTGGTCTAAGCCGTGATGCAAAAGGCGAAATCCAGATTGGCAACAAAGTCATCGCAAAAGTGAGCCGTACTGAAGTCGCAAGCAAGTTCATGCAGCCTGCTCCTGTGAAAATGCTGCAAGCTTTGGTTGATGAAGGTCGAATCACAGCAGAACAGATGGAGCTAGCACAGTTGGTTCCAATGGCGGATGACATTACTGCAGAAGCGGATTCTGGTGGTCACACCGATAACCGCCCTCTAGTTACCCTGTTACCAACGATTCTTGCGTTGAAAGAACAGATCCAAGCTCAGTACCAATTCAAAACACCGCTGCGTGTTGGTTGTGGTGGTGGCGTCGGCACGCCTGACGCAGCTCTAGCAACGTTTAACATGGGCGCGGCATACATTGTTACTGGTTCTATTAACCAAGCCTGTGTTGAAGCTGGCGCGAGCGAACACACACGTAAGCTGCTTTCGACAACTGAAATGGCTGACGTGACTATGGCTCCGGCAGCAGACATGTTCGAAATGGGCGTGAAGCTGCAAGTGGTTAAGCGCGGTACCTTGTTCCCAATGCGTGCAAACAAGCTTTACGAGATCTACACACGCTACGACTCCATTGAAGCGATTCCAGTTGAAGAACGTCAAAAGCTAGAGAAGCAGGTATTCCGTTCAACATTGGATGACATCTGGGCAGGTACTGTTGCTCACTTTAACGAGCGCGACCCTAAACAGATCGAACGCGCTGAAGGCAACCCGAAGCGTAAAATGGCGTTGATTTTCCGCTGGTACTTGGGGCTTTCTAGCCGCTGGTCAAACACGGGCGAACAAGGTCGTGAAATGGATTATCAAGTATGGGCTGGCCCTGCACTTGGCGCATTCAACGCGTGGGCAAAAGACAGCTACCTAGATGATTACCAGCAGCGTAATGCGGTCGACCTTGCTAAGCACCTGATGCACGGTGCGGCTTACTTAGCACGTGTTAACCTGCTGACTTCGCAAGGCATCAAGCTTGATCCAGAACTAGCACGATGGAAGCCAACTCAAAGAATGGCGTAAATGACCTAAATGGACTGGTTGACGAGTAACTAATTACTCAGCGACAGGAAACAAAAAAGCGACCTTATCGGGTCGCTTTTCTTTTGGTTGTTCTTGCCAGGCTCGCTACAAAATTAAGACTTCTGCATACGCTTTTTCAAGCGCGCTAAATCAATTGCACTTGAGCGTACAGTAAGCTTGATGCATTCGTAGTCGTATTCTTCCTTCACCACACTCATGTTTGAGCGAATCTCACCGATAATGCCTTGTCCAGAATAAGGAATCGTGATCTCTTCTTCGATCATGCCTTGTTCAGCCACACCCACAATGTACTTGTGTAGTTTGGTGATATCGAGCGGGTCACGAGTCGAGGTCAGCATTGCATCTGGGAATTCTTCAATCAGCTCTAACTGTTCTTCTTCGCTCAATCTATCGCACTTGTTCAGTACCAATAGTTTTTCGCTGCCTTCAACGCCCACTTGCGCTAATACTTCGTGTACCACATCAAGCTGTGCGCGGAATGAAACATCAGAAGCATCAACCACATAAAGCAGTAATGAAGCATCATGCGCTTCTGCTAGTGTTGAGTGGAATGAAGCAACCAGATCGTGTGGCAGTTTCTTGATGAAACCCACCGTATCTGACACTAAGATACGCGGCTGAGTGATCGGCTGAAGTGCACGAACCGTGGTATCTAAGGTCGCGAATAGCTTATCTTCACCGCTCACTTCGGTTGCGGTCATAGCGCGCATCATCGAAGATTTACCCGCGTTGGTGTAGCCAACCAGAGCAACAGTGAAAAGCTCCGAACGCTGAGTGCGTCGGTTCTTCATTTCGTCTTGTACGCTAACCAGCTCACGCTTAAGTGCAGCAATTTGGTCACGTACTTTACGGCGGTCTAGCTCTAGTGAAGTTTCACCTGCACCCTGACCCATTTGACGCTCTTTATCACCGTCGGCCGTCTCACGCAGTCGAGGCACTAGGTAGTTTAGTCGAGCGATTTCAACTTGCAGACGTGCGGTACGAGTACGAGCATGACGGCTGAAGATCTCAATGATGATACCAGTACGGTCAAACACCTCGACACCCAAGTGAGCTTCTACATTACGCAGTTGAGATGGGCTCAAATCACAGTCGAATACCACTACGTCAGCAGTACCAAACTCCACGTCTTCAGATGGAAGATCATCAAAATCTAACTCATCGATACCAGCACGAAAATCAAAAGACTCATCGATAAAATCTTCATCTTCGGCTTCTTCAATCGAACCTTGGTAACCGGTTAAGTGTGCAATTTCTGCAAGCTTACCTGCGCCCAACACGTTTTGTCGTTGTGTTGAACTGTGGTGCTGTGATTGTGTACCGACCACTTTAAACCCTAGGGTTGTTACTAAGCGAGCAAGTTCGGCAAGAGACTCTTTTGCTTCGTCACCTTTGAAGTCCGGTGTCGTAATAGAAATAAGTAAAGCGTTACTAGCTGAGGGTTTTGCTGTTAGTTTCATGTATTCTTCTGTTTATGCACTAATGTGCAACCTAGTATTTGGTCTAAAGTAGCGCGATCCTACGCTGTTCTCGGTCAGCTTTATAGAGCTAACGGAGGCTAATTAGCGATATTATTGCAGTTAATCCATTTATCTCGTTTATCCCTCTGTTTTCGTGAGGAAATAAAACAGGCTAAAACACAAAAAAGACAGCATCACGTTACTTATTATAAGTTAGTGATACTGCCTTTGTTTAAGCTTAGACTCTCATTGAGCTACTGTCTCAAAAACTAAAAATCAATTCTCGCTTCAGTCTGAGCATCAAAGAATACCGCCTTTGATAAGTCAAAATGCAGCGGCGCCATTTGCCCAACTGACACTTCAAATTCTGGCGACAAGCGACACGCTACTTCTTGGTCGTTCACTTTCACCATCGCAATCGTATCTGGCCCTGTAGGTTCCAAGACTTCCAGCTGTAAATCTAGCTTGGTCGTTGCCGACACATCTTCACTTTCCTGCTCAGTGATGTGTTCAGGGCGCAGGCCAATCACCACTTCTTTGCCATCTTGTTCACGCATGCTTTGTGGTAATCGAATGTGGTGCTCTTGCTCAGACGTACCCGTTACTTTGATGATCGGATTCTGATCATCATCCAAATCCACCATGGTCTTAATGAAGTTCATTGATGGTGAACCCATAAAGCCCGCGACAAACATATTGTTTGGCTTGGTGTAGATCTCTTGCGGCGTACCGAGTTGCTGCAGTTCACCATCTTTCATCACCGCAATACGATCCGCCAAGGTCATCGCCTCTATTTGGTCATGGGTGACGTAAACAATGGTGGTGTTCAGCTTTTGGTGCAGACGTTTAATCTGATGACGCATTTCAACACGCAGCTTGGCATCCAAGTTAGAAAGCGGTTCATCGAACAGGTACAACTTAGGACGACGCGCTAGTGCACGTCCCATCGCGACACGCTGGCGCTGACCACCAGATAGCTGTGATGGTTTACGATCAAGCAGTTGCTCAATTTGCAGCATTTCAGCGACGCGATTCACTTCTGCGTCGATTTCGTCTTGTGGCATCTTGCGGATCTTCAAGCCGAAGGCGATATTGCCGCGTACCGTCATGTTTGGGTAAAGTGCGTACGACTGGAATACCATCGCGATGTCGCGGTCTTTAGGTTCAACCTGGGCCACGTCAACACCATCAATCACGATTTCACCCGAGCTAATATTTTCTAGCCCAGCAATGGTGTTCATTAGGGTGGATTTTCCACACCCCGAAGGGCCGACAAGTATCAAGAACTCCCCCGAATCGATACTGATGTCGATGCCCTTTAACGTTTCGTTGTCCGCGTTGCGATAGGTTTTACGGATCTGTTTTAAATCTAATGTTGCCATGGGTAATTATCCTTTTACTGATCCTGCCGTTAGGCCACGAACAAAATATTTTCCTGCGAAGACATACACCAACAGCGTTGGCAGCGCGGCGATGATCGCGGCAGCCATATCAACGTTGTATTCTTTAACGCCCGTGCTGGTGTTGACTAAGTTATTTAATGCTACGGTGATTGGCTGAGTCTCTGAGCCGGAATACACCACCCCGAACAAGAAATCGTTCCAGATTGCGGTGAACTGCCAGATCACCGTCACCATGATGATAGGCGTAGAGATCGGTAATAAGATCTTGAAGAAAATGGTAAAGAAGCCTGCACCATCCAGTTTTGCTGCTTTGATCAATTCATCCGGAATCGAGATGTAGAAGTTACGGAAAAACAGAGTTGTAAACGCCATGCCGTAGATAACGTGCACAATCACCAAGCCGATGGTTGTGTTCGCTAGCCCCATCTTGCCGAGCATGGTTGCCATTGGTAGTAGCACCACTTGGAACGGAATGAAGCAACCAAACAACAGTAAGCTGAAGAACAGATTCGAGCCTCGGAATTGCCATTTCGTCACTACATAACCATTGAATGCACCGAGCAATGTTGAAATCGCAACCGCAGGAATCACCATTTGGAACGAGTTCCAGAAGTAGCCTTTGATGCCTTCACATTTCACGCCCGTACAGGCGGTGTCCCACGCTTTATACCAAGCATCAAACACCCACTCTTTCGGTAAGCTCATCAAGTTACCTGCCTTGATGTCTGGCAGAGTTTTGAATGAGGTCAGCGCCATGACAAACAATGGCATTAGATACACCAAGCAGAAGAAAAGCAGTGCTGAATAAATAAAGATTCGAGCAAAATTGATGTTATTCATCATGACTTTTTCTCCCTAAGTTCAGAGTAAAGATAAGGCACGAGAATCACTAAGATACCAGCAAGCATCATCATGGCACTGGCAGCACCAAGGCCGATTTGTCCACGCGTAAATGAGTGTGCGTACATGAATAGCGCAGGAAGATCCGATGAATAACCTGGGCCACCCGCTGTCATCGCGGTCACAAGGTCGAAACTCTTAATCGCAATGTGTGAGGTGATGATCACCGCGCTGAAAACCACAGGGCGCAAGCAAGGTAGAATGATTTTCAGATAAATAGTGGGTAAGCTTGCCCCATCAATTTGAGCGGCTTTGATGATTGAAGAATCAATGCCACGAAGGCCGGCTAAGAACATCGCCATCACGAAGCCTGACGACTGCCAAAGTGCTGCGATAACCAAGGTATAGACCGACATTTCAGAGTCGACTAACCAATCGAATTTGAAGTCGGTAAAGCCCCAATCTTGCATCAGTTTTTCAATGCCAAGACCCGGATTGAGAATCCATTTCCAAGCAGTACCCGTCACGATGAATGACAAGGCCATTGGGTATAAATAAATGGTACGAATCGCGCCTTCTTGACGGATGTTCTGGTCAAGCAATACCGCCAAACCCACACCCAACAAGATAGCAATCGCCATGAACAGAAAACCAAACACACCGAGGTTGGTGATTGAGGTGATCCAGCGATCGTTGTCCATCAGCTTTTCATATTGAGCTAAACCAACAAAGTTGAAGCTCGGTAAAAATCGAGAATTCGTAAACGACAGCGCCGCCGTCCAGAATATATAGCCGTAGATACACACCACGGTCACTAACGCGGTCGGCGCCAGTACAATCTTGGGTAACCAATGTTGCAACCTGTCAGCAAAGCTAGGCTTGGGCGCAGGCTGGCTCCTTGTGGGTTTTGGAGTCGACTCAGTCAAAACATGCTCCATAACTTATCCTTGTTGCACAATCGAGCCAATGGCTTACCTTTCGGCACCACATCAGCATCACGCATATCAGAATTGGGAGTGAAGAGTAGATAGGCTCCCTACGAGCCTACCCACCCTGGGGGTTTGGTAAAGCAACACAACCCGTCACTCACGTGCGTTGTGTGTCGCTTATCAAGTTATATTAGATAGCCGCTTTCACAGCTTTCGCTAACTTAGCCGCCGCTTGTTTTGGATCGGCATCTTTTTCGTTGAAGAAGTTGGTTACCACGTCGTAAATCGCGCCTTGAGCGTAGCTTGTTGTCGCTAGGCCGTGAGCCATACTCGGAACAAGATCGCCAGATTTCGCACTCGCTTTGAAGGTTGCCATTGAATCCAACGCACATTGGTCGAACTTAGACATGTCCATATCTAGACGTACAGGGATAGAACCCTTGTTAAGGTTGAAGACTTCTTGGAAATCTTTGGTAAGAATGGTTTTCGCTAGGTCTTGCTGCGCTTTTTGGTTCTCTTTGTCACTCAGCTCAAAGAACGCAAAGCTATCGATGTTGAAAGTGAATTGGCCATCAGTGCCCGGTGCTGGTGCACAGATGTAATCTTTACCCGGTACTTTGCCTGCCGCAGTAAATTCACCTTTCGCCCAGTCACCCATGATCTGCATTGCCGCTTCGCCATTGATAACCATCGAAGTTGCTACGTTCCAATCACGACCCGGAGAGTTGCTGTCGATGTAATCACGCATCTTTTTGAACTTGGTGAATACTTCCACCATTTTGTCACCAGACAACACGTCCATATCCAGGTCAACGAACGCTTTGTTGTAGTCTTCACTGCCTAGCACATCAAGTGCCACCGCTTCGAATACCGTCGCGTCTTGCCAAGGTTGACCACCGTGAGCCAGTGGAATGAAGCCAGCCGCTTTAATCTTGTCTGCGGCAACAAAGAACTCATCTAACGTAGTTGGAACCGTCACGCCTGATTTTTCTAAAACAACAGGGTTCGCCCAAAGCCAGTTAACACGGTGAACGTTGACAGGAACTGCGACATATTCGCCATCCCACTTCATCACTTTAGTGACCACTTCTGGCAGTAGCTCATCCCATTTTTCTTGTTTCGCAGTTGCATCGAGAGACGTTAGAAAACCTAAACCACCCCACTCTTGAATATCATGACCTTTAATCTGCGCCGCAGATGGAGGATTGCCCGACACTGCTCGAGTTTTCAAAACAGTCATCGCACTTTCACCGCCGCCACCAGCAACAGCGAAATCTTTCCAAGTATGGCCTTGTTCTTCAATCATCTCTTTCAGTACAGCTGCGGATTTCGCTTCGCCACCGGCAGTCCACCAGTGAAGCACTTCCACTTCACCAGCTTGAGAAAATGTTGAGGCAGCAAGAAGAGATAGAGTAAGTAGGGTTTTATTGATTTTCATTATTATCTTCCATGTTTTAGCGGACTCGACGTCCGGTTCAATACAGAGTCTACTTATTCTGGTTTGTAAGATTGAAACAAAAGGTAAGCTCAATGTAACACAATTGTTACATTAAACTTCTAGGCCGCGTGGAATATAGACTTTAGCTTCTATGCCGCCTTGAGGGGAGTTACGAATAATGAGATCTCCGCCGTGTCCGTGTAGGATGTTTCGACAGATTCCAAGCCCTAAACCGTGTCCTTGGTCGTCAGTGGCGAGCCTGAAGTAAGGTTCAAACACCAACTCTAACTTGTCTTCAGGAATACCTTTTCCGTGATCTTGAATAGTCACGATAACCCACACCGAATCACTGTTAATATCGACTTCAGCTGATGTCCCATATTTCACAGCGTTGTCGATAAGATTGGTCAGCACACGTTTAATGGCTAATGGTTTGGCGACTAACGGGTCAACCACAATGGGCTCAAACTCAACCAAGGTTTGATGTTGGTTGTGCAGTTCAATCACGGAGAGCATCATCTCATTGAGGTCGATAATGGCGTTGTTTTCGTGAAGGTCGGTATCTCTTACCGCTTGTAAAGCGCCCTTAACCATCATCTCAAGCTCATCCAAATCCTTATTGAACTTGTCTTTCTTTACTTCGCTTTCCAATAGCTCGGCTCGTAGTCTAAGCCGTGTTATTGGTGTCTTTAAATCATGTGAGATTGCAGAGAAAAGGTGCTCACGGTCGGCAACATAGCGACGAATCCGTTGCTGCATTCGATTAAACGCTCGGGTCGCCGTCACCAGCTCAGTAGCCCCCTCTTCGTTAAGTGGCGGCTGCTGAATATCCATACTCATCTCATTGGCCGCTCTTGCTAATTTTTTAAGAGGGCGTACTTGCCGACGAATCATCAAGTAAGTCAAAACCAAAAGAATGAGGGTCGAGGAAACTAAGAAGATCACCTGTTCTCTGCCGAGAATCGTATCGTCGAGTTTGACGTAAGGCGCAGGCAACAACGCGGCGATATACACCCATTCATGACTGGCTAATTCTATCTGAACAACCAGAATAGGAGGGTTAAGAGGTTCTAAGGTTAAAGTATGATGTGCCCACGATCGTGGGAGATCGCTCAAGTAGATGTCATTTTTAAGCAAACGAAGATGTTCAGGGCGAGAGAAATCAACCCGCACTGATTCGACTTTATTGAGCTTGCTACTCAAAACACTTTCTATCGCTTCAATCGAGGCGGTTTTTAAACGGGTATCAGGGATCGGTTCGACAATCAACGCCTCTTTATTGAAAGAAACGAAGAAGCGCGTACCGCCCATATTGCGGATTTGATCCAACACGATATGGCGATATTTAACGGGCAGAGACTGGAAGAAAGTCACCGTCGAGGCAAACATATTGGCCATGCTTGAAGAGGCAGAACGAATCCCCTCCAGTTCTTTGTGTTTGGATTCGCTATACCAAATAGACGTTGCGATACCTTGAGCTATCACCACAGCTAACAAGGTCAGTAACAATGTTCTGGCAACCAAAGAGTTTGGCTTTAACCGACTCAACCCGTTCATAGGAAATACTTCATTGCCGAGGTGCTCATTAACATCACTTGATTATCAGTGTTCATACTGAACAGGCACAGCGAGGATATAGCCATTACCGCGCATGGTTTTGATGTAGTGAGGATACTTGCCACTGTCGCCCAATCGGCTTCTCAGACGACTAAGCTGCACATCAATGCCTCGCTCAAAAGGCAACGCTTCACGGCCTCTGGTCGCGAATGAGATAGTGTCACGGTCGAGAACTTCGTTAGGGCGAGTTAAGAACAACATCAACAGAGAAAAATCACTGCCCGATAAATCCATCTCTTCCGAGTTTTCATTGTGGGAAATTCGATGCGCTAACGTATCAAGCGTCCAATCACCAAAAACAATCTGTTTTGGCAATGCATCACTTGTCTTGTCATCCACCACTTGAACGCGGCGCAACAACGCTTTGATACGCGCCATTAACTGACGAGGGCTAAACGGCTTGGCAATGTAATCATCAGCACCAATTTCTAAGCCGATAATTTGGTCGGTTTCATCCGATACGGCAGTCAGCATGATGATAGGCACATTCGATTGCTTACGGACGCGTTGACACAAGGTAAAACCATCGTCACCGGGTAGCATCACATCAAGCAGAATCAGATCTGGATAACCTTGGTTTTGCAGATGAGCTTCTAGTTCAACACCATCTCCCACAGAAGAAACATCGAAACCAGATTTTGTGAGGTACTCTTCCAGCAGCTCGCGGATTTCTTGATCATCATCCACCACGAGAATTCGAGTATTTGTTGGCATCGCCCAAACCTATTAAATTTACAACTTATTCACATAGTGTATAGGCTGGCCGATTGTTTGATTATTGACATGTTTGTAAAGTTAGAAGAACAAACAGATAAAGATCACAACTTAGTGACCTCTATCTGAATCTTTAGGGCTTAATCCGCTATTGGTTGGTTATGAAGAGCAGCTGATCTCCATGGCTTTACCCCACTCAGGAGGTAGAGCCGCAAGGTATTCATAATCCGGGTGTTCCGCATAAGGGTCTGCCAGTACCACCATCAAAGCGTCAATATCGCTGCTATCACCGCGCTCTGCTTTGTCTATCGCTAGCTGAGCTAGGTAGTTTCTGAGGATGTATTTCGGGTTTACCTGTCTCATATTTTCGCAGCGCTCGACCACTGAGCTATCTTCCAATTCGCAGCGTTGTAAGTAGTTATCTACCCACAGTTTTGCTGCCTCTCGATCAATTATCAGATCAATCACTTCTTGTGGCGACAAGGTGTCTAGGTTCGATAGCGTTCTAAAGAACCTTGGGTAGTCGACTTTGTTTTGCGACATCAGCTCGAACATAGATTCAAACAAACGACTGTCGCCTTCTTGTTTCGAAAGTAGCCCCAACTTACGACGCATCATCTGACTAAAGTAACCGTTCATTTGCGGTTCGTACTGCTCTAAAGCCGCCTCTAAGTCGGCCTTATCCACCAGCGGAGAAAGTGAGTGAGCCAGTGCCGACAGGTTCCAAAGCCCTATTCTTGGCTGCTGGTTAAAAGCATAACGACCTTGGTAATCCGAGTGATTACAGATCAATCTTGGGTCATATTCATCAAGAAACGCGAACGGGCCATAATCGAAAGTTTGCCCGATGATCGACATGTTATCGGTGTTCATCACGCCATGAGCAAAACCATTCGCTTGCCACAACGCAATCATCTCCGCGGTACGGTCAACAATCTGATTAAACATAGCAGCGTAGGGTTTCTCTTCATCGAGACACTCAGGGAAGTGCCATTCAATGACTTTATCGGCCAGCAACTTATGCTCAGCCAACTGATTGGTATAAAACAGATGTTCAAAGTGACCGAAACGGATGTGTGATTCGGCAGCACGCACCAACAATGCGCCCCACTCTTGCTTCTCTCGATATACCGGTGTGTCGCTGGTCATCATAGCCAACGCGCGAGTGGTTGGGATATTGAGCCCTGCCATCGCTTCGCTACATAAGTACTCACGAACGGTTGATCGAATAACAGCGCGTCCATCGCCCATACGTGAATAGGGCGTTTTACCGGCACCTTTAAGGTGTAAATCGAACGTTTCGCCACTTTTCGCGACAATTTGAGCTAATAACAGCCCTCTTCCATCACCTAAATCCGGGTTATAAGAACCAAACTGGTGGCCTGCGTATTTCATTGCTACAGGCGAAAACTGCTCAGGTTCAACATTGCCAGATAACGTTTCAAGCAATTCCTCGGAAGCATCATCAAATGACAAAAAACCGAGTTCATCCGCAAGCTTATGATTCCATGCGAGCCATTGGACATTGCTGAGCGGTGTAGGTTGAATTGGGGTATAGAACAGTCGAGGTAATGCAGTAAATCGATTGTTAAATGAAATAGAATCCCAGACAGACATGAGAGATACACTGTAGATAAAAGATAACTTAAGATTATCACAGTTTCGTAACAACTTCAGAAGTGCGATGGCGCTTGTTTATAGAGGTAAGGTGATAAACCATTCCACAAGAAGAAAGTGGTGACTAGGAGTAAATTACTGGGGGATGCTTGCTAGAAGAAGATGACTAAGAAAAAGTTAAGTGGCTAGCCTGATGAGAAAAGCCACATTTATAAGAGAAAGAGTTCTGACTTTGAAGACTTTTTAACAAGTGATTTCATAATAAAAACTAAAACTATAGAGCCATGAAGCTGACTACATTAGAGCAAGAATACCCACTAGAGAAAGGGTAGAGAAAATCCAAGTACGACTGATTACGCCAAAGTTACTGTGTTGAATCATTTCTTGATGCTGCATATGTCTCTCCTTGAGAACGTGATGGTGTAACTACAATATATCGGCTTTTCGCCAAAAGCAGCAAGCACATTAATATTAACCTTTTATGACAGCATCAAGAATATTCTGTAACCATTCACCTCTCTGATAAAACAGAAAGTTATGCTCGACTGGTCGTCGAAAGCAGTGCGCCAGCCCCAATAAAGACACCTCCAGTGACACGATTAAAGACCTTGGCTCGACCTTTCGCAAACAACCAATTTGACGACTTCGCCCCCAAGTAGGCATACACCAATAACCAAGACAATTCCATCACTGCGAAGGTAAAAGCAAACACGGTAAACTGTGGTAATAGCGCAATTGAGGGATCAATAAACTGTGGGAAAAGTGCAGTAAAAAACAAGATAGCTTTGGGGTTACTCGCGCCAACAATAAAGCCACTTAAGTAATGCTGCGCAGCGCTTTCTTTGACAGATTGAGCACCGCCTTGTTGATCCGATAACTTGTCATAATCTTGTTGGCTAGAGCGCAGAGACTTCCAACCGAGGAAGATCAGATAAGCTGCACCAGTCCATTTTATGACATTAAATACCACTTCAGACGAAGCAATAATTACCCCTAGCCCGGTAAACGATAAAGTTAAAATACCAGTAATCGCAGTTAAGCTCCCCAAGGCAGTAAATATCGATAATTTAAAGCCAGATTGCACACCTTTGGTCATGCACAATAAAGAACTTGGGCCTGGTGATGCCGTTAAAATTAGCACCGCTAATAAATAATAAATCCATGTATCAAAGCTCATCGTGAATCCTCCTTAACTCACTAAAACGACTAAATATTAAACACCAATATGTAATAAGCCCTCATATTAATCAACTAAATATTGCGCTTAACGTCTTCGATATAAATGCAAACATCTTTAATCTAGGCAATAAAAAACGCCATGCATTGCTGCATGGCGTTTAAATAAAAACGTTTCAAATCGAACGTCTTACTAGATGTCAGGTTCTAAGCTTACAGCCCTAAGATAGGGGCACTAACCTAATAATTGAAACCTAGTCTTTGTAGATAGAGAACTCATCAGCGCAAGCAACAAGCTGCTCACGAGTGATCATGAATACGCCATGACCACCGTTAGAGAATTCAATCCAAGTGAATGGAATCTCTGGGTACTGATCCATCATATGAACCATTGAGTTACCAACTTCACAGATAAGAATACCGTCGTCAGTTAGGTAGTCTGGTGCATTAGCTAAGATGCGACGAACCAATTTCAGACCGTCTGTACCCGCTGCTAGGCCAAGTTCTGGCTCGTGAGTAAACTCATCTGGCAGGCTGTTCATATCTTCTTCGTCCACGTAAGGTGGGTTAGATACGATCAGGTTGTATTTCTCTTTTGGCAAATCACGGAAAAGATCTGAACGGATTGGGAACACTTGCTGCTCCCTCCCGTGATCTTGAACGTTCTGCTCTGCAACTTGCAATGCGTCAGTAGAGATATCAATCGCATCTACTTCAGCGTCTGGGAATGCGTGAGCACAAGCAATAGCGATACAACCACTACCCGTACACATATCCATGATGCGAGTTGGCTCTTCAGTTAACCAAGGTTGGAATTGAGCTTCGATCAGCTCACCAATTGGAGAACGAGGCACAAGAACGCGCTCATCAACGAAGAACTCAAGACCACAGAACCAAGCTTTGTTGGTTAGGTAAGCCGTTGGTGTACGATCATTAATACGCTTGATTACGCGCTCAACAATACGTAGACGTTCGCTGCTCGTTAGACGAGAGTTCATCACATGCGAAGGAACATCAATCGGCAGATAAAGAGTAGGTAAGATAAGTTGTACTGCCTCATCCCACGCGTTATCAGTGCCGTGACCATAAAATAGGCCCGCTGCGTTAAAGCGGCTAACAGTCCAACGAATCACATCTTGAAGCGTGTGTAGTTCTGATACCGCTTCTTCTACAAAAATCTTATCCAAAATTGTCTCCGAAAAGCGCTACAATACTGCTAATTACGTTTCTAATTAGAATTCATAACCTGATGAGCAAAAAAGACACCGACTTCGATGACGATTTCGCCCTGTTCAACGATGCAGTAAAGGGCGTTAAAAAGTTGCAACAGGATACCATAGTCCAGCAGCCAAAAAGAAATGCCAAGCAAAAAGAAATTACTCGAACGGCAAGACAAGCCAGTGATAGCGAGTTTTATTTCTCGGATGAGTTCATTCCGCATCTTAGCGAAGACGGTCCGACGCGTTATGCGCGTGATGATGTCTCTAAATATGAGGTCAAGCGCCTCCGTCGTGGTGTCTACGTGCCTGACGTGTATCTCGATATGCATGGTATGACTCAACAAGAAGCCAAACGTGAGCTTGGCGCGATGATTGTGCACTGCGTGAAAGAGAGCGTGGCGTGTGCCTGTGTTCAACACGGTATCGGTAAACACATCCTTAAACAGAAGGTGCCTTTGTGGTTAGCACAGCACCCAGACGTGATGGCTTTCCACCAAGCGCCGTTAGAGTTTGGCGGCAATGGCGCGCTGTTAGTCTTGCTTTCGGTTCCTGAGAAGTAATTCTGGTTAACAAACTCTCTCTCACCAAAAAACAACAAAGGGCATCCCAATCATATTGAGATGCCCTTTCTAATTGTCTGCAACTTTGTCATCAAACAGAGCTCAACGAGCTTATGGATTGATGTTCCAAAGCAACTCACCTTTTTGTGTCTCAAGGTTGAAGTCGATACACGCTAGGCCCGAAGTGGGAAACATAGGCGGCGCCATGCCTGTTGCAAACTCTGCAGTTAGGTAGCCAACTAGAGGTAAATGAGAAACAAATAAAATGGTCTCTAGTTTTTCTACTTCAGCCATTGCTAAGGTCAAATCAAACACATCGTCGGACATTCCATAAGGCGTAATATCATCACAGGTTTCTACTTTCTTTCCAGAAAACGCCTGAGAGATCTCTAACCACGTTTCTTGTGCCCTTAAATATGGGCTCACCAGCACTTTATCGAATTGACTAACCCCCTGCTCATTTGCAGCTTGTGCCACGGCAAGAGAAGCCATTTTCCCGCGCTTGGTCAACGCTCTTTCTGCATCCGAGTTGGCAAAATGTTCTGCTTCACCGTGGCGCATAATGAATATTTTCATGTTCAATCCTGTCTTCGTAACATGTCGAAAGTCGATATATCCCATATATCAGCGAAACGCTACTTAGGTTTGGCTCTCAATCCAGAGAAACCGCAGTCAATATAAATAATTATATCAAGTCACTTGCCAAAGAGTTCGACTTTCTTAACAATCTTGTTAAAAGAAAATAAATTACTGATAAAAATCGATAAAAGTGATTTAGAAATCGCCAAAAAGCACTTCATATCCCAAAATATGATCACAAGGTTTGCACGCCGAATCATCGGGTACATAATTTAAAAACCACCTTCTCTGGAGATGCTCCTGTGCACTTAAGCCCAAATGATGAACATCAATACCGCTACATAACCTTAAATAACGGGTTACGTGTACTGTTAGTTCAGGATCAAAATGCTCAAAAAGCAGCAGCCGCATTAGCCGTCAATGTGGGGCATTTTGATGACCCTACAGACCGAGAGGGTTTAGCTCACTACTTAGAGCATATGCTATTTTTGGGAACTGAAAAGTATCCAAAGGTCGGAGAGTTCCAAAGTTTTATCAGCCAGCATGGCGGTAGCAACAACGCTTGGACAGGAACAGAGCACACCTGCTTCTTTTTTGATGTTGAATTGAATGCCTTTGAAACCGCACTCGATCGCTTCAGCCAATTTTTTACCGCTCCCCTTTTCAACGAAGAAGCGTTAGACAAAGAACGCCAAGCCGTTGACTCCGAATACAAGATGAAACTCAACGACGACTCACGACGCTTGTACCAAGTTACCAAAGAACTGGTGAATCACAATCACCCATTCTCGAAGTTTTCTGTCGGTAATATCGATACGTTGGGTGACAGAAACGGCGAGACGATTCGACAAGAGATCTTGGCTTTCCACCAGCAACAATACTCTGCTGACTTGATGACACTGACACTGTCTGGCAATCAGTCGTTAGATGAGATGCAAAGCTGGGTTGAGGATCGCTTTAGCTCAATCACCAATCACAACCTACAAGGCAAAAAGGTTGAAGTTCCGATTGTCGGCGAGTTAAGTACAGGTGTACAAGTCCGCGTTGAGCCGATTAAAGAAGTGCGCAAACTGATCTTAACTTTCCCGATGCCAAGCATGGACGAACACTACGGCGTTAAGCCTTTGTCGTTCTTTGCCCACCTTTTAGGTTACGAAGGTGAAGGCAGTTTGATGATGCAACTCAAAGAGAAAGGCTGGATAACATCTCTCTCTGCAGGTGGTGGCGCGAGTGGCAGTAACTACCGTGATTTCACAGTCAGTTGCTCATTGACCATAGAAGGTTTAACCAAAACCGATAACATCATCCAAGCGATATTTCAGTACATCAAGTTAGTCGAACAACAAGGCATAGAAGAGTGGCGCTACCTAGAAAAACGCGCCGTTTTAGAGTCTGCTTTCCGCTTTCAAGAGCCAGCAAGACCGCTTGATGTCGTCAGCCACCTCGTCATCAACATGCAGCACTACCAAGAGCAAGATGTGGTGTATGGCGATTACAAAATGTCGCATTTCGATGACGAATTACAGCGTTCTTTGCTGCCTTACTTAACCGTAGACAACATGCGAGCGACCATTGTTGCTCAGGGATTCGAGTATGACAGGGAAGCGAAGTGGTACTTTACTCCCTACTCGGTCACACCTTTTAGCGCTGAACAAGTTCAATGCTTTACGTGCATTAACCCCGGTTGGCAGTTTGAACTCCCAAGCAAAAACCCGTTTATTTGCTACGATCTAGACCCGACTGAACTGGAAGGTGACGCTAAGTTCCCACAACTGTTAGAAGAGCTCGACGGCTTTAAGCTGTGGCACCTGCAAGACCATCAATTTCGAGTTCCTAAAGGTGTGGTGTATGTCGCTATCGATAGCCCGCACTCAGTTGCTAGCCCAAGAAATATCGTTAAAACACGCTTGTGCGTAGAGATGTTCTTAGACTCACTCGAAAAAGATACGTATCAGGCTGAAATCGCCGGAATGGGCTACAACATGTACACCCATCAGGGCGGTGTAACGCTCACTCTGTCCGGGTTTAGCGAGAAACAGCCACAACTGCTCAATATGATTCTTGAACGTTTCCAAGCACGCGACTTTAGTCCAACACGCTTCGAAACCATCAAGCATCAATTGCTCAGAAACTGGAACAACGCGTCGCAAGATCGCCCTATTTCGCAGTTGTTTAATGCAATGACTGGGATACTTCAACCAAATAACCCGCCTTATTCCGTGTTAATTGAAGCCCTAGAAACGATAGAGGTCGATGAGCTCTCCTCTTTTGTTCAAGCAATCTTGGCGGAACTTCATGTTGAGATGTTTGTGTATGGCGACTGGAAAAAAGCCGATGCACACAAGATGGCTGAAACGCTAAAAGATGCACTGCGTGTTCAAGATCAGGCTTACGAAGAATCACTGCGTCCGCTCATCATGCTCGGTGAAAACGGCAGCTTCCAACGTGAAGTGGTGTGTAACCAAGATGATTCAGCAATTGTGGTTTATTACCAATGCCCTGATATTTCACCTAAAAATATCGCGCTGTATTCATTGGCAAACCATTTGATGTCGGCCACTTTCTTCCATGAGATACGAACCAAGCAGCAGCTAGGTTACATGGTCGGTACTGGCAATATGCCGCTCAACCGACACCCTGGTATTGTGTTGTATGTGCAATCACCGAATGCCGCCCCTGCTGACTTGTTAGCTTCAATAGATGAGTTCCTCAATGCCTTTTACATGGTGCTGTTGGAGCTTAACGACTATCAATGGCACAGCAGTAAGCGCGGTCTCTGGAATCAGATTTCGACACCAGATACGACTTTGCGAGGGCGAGCTCAGCGCTTATGGGTTGCGATAGGCAATAAGGATGTTGAGTTCAACCAGAGAGAGCGCGTATTGGAAGACCTTAAGGGGTTAACTCGCTCTGACATGATGCGTTTTGTGGTTAGCCAGCTAAAACCACGCACGGCAAATCGCCTGATTATGCATGCTCACGGTAATGCTCATAATGAGGAAGAGAAGCTGTCAGCAGGTGTTGAAATTGGCTCTATTGATGAGTTTCAGTTACGCCCGAAAGATACTGAGCTAGGCTGATAAAGCTGGAATGAAAATCATAAGGTTGATGTGAAAGCATCAACCTTTTTTATTGGATGCAGTCCAAAAGCAGATCTCCTATTACGCTCCTTCGTCGCTTTAGGAGATGACGGTAGTTTTGATTGACGTGTGTTTGACCACCTTTCTAATCAACGCAATAACTTACTTTTTATCTCTCAATCATCATTCCCGAGAAGGAGGAACGACTGAGTCGGGAATCTCATATCTCTAGCATGTCTCCATAAAAATAAAGCCCGCATCAATCGCTTGATGCGGGCTTCTTAATCAATGAATTAGAGAGTTACTTGTAGAAAGACTCACCCAAACCAGCACGTGTCAGTAGGCCATCACATGGCGCAAAACGATCACCGTACTTCTTAGCGAAATCGTTCATCATCTCAACCAATGACTTAATACCGATTTGATCCATGTAGCGGAACGGACCACCTAGGAATGGAGGGAAGCCGATACCGAAAATCGCACCGATATCACCATCACGAGGGCTGCGGATAATACCGTCATCCAAACAACGAACCGCTTCGTTTAGCATAGGTAACACACAGCGCATCGCGATATCGTTATCGCTCAACTTAGGATCTGGTTGCAGCTTAAGCAGCTTGTAAACTGACTTATCGACTTCCTTCTTCTTCCCTTTGTAAGTGTAGAAACCTTTGCCACTCTTACGGCCTTTACGGTTGTCATTCAACAGAATGTCGAACACATCAGGTCCTTGGAAACGATCGCCAAGCTCATTCACTAAAATAGGAATGATCTTAGCTCCGATATCAACACCCACCTCATCTAGCAATGTGATAGGGCCAACCGGGAAACCGAAGTCCAATAACGTGCTGTCGAGCTTTTCAATCGGCTCGTTCGCTAGCAGTAAATGCGCTGCTTCGTTCATGTACGGAGCAAGAATACGGTTCACATAAAAACCAGCTGTGTCTTTGACAACAATCGGTGTTTTGCCTTGCTTCTTCGCTAATGCGACAACCGTAGAAATCGTCTCTTCAGAGGTTGTTTCATGGGGGATAACCTCAACCAACGGCATTTTTTCTGCAGGGCTGAAGTAGTGAAGACCGACCACGTTTTCTGGTCGCTGTGCCTTCTCTGCAATTTTATGGATTGGCAGTGAAGACGTATTCGTCGCGAAAATAGTCTCTGGCTTGGCATTAGCTTCGATATCCGCAACCATTGACTGCTTAAGGTCGAGGTCTTCAAATACCGCTTCAATCACCACATCGGTGTGATTAAAACTGGTAAAGTCGATACCACCAGACAGTTGAAGCATCTTACTTTCAAGACCCGCTCGGCTCAGGATGCGACGCTTACGCTGCTTATCGAATAACTTAAAGTTGTAGTTAAGCGCGTTCAGTACACCTTCATTTGATACGTCTTTAATGCGCACAGGTACTTTCGCCTTAGCAACGCTGACATGACTGATACCTGCGCCCATAAGACCACCGCCAAGCACACCAACACGCTTAACCGCTTTGGGTTCTGCGTCTGCGCCGTGCTCTTTTTTCATTTCCGTAGTCGCAAAGAAAATAGAACGAAGGGCTTTAGATTCTGAAGTCATAACCAGTTCAGAGAAACGCTTCGCTTCATACTGAAGACCTTTGTCAAAGCCGTTCTCAAGGCCATAACGAATGACATCTAGAATCGCATCCGCTGCTGGGTAATTGCCGCGTGTTTTCTGATTAGTCTTCTTAGAAGCTTGTTCAAAAATCACTTTACGACCAAGGCCGTTACGTGAAATCAGCTTTTCTTTGGTCGACGCTTGGCTTTTCGACGCAAGACGCTTACCTTTTTTACTGCCCGTATTCTTTTCAACAAAGCTCTTAGCGACTTCAAGCAGGATAGTTTCAGGCACGCAAGCATCCACAACACCAAGCGATTTCGCTTTCTTAGCTCGCAGTTGCTTGCCCGTTAGGATTAGGTCAAGAGATGGTAACAAACCGATAAGGCGAGGTAGACGCTGTGTACCGCCAGAACCCGGCAATAAGCCTAGTTGTACTTCTGGCAGACCAAGGCGAGTCTTATCTGAATCGGTACATACGCGGTAATCACACGCCAGTGCAAGCTCTAAACCACCACCTAAACATGGTCCGTGAATCGCTGCGACCACTGGGTACGGCAGTTCAGACAGAGTTTGGAACATCTCCTGCCCTTGGCGAGCCAGAGACTGTGCTTCGTCAGCCGTTTTACACGCATCAAGCATTCTTACATCAGCACCAGCGACAAAGTTATCTGGCTTAAGAGAATGAACGATTAGGCCCTTAACTCGGCTCTGCTTTTCTTTGAGTTGCTCAAAGATGGCTTTCATTTCTTCAGCAAAAGCCGCTTGCAGCGTGTTCATTTTCTCGTTTGGTACATCAATCGCTAACCAAGCAATATCTTGCTCATCGATATTGAGAGTAAATGCTGTCGCTTTCTTTTTAGTTGATTCAGTCGCAGACGTTGAATCTGGTTGAGCGACTGTTTCGTTTTCTGTTGTTGCATCAAGAGTCGTAGACATTATTCTACCTCCAAGATCATTGCAGCACCTAAACCACCAGCCGCACAAGCTGTGTTCAGTGCCAAGCCGCCACCGCGACGTTTCAGTTCACGTAATGTTTGAGTCATCATGCGCGCGCCAGTCGCTGCAAACGGATGTCCGTAAGCAATCGAGCTACCCAGCACGTTGAACTTCTCCATATCAATCTCACCGATCGCTTTATCGCGGCCAAGATTCTTCTGTGCAAACTCATCGCTTGCGAACATTTTCACGTTAGCCAAAACTTGGGCAGCGAATGCTTCGTGCATTTCGATCAGTGTAAGGTCTGACAACTCTAAACCGGTGTTCTTTAATACTTGTGAGGTCGCGTAAGTCGGGCCCATCAGCATATCTGTTTCAACACCAATCGCTGAAAACGCATAACCACGAATATAACCAAGCACTTCTAAGCCTAGTTCTTTCGCTTTACCTTCGCGCATCAACATCACTGCTGCACCGCCATCGGTAAGAGGCGTAGCATTGGCTGCCGTTACACTGCCGTACTTTCTATCAAAAGCAGGACGCAGCTTAGCGTAACCTTCAACCGTTGAGTCGTGGCGAATGTTGTTGTCTTCCGCTAGATACTTTTTGTAAGGTGCCGGGAATGCCGTCATCACTTCGTCTTTAATCTTGCCTTCTTTCCATGCTTGAGAAGCCAAAGAATGAGAACGGTGAGCAAGTGCATCTTGAGCTTCGCGAGTAATACCATGCGTCTTCGCCATCTGCTCTGCCGTTTGTCCCATGGATAAACCGGTCGAGTACTCTGCAACTGCAGGTGGTACTGGCATCAAATCTTTTACGGAAAGCGTTTTAAGAATCTTCAGCTTTTGACCCATAGTTTTCGTTTTGCTCAGCGCTAATAGATTTGCCGCCAACTTTTTCGATACACCGATAGGCAATACAGAAGAAGAGTCCGCACCGCCCGCAATACCGACATCAATCGTGCCAGCCATAATGCTTTCGGTCACGTTGACTGCCGCTTGGAAGCTGGTCGCACATGCTCGTGTCACACTGTAGGCATCGGTATTGATGTCCATACCTGTGCCCAACACGATTTCACGCGCAATGTTCGGCGCTTCTGGCATTTGCACGACTTGGCCGAACACAACTTGTTCGATAAGCGCAGGATCAACATCCGTTCTTGCAAGCATTTCGCTCACAACCATTTTGCCTAGGTCAACCGCAGGCACTTGGCTAAATTCTGTGCTCTGACGAGCAAATGGGGTTCGTAATCCAGCGACAACGGCAACACGTTCTCCAGAACGCGTTTTGACTTCCTGTTTGCCCATGGTTTCTCCTTAAAGTTAAGAGGTCTGACCTGAAGCATTGTAAAGAAGTTGTTAATTAAATCAAACGAGCGTTTAAATAAACGTGATACGAGTATCCCACTGTTTGAAAATATAACTGCACATTCAGGCGAACCTTTTTGGGGGAAAGGTTGTCGTAAGAGACTAAACTATTGTAAGCCAAGACTGTTATCGCAATGTAGAGAATGGTTTTCTTGAGGCAAAAAAAAACCACACAAAGCTGTGTGGTCGGAATGTATATAAAGCAATTAACTTAGCGCCAATTGAAATAATCAGTTTCCTGATTAGGAGAAAGTAAAGTCAGCCTTCAAAAGGAAGTGTCGTCTTGCTCAACATGCTAGCCACGAATGACTAACTAGACGACAAGGTGTACTATAACGGGTTCGAGGCCTTAGATTTTGAAGTAGATCAATTTTAATGTGATTTTACGATTTCCTGCCGATCGTTAGCTCTAGAAATATAAAAACGAAGCACAACGTATAGAGGACAGCTATACGCAGAGCAATTATGGAGGCTCGTGTGTCAATAATAAAAATGTTTGGAAAGAAAACAGCCAAGCGTCCGGTCAACTCTGATATGGACAAACAAAGAAAATACGAAGCACTTGTGCGTGCCTATCATCGTGACCTCTTTCGCTACGCCTATTGGTTATGCAAAGACAAAAGCATTGCCGAAGACTTAGTTCAAGAAACTTGCCTTCGTGCATGGAAGTCACTCGATAGCCTTCAAGATGAAAAAGCCGCTAAATCTTGGCTGATTACCATCTTGAGACGCGAGAACGCTCGACGTTTTGAACGCAAACAGTTTGATCTGGTTGATATCGACGATCACGGTAACGATGCTAGTGTCAGTGATGACCCGCACCATCAGCACCAGTGGTTACAAGCCCAGATCATGAAACTTGAAATTGATTACCGTGAACCTCTCTTCTTGCAAGTGATTGGTGGTTTTAGTGGTGATGAGATTGCCGATATTCTCGATCTCAACAAAAACACGGTGATGACACGTTTATTCAGAGCTCGAAATCAGTTGAAAGAGCTGTTGGATACAGAAGAGGCAGAGAGGGGGCAACATAATGGATGATTTGGAATTTCGTCGTCGTGTATTGTCGGAACCTAAACAACGTACACAAGATATTGTTGATGCGGCCGCGAATAGCGAAGCCAATAGTAACTTCTTAGACGATGTACTAGCGCTTGATAAACAGATCCACTCAGCGATGAATGTGGATGTGCCAGACGATCTTGCTGATCGTATTCTGTTCAATCAGACCTCAAGCGAAGAAAGCAAAGTAGTAAGGCCTACGTTTGCGAGACGAGCAATGGCAATGGCTGCCTCGGTGGCGTTTGTTGCTGGTTTATTAGTTGGCCAAGTGAATTGGGGAAATGCATTCGTTTCACCTGCGCAAGCTAGTTTGGTTGATACGGCGATGAAGCATGTTGTTGATGAGAAGAGCTTTGTTAGTAACATCGATGAACAGGTCACATCACAGCAGATCAACGCAAAAATGAACCCATTTGCTTTTCAGTTTGATGATGCTTTCCCTTACCACGTCTATTACCTAAACCACTGTGGCTTTGGCAAATCTAACGCGGTCCATATGGTCTTCCAAGGCGCAAAAGGCAAAGTAACACTGTTTTTAACTGGTATTCCAACAGACAAACCTATCGACTTTGATGAAAAAGGCATGTCCGGCTCGGTAACCCCCGTCGATGGCAGCAGCTTAATCCTTGTGGGTGAAAATGGTGAGAATGTTTCCAAAATCGCCGAAAAGCTGACAAAAATGATCAAACCAATGAGCTAATTCACTCTTAAAGCCCCGTCACAAAAGGCCCAGCAATTATATTACTGATATTGCTGGGCTTTATTTATAAATAAATCAGAAAACCATTCACACCATCAATATCTCTAGAGTTAAAACTCTAAAAATCAGCATTTCGCACCATTTTCGTGCCAGATAGGCGTCATTTCCATAATTTTCCACTCAAAATTCCCAATGGTCGGATTTGTATATCGTATACTTGCGAATAGGATCAGCCACCATTGAGCAATTGCTCAAATTAATCGCCCTGTAGAGGCGGATATATAAAGGAATAAATGAATGACTACCAACAACACGCGTCTGTTTAAAAAGTCTCTTTTAGCAGTAACAATTACACTGGCGTCTTCGCAAACGATGGCAGCAGGTTTCCAACTTAACGCACAATCAGCAACCGGCATCGGCCGTGCTTTCGCTGGTGATGCAGTAATCGCAGATAACGCGTCAGTAATGGCACGTAACCCTGCAGCAATGGCACTATTTGACAAAACTGAGCTTTCGCTTGGTTTTGAAAGCATTACTTCAATGATTGAAGTAAACGATGCTGAATACAATATTAATGGCAGTCCAATTCCGGTTGCCGACACGGATGATGTTGGTGATACATCTATCGCGCCAAATATCCACCTTATCGTTCCAGTAAATGATAAATTCGCTTGGGGTGTTAATGCGTACTCAAACTTCGGTACTAAGACAGAGTTTGATGATAGTTATACTGCAGCTGAATACGGCGGCTTAACAGATGTTCAGAGCATTAACTTTGGCCTTGCTGGTTCATACCGACTGAATAAACAATGGAGCTTTGGTGCAGGTTTAGACCTTATTTACGGTCAAGGCACCATGAAAAGAGAAACTAGTGCAGCTCTAGGTGTAGCTAGTGGCGGTTTAGTTCCTGCCGGAACAACATTAGTCGATGTTGATGAGGCTGATGGTTGGGCTGTGGGCTTCAATGTTGGTACTGTATATGAACTAGACGAAAACAACCGCTTCGGCTTAGCTTACCGCTACAGTCCAGAGATCACAGCTAAAGATGATAAAGGCCAAGAAATCACCTTACCTTTACCTGATATCGCTGAATTCTCGGGTTACCACAAAATCGAAGATACTAAATTCGCAGTTCACTACTCTGTACAATGGATTGGTTGGGGTGCATTCGATCAAATCGACTTTGAAAACTTACAAGGCTCACCTCTTGGCTCGTCGTATGCGAAACAATACCAATGGCAAGATGGCTGGCACTACGCTATTGGTGGTACATACTACCTAAACTCTGATTGGACTCTTCGTGCAGGTTACATGTACGACACAAGTGCACAGGATGAACTGACTTCAATTTCTGTTCCAGATTCTGATCGTCAATGGTTCTCTGCTGGTTTCACATACCACATTGACACAGTTTCTAATGTTGACTTCGGCTTCACATACCTAATGGGTGATGATGTAGATGTATCAGAAACTACGCCAGTCGCTCCTGGGCTTTCAACCGGTGTTAACGCAACAACACATGCTGATGCAATCCTGATGGGTCTGCAGTACAGCCGTAGCTTCTAATATAAGCTAATAATTTATCCCCAAAGGGTCGCATTATGCGACCCTTTTTTATTACCTAAACCACTGACCCACTTCAATTTAAGCTTACAACTGTAGCCTGCAAGGTCAATATATGACTACAAGTGTACGCTCAAACTTCGCAACACAGCCGAAACATTTAGATTATTTCTCTAATAATTAAACACATTTACTCATTAAATCCCTAAAACACTGTTTTATTCGAATTTCATTTTTAAAGTAATGACTCTAAAAGTAGAATCACGCCACTAAATACTTATGATTCAGCGAACATAATAATGAAAATGAATAAGACTCTTCTATCTGCTGCAGTGGCAGTTGGACTACTTTCGACTTCTACCGTAACTCTCGCGGCAGGTTTTCAACTAGCAGAATACTCAGCAACAGGCCTAGGCCGCGCATACGCGGGTGAAGCAGCAATGGCTGACGGTGCAGACGCACAATGGCGTAACCCTGCTATGCTGACTTACCTAGAAGGCACACAAGTTTCTGTTGGTGCTATCTATGTTGATCCAAATATTGATATAGATGGAACCTCAACACCAGGTGGTACGTCAACGCCTTCAAGCTCTAGCGACTTCGCCCACAGCGCTGTAATCCCAAATTTTTACGTTTCTCATAAGTACAACGAAAAGTTCGCTTTAGGCTTTGCTGCAGGTACTAACTACGGTATGGAAACAGACTTAGGTAAGGACTTTGGAGGTGCGAACTTTGGTAACGAAGCAAGTGTTACTTCGATGGAATTAAACCTAAACGCAGCTTACCAAGTAATCGAAAGCGTATCTATTGGCGGTGGTATTCGCTATGTAATGGCTGAAGGTAGCTTTGGTGCCGTATCTGCTATAACTATTCCAAATGCTATCAACCAAGGCGATACACTCAAATACATGGAAGGTGACGATACTGCTTGGGGTTGGCAGATCGGTACAGCTTGGCAAATCAATGAAAACAACCGCCTAGGTTTTACCTATAAATCAGAAGTAGATCTGACCCTTGAAGGACATGCTGAAGGAATGGGTTTTGGTCTAGCTTCTGGGCAAAAAAAATCTGGCAGTATGGATTTGGCTCTTCCAGCAACAGCAGAAATTGCTAGTTTCCATCAGTTAACAGAGAAAGTGGCAGTTCACGCAAGCATCAACTGGACTGACTGGAGTAGCTTCGAAAAATTAGTTGCAGACTTCCCGGGTGAACAGTCAGACACAATAAAGATGGAAAACTGGGAAGATAACTACCGTTTTGCGATTGGTACAACTTACCAAATGACGCCTAAGCTAGCTCTTCGCTCTGGTATTGCCTACGATACATCAGCAGTTAGTGAAAAAAATCGTACCGCAACAATCCCTGAAACAGATCGTACTTGGTTAAGCATTGGTGCTGGTTACCAATGGTCTGAGCAACTCACGTTAGATGCTGGCTTCACGTACATTCTAGCGAAAGATGCAAAAATGCACGAAGAGCGCGAAGGTATGACTATTACAGATCCTGCAAATTTTGGTGGCGAATTCCAAGGTGAAGTAACAGGTAGCATTTGGCTAGTTGGTATCCAAGCGAACTACCGCTTCTAGTCTACCGCCCTAAAAGTAGAAAATATTAAAAAGGCTCGATGTTGCATCAACATCGAGCCTTTCTTTTATCGGTTCTCTAAATCGTGTTTCTAGTAATCTTCTAGATAACCATCGATGAAATCTTCCTCTTCAAGGTCGACCTCTTCAGGTTCTATCTCGGCTTTGAAATCACGACGTTGAATGTAAACATCACGCGTTAATGCATATGGATCAGGAGAGTTATCCAACAGAGCTTCTTGAGAAACTAACTGAGCACGTGTTTCCATGCCTTCAAATGCCCACTTGCCTAAGCTTGCCCAGAAGTTCAAGAAAGACAGAGGCACATACATACCATCAACGGTTTCAGTCACTTCGCGCGTTGTTAGTGGACCATAACCCGGTACCATGAAGTACGGACCGTTCCCTACCCCGTAATGACCAATCGCATCAGAGAACGACTTATCATCGTATTTGGTGATCCCAGCTTCGCTGGCAATATCGATTAAGCCTAACAAACCAATCGTTGAGTTAATCCAAAAACGATTGAAATGGTCGAGTGCTTTTTCACCATTGCCCATAATAAGGTTATTCACCATGCTTGATGGTTCGTCTAAGTTGGCTAAAAAGTTGGAGATACCAGAACGCACTGGCACAGGGGTGTAGTCAACATAAGCGAGGGAAACAGGGCGAACTAAGTAAGGATCTAGATATTCGTAGTTGATATCCCACATCGCTCGGTTGAAGCCTTCAAAAGGATCATTCGGGTGGGGCTCTTCGACGTATTCAGAGGTTTCGAGGTTATTATCGTTCGTGCTTTCATCTGGCGCGCTAGAACAGCCCACCGTTAAGCTTGCGATAAAAAGTAAACTCGAGAGTCTTAAAACACTGACAGACATATCACCTTTTCCATAAGGAATTCAAATAATAAAAAAGGCCAGCAATCGCTGGCCTCAATTGTTTGGCTAAGTCTATACCGTTTATCTGCAAATCGGAATAGCTAACACCTATGCAAAGTGATGATTAATATTGCTTATTGATATCAATGGTAACTGGAGCACCCAGTTCAACCACTTCACTTTCACCGTACCAATCACCTTCGCGAGTTGAAACGTTGCCGTCTGTATCAAGCCTAGCTCTAACCATCAGAGTTTCAAGGCTAGACAGCTTTTGTCCTTCCAGCATGCTGTTGCCATCATCTAGCACAACAGTACGAGGGAAAGTCCCTAGTGGGTAACGAGCGGCTGCGATAGGCATTGGAGAACCATCTGCTCTATGTACTGACACAATTAACACAGAGTTAGGGTCAGCGTTAACGTCAGCAGATAGATCGAGCGTTACAGCAACAGTCTTACCTTGGTCGACACCCATAGTGTCGCCCATTTTCTTCTGAGCACTTTCAATACTGCGAGAAAGCATTTCATAGCGACTGTCTTGTGGACCAATCATCTGTTGCATGATGCTCCAGTACTTCACAGCACCCGGGTAATCTTGACGCTCAAATGCATCGAACGCTAGCAGTGAGAACACACGAAGGTCGACGTAATCGTTTTGAATCAAACGGCTCAAAATCAAACGAGCTTGGTTCTGGTCGGCTTCATCAGGTGAAAGCATCAGAGCTTGTGCGAAACCTAACTGAACATCTTCATTCTTAGGTTCAAGCTTGTAAGCTCGCTCCATAGAATCTTTTGCTGTTTCAGCATCACGGTTAGCCAGTGCAATACGACCGAGTAGCAACCAACCTGTTGAATCTTTTGGCTGGTAATGCAGACGCGTACGAAGCGCTAGAGTCAAATCTTCCAGTTCATCATCCGTTAGTGCACCACCTTCCGATGACATTAGCTTTTTAGACAATTCAGGAAGGTTCGAGCTCACTTCTTGCCAGTGTTGAACTTTGTCCAATGCACCGAACTTAAAGTACATACCATAAGTCACAACGACGACAAGAATGATCGACGGCACAACCACACCAAGCGTAGAGATTTGAGTCTTCTTCATCTCGTCTTGTGCAGGAACATCATCAAGCAGAGACTGTTTCAAATCAGCGATCAGTTCTTGTTGGTTATCAACAAGACCTTCTTCTGCTTCTACTTCTAACTCGACAAGACGGTCTTTATAGAATGCTTTGTTCAACTCGTCGCGAAGCATTTCGTCATTGTTTGCCTTCTTGTTAATGAAAGGCAGAACAATTAATAAAATTGCCGCTAGCGAAAGGATAATGGTAGAAATCCAAAATAGAGTCATTACTTCTTATCTCCGTCGTTCTCTTCATCGAGTAACGCTTTTAAGCGAGCTTCTTTGTCTGCATCCCAGTCTTTATCTGACTCTACTGCTGCTTTTGATTTTGACTTTCTGCTTCGTAAAATAATCAAACCAAATCCAAACACAACAACCGCAAACGGACCAATCCAAAGGATCGATGTAGCTAGTGTCAGTGGTGGATTGTAAGTCACAAAGTTACCGTAGCGAGCAATCATGTAATCGATGATATCTTGCTTCGACTTGCCGTCTTTTGTCATCTCGTACACTTTTTGGCGTAAGTCGACCGCTAGCTCAGCATTCGAATCACCAATCGTGTTGTTCTGACATTTAGGGCAACGAAGCGTATTGCTCAAATCTTTAAATTGTTGCTCTTGATCAACCGTATCAAACTCATGAAATTCGATAGGCGCAGCCGTTACCGACGCAGAGATAGCGAAGGTGGCAAACATTGCTACAAGTGTTTGTTTAATCATTTCGCCTCCTCCAATAACTCTTGGTACATCGGCTGAAGCGTCGATGCCCAGTTAGTCGGGTTCACGTCACCAACATGGCGGTAACGAACCACGCCGCTGGCATCAATGAGGAAGGTCTCAGGTGCGCCATATACGCCAAGGTCAAGACCTAACATGCCGTTGCCATCGAACAAGCTGATTAAGTATGGGTTGCCCAGTTCTTTTAACCAACCAACCGCTTTATTACGATCATCTTTGTAATTAAGACCAATGATCTTAACCCCTTGACCAGCAAGTTTGTTCAGGTAAGAGTGCTCTGCATAACAAGTAGGGCACCAAGTCGCCCATACGTTAAGAAGCAACGGCTCACCTTTAAAGATAGCTTGATCATGCAGCTTACCTGGTTGCTCTAAATCTTCTAGGTCAAACTCAGGCACAGGCTTACCAATCAATACGGATTCAAGCTTAGTTGGGTCATCACCCGACTGGTTGCGCATTAATTGCGTTGCAAAGATTCCAGCTAGAACCATGAACGCAATCAATGGAATGAATAAAATCTTCTTGTTCATTCGGATTAAGCCTCCTGCTCTTGAGCCGACTTTTTGGTTGGCTTACGGAAACGGTAACGACGGTCACTGATAGCAATAGCGCCACCAATCGACATGATCAAAGAGCCTGCCCAGATCCAACGTACAAATGGTTTGTAGTAGATACGTACAGCCCAAGATTTGTTGTCGTCTAAACGTTCACCCATCGCGATGTAAAGATCGCGCGTTACACCACGGTCAATCGCTGCTTCCGTCATCATAGACTTAGCGGTGGTGTAGAAACGTTTTTCAGCGTGAAGCGTGTTGATGTATTTGCCTTCTTTAGTAATTTCAAAGTCAGCAATGTAACCATCGTAGTTAGGACCATCTTTGTCACGAACCCCTGTAAACAGGAAGCTGTATTCTTCAAGCTGGTAGCTTTCACCAGGTGCCAGACGAACATCGCGTTCGATGCTGTAGTTTTGCACCATCGCGATACCAATCACTGTCACAGCTAAACCGATGTGACCACACACCATCGCCCAGTGACTACGAGGCAACTTAGTTAGACCTTTCATAAACGTATGACGGTGAGTCGCACGTTCATGCAGCTCAAAGCCGTGCATGAAGATGATCCAGAATGCCATTACCCAGCCAGAAAACGCAGTACCACTGAAGCGGTCAGCCAATAGAGCAACCATTAGCGCACTCAAGCCCAGTGAGAATGCACCTGAAATCAGCATTGGTTTAACAAGCTTAGACAGGTTGTCACGTTTCCAGCGGATCAGAGGACCGATACCAAGCAAGAACGAGAACGGAATCATTAACCAAAAGAACAGCATGTCAAAGAATGGAGCACCGATAGATACCGATCCCAAGCCTAACTGTTTGTGAACTAGTGGTAATAACGTACCTACTAACACAACCACTAGGGCTGCAATCAATAAGATGTTGTTGCCAAGCAGTGCGTTTTCACGAGAAACCAGATCGAAGTTACCACGAACACGAACCGATGCGCCTTTAACAGCAAACAACAGCAGTGAACCACCGATAACGAAGACTAGGAAACCTAGGATAAACATACCGCGAGCAGGATCCGACGCAAACGCGTGAACCGATACCAAGATGCCTGAACGAACTAAGAATGTACCTAGTAAGCTTAGCGAGAATGCAGAGATAGCCAGCAATACTGTCCAAGCTTTAAATGTGCCACGCTTTTCTGTTACCGCTAGTGAGTGCATCAGCGCAGTACCAGCCAACCAAGGCATGAATGAAGCGTTTTCTACTGGATCCCAGAACCACCAGCCACCCCAGCCAAGTTCGTAGTAAGCCCACCAAGAGCCTAGTGCGATACCTACTGTTAGGAATAACCAAGCTGCGATTGTCCAAGGACGAGACCAACGAGCCCATGCCGTATCTAAACGACCACTCATTAGAGAAGCGATGGCGAAAGAGAACGCTACCGAGAAACCTACATAACCCATGTAAAGCATTGGCGGGTGAATAATCAAACCCGGGTCTTGCAGTAGTGGGTTCAAGTCGCGGCCATCTACAGGGAAGAAAGGCAATGTACGTAGGAACGGGTTAGACGTTACGATAATGAACAGCAAGAAGCCGACAGTAATCAAACCCATGATAGCCAGTACGCGAGCCACAGACTCTTGAGGCATACCACGGCTAAACGTCGCTACTGCAACTGTCCAACCCGCTTGGATAAGAACCCACAGCAGTAATGAACCTTCGTGAGCGCCCCAAACCGCCGTAATTCGGTAGTACCAAGGCAGTTGGCTATTCGAGTTACTTGCTACGTATTGAATCGTAAAATCATTGGTGTAGAACGCGTAACACAAGATAAAGAACGAAATCGCTAAGAATCCGAACATACCCCACGACAACGGTCGTGCGCTGTTCATCAATAATGTGTTATTTCGAGCGGCTCCATACAATGGGAGCATGCTTAGCAGCAATGCAAGTCCCAAGGACAGGATCATCGCAAAATGGCCGATCTCGGCTATCATTGAGCATTTCCTTCTTTTTGTTCAGTCGTGTATTGCAAAGGCTCATGGGTTTTCTTCATTGCTTCCGCAACTTCAGAAGGCATGTACTCTTCATCGTGCTTTGCCAACACCTCAAACGCTTCGATTGTCGTTGCATTTTTAAGCACACCCTGAGCAACAATACCTTGGCCTTCACGGAAAAGATCAGGAAGGATGCCATCGTATAGAATCGTTACTTTAGGGCCTACATCTTGCAAATCAAAGCTTACACGTAGTGATTCATTGTCACGGCTTACAGAGCCGACTACGACCATGCCACCAATACGTAGGCGTTGACCAACTTCAGGTTTTTTACCATCTTTGCCGTTGACCAGCTCAGTTGGTGTGTAGAACAGATCCATGTTCTGGTTAAGTGCGTAAACCATCAATCCAACAGTCGCACTGATACCAAAAAAGATCGCTAAGACAATGCCCAGCCTCTTTTTACGTCTTGGGTTCATAGAGTGTTCTCCATATTTTTTGCTGCATCGATACGAGCCTGACGATCAATCTTAGCTTGTACTTCATTTAGTAATTGCTTACCACGACGAACGCTTACGACCAGTAAAATGATCATCGCGAGAAATGTGATTCCAAATGCACTCCATACATATGAGGCGTAGCCCCCCATGGCAAAGAAATCACTCAAAGATTCAAAATACATAATTACCTACCCTACTACGCTTTTTCGGCCGCAAGCTTGCGAACCCATGGACGGTGACTCTCTTTACTGATGATTTCGTTACGGAAACGAACCATAGTCACAGCACCAAAGAAAAAGGCGAAGCCGAAGATGTTAAGAAGAAGCGGCCATAGCATGTCACTTGAGATCGAAGGTTTTGCGAACTTAGTAATGGTCGCGCCTTGATGAAGTGTATTCCACCACTCTACAGAGAAGTGAATGATAGGGAGGTTAATCACGCCTACGATAGCCAAGATACCCGCCGCTTTCGCTGCTGTTTTTTGGTCGTCAAAAGCGTGGTGTAGTGCGATCACACCCAAGTATAGGAATAGAAGAATCAGCTCTGAGGTTAAACGCGCATCCCAAACCCACCAAGCACCCCACATTGGTTTACCCCAAACTGCGCCAGTTAGTAACGCAATGAAGGTAAACACAGCGCCAATCGGTGCCATCGCCAGTGCGGCCATGTCTGATAGCCTTACCTGCCATACCAAACCGATAAAGGCAGCAATCGCCATCGACATGTAAACGCCCATCGACCAGATGGCAGACGGAACATGGATGTAGATGATACGGAAGCTATCGCCTTGTTGGTAATCAGAAGGCGCAAACGCAAGCCCCCACACGGTACCGACGGATAGACACAATAGCGCTAGGATCGAAAACCATGGCAAAAGTTTACCAGCAAGCTGATAAGAGGTTTCTGCTTTGGCATAGGGATGGAGCCATTTCCACATGTTGTAATCTCACTCTTACTTCATATTGCTTACAGCTATTAAAGCTATAATTATAATAATTTTATTTGTCTTGCTTTCAGTTTTATTGACTCTATGAGTCCAATCGACACATTTGGTTCACATTGGCTATACGATAACGGAACCCCAATCAGTTCACACTTACTCTAAGTGCGGCACTGATCGCAAAAGGCGTCATAGTCATCGCACCCATTAACATTGCCCCAAGCACCGCCAATTGACCGTTGTATGCAACGCCCAAAGCCGCAGCGTCAATTGCTGACGTCGCGAAGATTAAAATGGGGATGTAAAGCGGCAAGATTAACAGGCTTAACAGGACTCCGCCCTTCTGTAACCCAACGGTTAACGCAACACCAATCGCACCAATAAAACTCAATGCGGGTGTTCCTACCAGCAAGGTCAACACAACTGAGAGCCATGTATCAAAATCTAAAGACAACAAAACAGCCAATAATGGGCTGATTAAAATCAATGGTAACCCGGTCAACAACCAGTGTGCTATGACTTTGGACAATACTACCAACTGCAACGGGATTGGCATCAGCATCATCTGTTCAAGGGCGCCATCTTGAAAATCATCACGGAAAAGACGCTCTAAAGAGAGCAATGCAGAGAGCAAAGCGGCCACCCAAACAATACCCGCAGCAATACGCGCAAGTAGGTTTGGCTCTGGGCCAATACTCAAAGGGAAAAGCGTGATAACAATGATGAAGAACCACAAAGGGTTAAAGATATCCGCTTGACGTCGAAACGCGATAAGCAGTTCGCGTCGGATAATCGTGGTCATTGAAGAGATCATATTACTCACCCAACTTTATTTTTCTTAGTTTCGGGCTATCAGCAAACATATCTTGGTGTGTGGTTAACAACACAATGCCACCGTTGTCTGCATGCTGAGAAAAAAGAGATTCGAGAACTTTCACGCCCTGCTTATCAATGGCAGTCAGCGGCTCATCAAGAATCCACAACATTTGCTTGCTCAACCAAAGGCGAGCCAACGCAACTCGGCGTTGTTGGCCTGCTGAAAGTTGCCCCGCAGGTACGTCTTCTCTGCCCGCAAGCCCGACTTGAGCCAGCGCGTGATAAAGCTCTTCTTTGCTGGTACCGCCACTGTGAATCGACTGATAAAAGCTCAGATTCTCATAAGCACTAAGCTCGCGCTTTACGCCTGTTTGGTGACCAAGAAAAAGTAAATTTTGATGATAAACATCTCGACTCGATTCAATAGACTCACCGTCCCAAGAGATAGTGCCGTCATCGCGATCGCCTAAGCCAGTAATAATCCTAAGGAGTGTCGTTTTCCCGGTACCGTTACGACCTTCAACTTGAACCAGCTCACCTGGTTTCAATTGAAAAGACAACGATTCAAACAGAATCCTGTCGTCACGAATAGCAGTTAAATTTGAGACTTCTAGCATAGGTAAATTTAGTCGAGTAATGAGAGCGCTATAGTAGCACACCAACATGGTGACAAAACAGGACTAGGCGTTTTCGATAGAACAAAGTCGGTAAGAAACTGTTACCACCTCATCACAATTTACACATTTTCATCAACAAACAAGATATTGTCGTAGATACAAGCACTTATAAACATCGTTCTATATAGATCGGACAGGCATAAAAAAAGAAGCCGAAGCTTCTTTTAAGAGGAATACGTAATAAACATCAATTGCTCAATACGAATTAAGCGCTCAATTTAACGACGTCGAGGCGGGTCTCTGCGATCGCGAGAGGCATCGGGTTGCTGATCGTACGATGAAGGGTCGCTTCGTAATGAAGGAATTTTCTCTTTACCAGCAAGCTTGTTCTGCAGAGACATCATCAGCTCAGCTTCCGCTTTAGGTAATTCACACTCTTCGATCAGTTCGTTTATCCCGGCACCAAGCTGAACCATTTTCGTTGCACGTGTGTACAAACGTCCATCGGTATCCGCATGTTCCAGCTCAACAATACGTTCATTCAAATGTTTGATAAGATCTTGTTGTTCAGTCACTTTCTGGCCAAGGCCAACCACAACAGAGCGAACCTCAAGTAATTGCTTACTCGATTTTTGAAGCTCTTTGTCCAAGTTACGAACTTGCAGGCGTGACTGATCGAGCTGCTTTTGAATCGCACGTTTTACTTTGCTAATCAAAATCAGGATAAATAACGTAAAAACCCCAACGCCTGATATCAGAGCGACAGGGCTTAAAGGAAGCGCTTCAAACATTACAGGTGAGCCATCTCATCCCATTCGTCTTCGCTTAGTAGTTTGTTTAGATCTACTAAGATAAGTAGCTTGCCATCTCGGTTACTTACACCTTGGATGAACTTAGCACTTTCATCAGTACCAACACTTGGCGTTGTGTCGATTTCAGAAGAACGCAGGTAAACCACTTCAGCAACGCTATCTACTAGAATGCCAATTACTTGACGCTCAGATTCAATAACGATGATACGAGTGTTGTCTGTGATTTCACCTTGCATCAAACCAAAGCGAGAACGAGTGTCGATAACAGTAACAACGTTACCACGTAGGTTAATAATACCTAGAACGTAATCTGGAGCACCCGGTACTGGAGCAATTTCGCTGTAACGTAGTACTTCACGTACTTGCATTACGTTGATGCCGTAAGTTTCTTCTTCTAGCTGGAAAGTCACCCATTGAAGTACTTCATCATTCGTTTGCTCTTTTCTTACTTCAACTTCACTCATATGAGACATAGATAATCCTCTTGCCGTCGTTACCGACCACTATTATTAACTTGATGCTTATTGTTAGCCCAATGCTTATTACTAGCTTAATGCTTTTACATCTAGCCCTGCGTTTAGCATGGCGATTAATGCTTCAACATGAATCAAAGCACACATTTTTTCTTTTACCATACCAGCGAGCCATGGGCGTTTCCCTGCCATTTCTCGCCAACGTACTTTGTCTGTATTAAGTAGCTCGGTGCCTTTGAGCTCTGTGCCCGCCAGGCCCCACAAGCTCTCTCCAAGCATCACTATATATTGATAGTTTTCTTTGTATTCGTCACCTGATAGTTTCTCAGACATCACCCATTTTGCGGTGTCGACCACATCTAGCTGACTATCACGGTTGGTTTGTAAACCCAAATACCAAGCTGGCTTACCAATGATATGACTTAACTCTTCAAGGCGATGGATGCCGCCAAGCTCATCAAGTGGCACCGCAAAGGTCACGCCGTTTACATCAAAATACAAGACTTGAAAGTCTTCTTTGCGAACCGTACTTTCCCAAGAGGTAAACTGGTCAGCACCTCCTGCTTGAGTTTCGGGTTCAATAACTGTCTCGGGATCAGGAACGTCAAGTTCAGGCTCAACAGCCTTAACTTCTACTTGTTCCGTCTCCAACGATTCAGCTTGTAACTCTTCAATTTGCTGCGATTCAACAGGTGGCTCTAAAACAATTGATAAATCGGGTTCTGGAAGATTCCAATCCTGAATCTCTGGCTCTTCGAACACTTGAACAGACTCAACCGCGGCATCAAACATTTGCATGTCTGCTTGCTGGGCGATTTTCTGGGTGTTCTGATCCATCAACTCATCAAGGTTCAGTTCATCAACAACATTGGTCGCCTCTAAACGGCTGAGTAGTTTCTGAACATCTTCAAGGTTAGGAACCTCAAACTCAGCCGCGCGTATTTCTGCGTAGCTAGAGTGGTGACTCGAAAATTGGCGCTCTGGCTCTGGCTCTGG
>NZ_JBFRKI010000040.1:0-35344 GCF_041469245.1 Vibrio sp. 10N.286.51.B11 | reverse complement strand
TGGCTCTGGCTCTGGCTCTTCAGATTGTGATTCGTCGCTCGACTCGTCAACAAAAAAATCGTCAGATTCAAAGCTTTCATCGCCTAATAACGCAGTAAAGTAATCATCCAGTGCTTGTTCACTAGAGAGACTTGGCTGCGCCATTGTTGATTCTTTATTCGCGCTCATTTATCGCCAACCTTTCGAGATAAATAAGCAACTGTTTATAAGCAAATACACCACGGCTACCCGATGCAAAATGAGAGGCTGGCAAGCGTTTTAGGCTCGCGTCTCGAAACTTGGTATCAATCGGCACAGCAGACGTCCAAACTTGGTTTGGGTAATCATCTTTGAGCTGCGTTAATGTTTGCAGTGAGGCTTTGGTTCGCTTGTCGTACATCGTCGGGACAATCGTCACCTTAAACGGTGTTTTGCGCGACTTCTGCATAATGGTCAAAGTGCGAATCATGCGCTCTAAGCCCTTCATCGCCAAAAATTCCGTCTGTACCGGAATCAATATACGATCGCTTGCAGCCAATGCATTGACCATCATCACACCAAGAATTGGCGGGCAATCGATCAACACATAGTCGTAGTCATCTTTTAAAGCGGCCAAAGCACGCTTCAAGATCAACCCCATGCCACTTCGATTTCCCATTACACGGTCTAATGTCGCCAAAGACATATGCGCAGGGATAATATCGATACCTTCGACTTCCGTTTGTAAAAGCAAAGGTCTTACCGTCTGCGCGTTAAATTCACGCAGCTGGAACAGATCAAACAGGCTCGATTCCACCGTATCTGAATCGTAACCCAGATAGGTGGTCAGTGATGCATGTGGGTCAGTATCAACCAACAGAACACGGTGCCCCTTCAACGCAAGTAAACCTGCTAGAGTCACGGTCGTGGTCGTTTTACCAACACCACCTTTTTGGTTTGCAACACTCCAAACAATCATTTCGATTTACCTAAGCTAACCCAACTTCGACCAAGATCCTTTCCGCGATACGGTCTAGAGGGAGGTCTTCAGTAGAAATGCCAGCTTTTGCTACAGCTTGAGGCATACCATATACAACACAGCTATCTTCGTCTTGTGCCCAAATTGTCGAGCCCGCAGTTTTCAACATACGCGAACCTTCTCGACCATCTGCGCCCATACCAGTCAGGATCATAGACAACACTTTGTCGCCGTAGATCTTCGCTGCAGAGCCGAATGTGACATCCACACAAGGCTTGTAGTTCATGCGGTCGCCGCCATCGATAATTCTTAGACGTGCAGACCCTGCGCGGCCATCAACCATCATCTGTTTACCACCTGGAGCAAGATACGCCACGCCAGGTTTTAACACATCACCGTCTTGCGCTTCGCGAACTTCAATCTTACACAAGGTGTTCAAGCGACTAGCAAAAGCCGCTGTGAATGTTGCTGGCATATGCTGAACTAACACAATTGGATGTGGGTAGTGTGCAGGGATGCGAGTCAAAATCTTCTGTAGAGCAACAGGGCCGCCAGTCGAAGTACCAATGGCTGTTAATTGATACTTCTTACCTGACGCTCTGAATTTCGCCGTTGATGCAACCGCAGGCTTCGCTGTCGAAGTCGAAGCTGCTGTTGAAATCGGCTGGCGCAATAGCGTAGATGTTGAAGTCGTCGCAGTCGCTCTCGGCGCAATAGGAGCACGACGCATAAATGCACGCTTCGCTGCAATCTGAATCACACGCTGTTGAAGCAATGCAACTGCATCGTCGCGGTTACGTGCAATGTCTTCAAACTTCTTAGGAAGGAAGTCGAGAGCACCTGCATCTAACGCATCTAACGTTGCTCTCGCTCCATCATGCGTTAACGATGAAAACATCAAAATAGGCGTTGGAGACGCGGCCATGATTTCACGAACGGCAGTGATACCGTCCATGACAGGCATTTCAACATCCATCATGATTACGTCAGGTCTTAGCTGTTTCGCTTTTTCAACGGCTTCTTTACCGTTTACTGCTACATCAATGACTTCTAGGCGAGCCTCTGAGTTGATGATCTCGCTAACGCGACGACGAAAGAAACTCGAATCATCAACGACTAATACTTTAATCGCCATATTTATCCTTAAATTAAATTCTTGACGCAGCTGCGTACTGCTTCAACAAGTCCGGCACATCTAGAATCAATGCTATGTGTCCGTCACTTGTAATTGTCGCACCTGCCATTCCTGGCGTGCCTTGCAGAAGCTTATCAAGCGGCTTGATCACGACTTCTTCTTGACCGATAAGCGTATCGACAACAAAACCAACACGTTGGCTACCAAGTTGTACGATAACAACATGGCCGTGCCCTTTACGCAGCTCAACAATACCCGCTTTAGGAGCAAGCCAGTTTTGCAAGTAGAACAACGGAATAGACTTATCGCGAACGATAATCGTCAGCTGGCCATCAACCACGTTTGTGCGGCTTAAATCTAGGTGGAAGATCTCGTTTACAGAAGCCAATGGCAATGCAAATGGATGACCGGCAACACCGACCATCAAGGTTGGTAGAATCGCTAGGGTTAGTGGAACCTTGATGGTGATCTTGGTGCCCTGTCCCATTTCTGAATCAATATCAATAGAGCCGTTCAGTGTGTTGATCGCTGTTTTCACAACGTCCATGCCCACACCACGACCAGAGATATCCGAGATCTGCTCTTTGCTTGAGAAGCCAGGAGCAAAAATCAGGTTGAAACACTCTTTATTTGATAAGCGAGACGCTGCATCTTCATCCATCAGGCCACGTTTAACCGCGATAGCACGAAGCTTATCAGGGTCCATACCGCCACCGTCATCAACGATAGCCAGTTCAATGTGGTCACCTTCTTGAGAGGCAGACAGAATCACTTTACCCGTTTGTGATTTACCCGCAGCAACACGGTCGTTTGGCATTTCAATACCATGATCGACAGAGTTTCTCACCAAGTGAATCAGGGGATCAGCAAGTGCTTCTACTAAGTTTTTATCAAGGTCCGTTTCTTCGCCACGCATTTCAAGAACGATGTCTTTCTTCAAGCTACGAGCAAGGTCACGGACAACTCGTGGGAAGCGACCAAATACTTTCTTGATCGGCTGCATACGAGTCTTCATTACCGCACCTTGAAGGTCTGCAGTAACAACATCTAAGTTAGAGACAGCTTTCGACATTTCTTCGTCGTTGCTGTTGAGGCCTAGGCTGACTAGTCGGTTACGCACCAATACCAGTTCACCCACCATGTTCATGATGGTGTCCAGTGTTGATGTATCAACACGAACTGTCGCTTCAGCTTGTTGCTTCTTAGCCGGCACTTTAACTTCAGCTTTTGCTGGAGCGCTCGGTTTTGGCTCAGCTTTAACGGCAACTGGCGCAGCAGGTTTAGGCGCAGCTTGAGGTGCTACTGCCTTAACTTCTGCTGGCTTAGTCGCGGCATCCAATTCTTCAATCGAAGGTCCATTACCTGAGCCATGTAGTTGGTCAAGTAACTTCTCGAACTCTTCGTCAGTCATCAGATCATCGCCTTCAGACATCGCCGAAACAGGTGCTGCTGGCGGCGTTGGCGGCGTTGGCGGCGTTGGCGGCGTTGGCGGCGTTGGCGGTGGAGGAGGCGTTGAACTTGCCGCTGTCGGGCTCTTACCCGCACCGTGCAATTCATCTAATAACTTTTCAAATTCGTCATCAGTAATATCACCACTGTCAGCAACAGACTGAGGTGCAGCGGGTGCTGGCGGCGGTGTTGGTGCAGAAGGCGCTGTTGGTGAACCACCTTTACCGTGAAGCTCATCAAGCAAGCGTTCAAACTCATCTTCAGAGATATCATCGACTGAAGATGCATTGATGTTTGAGCTTTCAGCAGTAGGTTCCGGAGCAATAACAGGCTCAGGCGCTGCAACAACAGGTTCAGGGATAATAGGTGCAGGCGCTTCTACTGGTGCCACTTCATCCGCAGACTCTGGTTTACAGAGACGGTGAAGTTCATCCAATAAAGATTGGTCGGCTGGCACTAAAGGTTCCTGATCTTGCACGGCGCGAAACTGTACATTGACTGTATCTAGCGCCTGCAGCATGGTATCCATCAAACCTGATGTTACGCTGCGTTGGCCGTTTCGCAGAATGTCGAACACATTCTCAGCACCATGACAAGTATCCACCAGCTCAGTTAATGCTAGGAAACCAGCACCACCTTTTACTGTATGGAAACCACGGAAAATAGCATTTAATAGGTCTTTGTCGTCAGGGTTATTCTCAAGCTCTACCAGTTGTTCTGATAGGAGTTCAAGGATCTCTCCTGCTTCGACTAAAAAGTCCTGAAGAATATCTTCGTCTAAATCGTAGCTCATACGTTACCTTTAAAATCCAAGACTGGATAACAAATCGTCGACTTCATCTTGAGATGCGACAGCGTCTTCGCGCTCTTCTGGGTTCATAATTGGACCTTCAGGCGCAATCGATGCTTTCTTCTCTGACTCTGGAGTTGGCTCTTTTTGATTCGCACCGAATACCGTGAGAATCTCGACCAAACGTCCTTCCACCTCATTCACCAAGGTAATAACTTTGCTGATTATCTGCCCAGTTAAATCTTGGAAATCCTGAGCCATCAAGATTTCAGTCAATTGTCCGCGTAGTTCAGTACTGTCGCCTTCTACTTGGACAAGCAATCCATCAATGCGGTGACATAAAGCTTTAAATTGTGCCAGCTCAATGCGGCCATGCATCAGTTCATTCCATTGAGGCCTTACTTGAAGTAAACACTCGTGTAGGTTGTCTGCGATTGGCATACAGCGATCGACAGCGTCCATCGTCTTATTTGCCGCAACTTCCGTTTTATCAATGACATACTGAAGGCGATCCCTTGCATCAGGGATTTCGTCATTTGCGATAACGCTGATGCGTTCATCGAAATTGAATTGAGTCAAAGAGTCGTGGAGGTCGCGTGTCAGACTTCCTATTTCTTGAAGCATTGGATTGTCTTGAAGACTAAAGTTATCTTCATAAATGCTTCTCACAAGAGAATCAGCATTTTGCTGCTCATCGTTCTCAAGCAGCTCTACTAATTTTTTTGCTTGTTCTAATGAAATCATCCTGAATTCGGCCTTACTCCGCATACTTTGTGCGCTTAGGCTATCGAGATAAACAGATAACTTATCAGTCAGTGTTTACCTAGAAGTGCCTAAATTTATTGATGCTTATAAGCGATCAAAAATCTTATCAAGTTTCTCTTTCAGCGTTGCAGCAGTGAAAGGCTTCACAATGTAACCATTAACACCCGCTTGCGCAGCTTCGATGATCTGCTCACGCTTCGCTTCAGCTGTGATCATAAGCACTGGAAGGTGCTTAAGTTCTGCGTCTGCGCGAATGTGTTTAAGCAGGTCAATCCCTTGCATGCCTGGCATGTTCCAGTCAGTTACCACGAAATCAAATTCGCCTTTTTTCAGCATAGGTAACGCGGTCAAGCCATCATCTGCTTCTTGAGTGTTGTTGAAACCTAAATCGCGAAGTAGGTTTTTAACAATTCGGCGCATCGTTGAAAAATCATCAACAATGAGAATTTTCATGTTTTTGTTCAAATTAGCCTCCACTGAATAGGATCAGTGTTGTTAGTCGTTCTGTGTCCAAGCACTTAACTTAGTGCGTAAACGCTGCATAGATTGGCTCAGTATTTGGCTGACACGAGATTCGCTGACACCTAACACTTCCCCAATCTCTTTTAAATTGAGTTCTTCGTCGTAATAAAGCGAAAGCACAAGGCCTTCCCTTTCCGGAAGTTGTTTTATCGAATCGATCAAAGCTTGGCGGAATGACTCATCAGCAACCCCTTGAAAAGGCGTATTATCTTGAGAGTCTTCATTCGGAGATATTACATCATCTGAGACGCCTAAATCTTCAATTCCAACCAGTCTTGAGCAATTAATGTCAGTTAAAGCACTGTGATACTGCTCTAAACTGAGCCCCATGTGTTTTGCCACTTCGGCATCACTCGGGTCGCGGTTGAGGATACCCTCTAATTCCGCAATTGCACTGCTGATTTCTCGATTGTTCTTATGAACCGATCTCGGCACCCAGTCCCCACGGCGAATGTCATCCAACATTGCCCCGCGAATCCGAATACCAGCATACGTCTCAAAGCTTGCGCCTTTGGTACCATCATAGTTTTGTTGCGCTTCAATCAAGCCGATCATGCCAGCTTGAATTAAGTCATCAACCAATACATTAGGCGGTAATCGCCCCAACAAGTGATGAGCGATACGTTTAACCAACACAGAGTACTTCTCAAAAAAAGCCTGTTGGCTATTGTGATTAGCGTGTTGGTCGTAAGTAAGCGCTTTATTCACCAAATGGTTCCTCTATAAATTCAGTACGATTCAGCAGCCTTTCAACAAAGAACTCCAAGTGTCCGCTCGGTGTTTTTGGTATTGGCCAGGTCAAGGCTTTGTTAGCCAAAGAGCTGATTGCCAATGCAGCTGGAGAGCGAGGAAACGCATCGACTACGATTTTCTGTCTCTTGACTGATTGACGTACTTTATCATCTAAAGGAATACATGCTACGAGTTCGAGGCTCACATTCAAGAAGCGCTCTGTGACCAAAGTCAACTTTGCAAATAATTCTCGGCCTTCGCGGTAGCTTCTGACCATATTTGCAACAACTTTGAATCGCTGAACTTGGTGTTCTCTGCTTAAAAGCTTAATCAAAGCATATGCATCCGTGATCGAGGTAGGTTCATCACATACCACGACAACCACGTCTTGCGCCGCTCTTGAGAAGCTGATCACCATGTCCGAAATACCGGCTGCGGTATCAACCAACAAGATATCCATCTCGTCTTCAAGCGAACCGAATGCGCGAATCAAACCAGCATGCTGTGCGTGTGAAAGTTCAGTCATGCTTTGAGTGCCCGATGTCGCTGGAATAATTTTAATTCCGTGCGGCCCTTCGACAATCGCATCCTTAAGTTCACATTCGCCAGCCAACACATGCCCAAGGTTTCGTTTAGAACGAATACCTAGCATGATATCGACGTTCGCTAGTCCTAAATCGGCATCTAGCACCATGACTTTTTTGCCTTGGCGCGCCATGCAAATAGCCATACCTAACGTCACATTAGATTTACCAACGCCTCCCTTACCACCGGTTACAGCGATAACTTTTGTGAGTGAAGGCTTGGTTAAGCGACGGAGGCCGCTAGCTTGGTCATGTATCATATTTTCATTCATATTTATCCGCCGCCTAGAGCCCTTCAGAATCGCTATTCCAGTAATGAGGTTCATTCTCTGTAGATTTTTCTAATAGCTCATTAGCCTTAGCAATCATGTACTTTGGCTGAGCTATAACGATATCTTCAGGAACTCGTTGACCATTTGCTATGTAAGCAACTGGTAATGCATTTTGTATTACGACACTGATGAATTCACCTAGACTTAGGGATTCATCCAGCTTAGTCATGATGCATCCCGACAACGGGATTCTTCTAAAGTGTTCAATTGTTTCTTGCAGCACTTTGCGTTGCGCGGTTGCAGGCAACACAAGGTAGCTATTGATAACGGAACCACTCTCTTGCATCAATGTGTCTAACTGCTCAGATAGGCGAACATCTCGTTGTCCCATGCCTGCAGTATCGACCAGAATCAGGCGACGATTACGTAACTGATATATTACATCGGCCAGTTCGCTAGAATCTTTAGCAACTCTTACAGGACAACCCATAATTCGGCCGTAGATCGATAACTGCTCATGTGCACCTATACGATATGTGTCAGTTGTCACTAGTGCGACGTTATCAGCGCCATATTCCATTGCAGCACGTGCAGCTAGCTTTGCAACAGTCGTTGTTTTACCCACGCCGGTTGGGCCAAGTAGAGCCACAATACCGCCGCGTTTTAAAATATCTTTTTGTGTAACGGAGATTTGGTCAGCAACCAGAGCTAACAGAGCCTTCCATGCACGTGCAGGTTTAGTATCTTCAGGAATGTAGCAAGCCATTTGATCGGCAAGCTCTGCAGATACACCCATACGTTCAAGGCGCTTAATAAGCATGGCTCTCAGTGGTTCACGGCGCTCAACTTCTTGCCACATCAACCCAGAAACTTGATGCTCTAACAGACGACGAATTGAGGTCATCTCTTCGCGCATCGTTTCCATTTCAGTATCAGAACCTTTGGACTGAGTGTTCTCTCGACCACGATCATAACGGGTAGGATCCAAGCGAGGTGTCGGGCGCTCTACTCTGCGGTCTTCAGCAATCAACTTAGACAAACCCGTTTCACGAGCAAATGCAGAATCAAGATTTCCGTGAGACTGTTGGTTACCGTGAGATTGCTGATGGCCATGAGACTGCAAATTGCTTTGAGTCTGATGACTATGAGGCTTATGGCCCGTGCTTGATTGGCGATTGAGCAATGCTGACAATGAATCTTCATTTTCTGCACGATGCTGTGGCTCATCATCGGCGCCATGACTGTATTGCTTAAGCATATTCGCAAAGCGCTTAGTCATTGAGCGTCCACCTTCAACATTCGACTGTAGGCTAACCTTGTCATCGTCTAGTTGACGTCGCCCAGCAGGAGCTGCGGGCGCGGCCATTTGCGTATATTGGCTTTGTGCAGGCTGCTGAGGTTTATTTAATCTCTGGCTCGCTGTCGACGGGCTGGATTCGCCATCAATAGCGGCAACAATTTCCACGCCACCTGCGACCTTTTTGTTAGACATGATCACCGCTTCTGAACCAAGTTCTTCTTTAACTTGGAGCAGAGCCGTTCGCATATCTTTTGCAAAAAATCGTTTAATTTTCAATTCGATTGTCCGTTCTAATTAGGCGGCTTAATTACCAACAGCTTGTACTATACGTATCTGCTTTTCGTCCGGTATTTCTTGGTAAGACAAGACTCGCAAGCTTGGGATCGTGTTCTTCACGAACTTAGCCAGAGTCGAACGCAACACGCCAGAGGTCAATAGTACCGCGGGCTCACCTTTCAGCTCTTGCTCTTGTGTAGCGTGGCTGAGAGAGGTCTGTAAACGTTCGGCTAAACCAGGTTCAATACCAGCAGATTCTCCGCCGGATGCCTGCATGGTTTGATGCAAGATTTGTTCCAGCTCAGGAATCAAGGTTATCACTGGTAACTCGGGCTCTATACCATTGATTTCCTGAACAATTAATCGTTTCAATGAGATGCGAACCGCCGCAGTAAGTATGTCAGGTTCTTGACTCTTACCTGAATACTCCGACAAAGTTTGGACTATGGTTCGAATGTCACGAATTGGAATCGCTTCATTCAGCAGGTTCTGTAGCACTTTCACAACCACACCCAACTGCAATTGATCCGGTACAAAACCTTCCACCAGCTTAGGTGTTGAGCGGCTGAGCATCTCAAGTAAGTTCTGAACTTCTTCGTGGCCAATGAGCTGCGATGCGTTGTTGGTTAGCAGCTGGCTAAGGTGTGTCGCCAGTACTGTAGAAGAATCTACAACGGTATAACCTAGAGCTTGTGCGTGTTCACGCTGCTCTTCACGAATCCAAACCGCTTCAAGGCCAAAGGCAGGGTCAATCGTCGGCTCGCCATCGATCATGCCATAGACTTGGCCCGGGTTAATCGCGAGCTCCATGTCTGGCTTAATCTCAGCTTCACCCACAGCAACACCCATCAGGGTAATACGGTAGCTGTTTGGTGTCAGTTCTAGGTTATCGCGAATGTGTACCGCTGGGATCAAGAAACCAAAGTCTTGAGACAGCTTTTTACGCACACCTTTAACGCGTTCAAGCAATTCACCACCTTGGTCTCTATCAACCAAAGGAATTAAACGGTAACCCACTTCTAAACCAATAATATCGACAGGTTGAACATCATCCCAAGAGAGCTCCTTCTGAGAGCCTACTTCTCCATTCGCTTCAACTGTCGCCGGAAGGTTAGGCTCTTCCGCCTTCTTCTTGTTCTTTTTATCGATGTAATACGCCCCCGCGCCTGCAACGATGGCAAGGCTCAAGAACGAGAAATGTGGCATACCCGGAACAATACCCATGATGCCAAGGATGGCGGCGGTGATCATCAAGGCTTTTGGATTGTCGAACATCTGGAAGACAAGTTGCTCACCCATATCTTCATCAGTATTTTGGCGCGTTACCATCATCGCAGCTGCAATAGACAGTAATAGAGATGGAATTTGTGCAACCAGACCATCACCAATAGTCAGTAGCGTGTAGATTTCGATTGCTTCACCAAAACCAAGATCAAACTGAGCCATACCAATGCTCAAGCCACCAATGATGTTGATGAATAAGATTAAGATACCAGCGATCGCATCGCCTTTAACAAACTTAGAAGCACCGTCCATCGAACCGTAGAAGTCAGCTTCTTTGGTGACTTCAAAACGTCTCAGACGCGCTTGGTCTTGGTCGATCAAACCTGCGTTCAAGTCGGCATCGATTGCCATCTGTTTACCCGGTAAGGCGTCTAACGTGAAACGCGCGCTTACTTCCGAGATACGACCCGCACCTTTGGTTACAACCATGAAGTTGATGATCATAAGAATCAAGAACACCACTAAACCAACCGCGTAGTTACCACCGATAACCACGTTACCGAAGGCTTCAATCACGTTACCTGCCGCGTCGCCACCTTCGTGACCATGGAGCAATACCACGCGTGTCGAAGCAACGTTCAAGGCCAATCGAAGTAGAGTCGCAATCAGCAGGACGGTCGGGAATGCAGCGAAATCTAAAGGCCTGCGGGTATAAACCGATACCAATAGCACAACCATAGACAGTGCAATATTGAAGGTGAAGAACATATCCAACAAGAAAGCTGGAATGGGCAACACCACCATAGCAAGCGTTGCAAGTACCATAACAGGTGCACCAATCGCAGGCATGGCACGGTTAGGGATTTTAGGTAGCTTGTCCACAAAAGGCAGGGAGAATTTCATAAATCTAGACAGTTTCGCTATGTTGTAGCTCTCTGAACAAGTGGATTAGGTCTTAGTCAGGGCTGTTTGCTATGGGCTTATAATGTTCAGGCTACTACAGCAAACACTGTACCAACATCTCACGTCAAATTATCGCCATCACCTCTATAAAAGGAAGATTAGCTAGCTCGCTATTATCAGGGTTCATCACGCAGAGCTCAAGCAATTGATCTAATGACGTAAATCAGGTGGGATCGGCATATTAGAATCTTGCAGCTTTGGTCGCTCACCACCTCGTTTTCGGTACTGTTTAAGCTGGAAAACATATGCAAGCACTTGTGCAACTGCTGTAAACAGACCGTCAGGAATTTGTTGTTCTAGCTCAGTGGTATGATAAAGCGCCCTCGCCAATGGCGGCGCTGGAACGATATAGATGTCATTTTCACGCGCAATCTCTCGGATCTTCATCGCCATGTGGTCGACACCTTTAGCAACCACAATTGGTGCTTTGTCTTGATTCTGCTTGTAGCGCAGCGCCACTGAGAAGTGCTCTGGGTTGGTGACTATCACGTCCGCTTGCGGCACATCGGCCATCATACGACGCTGAGCCGCCTCCCTTTGCAACATGCGAATTCGACCTTTCACCTCAGGCTTACCCTCGGTGTCTTTGAATTCGTCTTTCACCTCTTGCTTAGTCATCTTCAGCTGATCAGCGTGTTGCCAAATCTGGAATGGGATATCAATCGCCACAACAATCAACAAAGAACAACTGATCAACAGAATAAAGTTGAGCAAGATATCCAAGGCATGGAAGATGTTTTGTGGATAGACGTCCATGCTCAGCTGCATTAAATCATGCTGAGAGGCTTGAATCAGATAAATCGCCATCCCCGATACGAGCGCTACTTTAAGAATAGACTTGAGCAGTTCAACCCAACTTTGCAGGCCAAACATACGCTTGATACCACTGAGTGGGTTGAGCTTAGACGCCTTTGGCATCGCCGCTTGCATTGAGAAGTTAATCCCACCGACACCCGCAGCGCCGATGACGGCAGCAACAAACAAAGTTATCAGTATCAAAAACAGCGGGAACAGCAGGTTCACCAGTGCACCACCAGCGATTTCTAGGAGTTTGTTAGTGTCAAAGATCTCGTCGCGACTCAAAGAGAACAGGCGTTGCATCGCCTCGAACAAAGCCTTCGCCATCGATTCGCCAAACCACATTAAAGCAATCGCACCGACAATTAATACCGATGCTGACGCTAGCTCTTTTGACCTTGCAACCTGCCCTTTCTCTTTGGCCTGTTGCAAGCGTTTGGGCGTGGCGTCTTCTGTGCGTTCTTGACCGTCTGACTCTGCCATTTCAGTCTCCTAGCAATCTAACCGGATTAGACGACATATCTGTTGTTCGCCCTGCATCCAGAATAGCTCATAGTGACTATACAAGCCGCCAAGGATATACCAACAAAGTAACAGACCCACGAGTAGCGCAAATGCAAAACCCAAAGAAAAGATGTTTAATTGAGGTGCCGCACGCGTCATTACACCAAAAGAAAGGTTAATCGTTAGCAGCGCAATAATCCCCGACAATGACATCGCTAATGCCGTTTTGAACATGATGCCGAGCCACAACGCGAGCTCTCGAAAATCCACAGAGGTTAGAGAGCCACTGCCAATCGGCAAGGTCTTAAAACTAAACACCACCAGCTGCAGCATTTTCAAGTGACCATCGGTCGCCAAAAAAAACATGGTCGCTAGCAGCATGAACAGCTGACCAAGTACCGGCGTATTTTGCCCGTTAGCCGGGTCGACCATTGATGCAAAACCCAAGCTCGATTGCATACCGAGGATCTGACCCAGCATAACAAAGGTTTGAATCATGAACTGGGTAACAAAACCCATGGCCACGCCAATCACAATTTGCTCGAAGACAGTCAGGAAGCCTTGAAAGGACAGAAGTTCAATCTCTTTGGGAACGGCCGGAATCGCAGGCATCACCGCAAAAGTGATCGCCAAGCCTAAATACAGACGAATACGCGGCGACACGAAGCGTGCCCCTGTTACCGTCATCACCATCAGCATCGCTGAGATGCGAGTGTATGGCCAAAAATAATTGGCTAACCACTCTAGTACAAGGCTCGTTGGGTATTCCATATCGGTTTAATACAGAACTTGCGGCAAGCGTTCGATGAGCTCAAAAAAGAACTCCATCATCATCTGGGTCATCCAGTGTGCGAATAGCATCAACGCCAACAAAGTTACGATCAAACGCGGCAGGAAACTCAGGGTTTGTTCGTTGATTGAGGTCGCAGCTTGGAAAACAGCCACAACCAAACCGATCAGCAGGCTAGGAATAATGATGGCGCAAACCATGATTAATACCATCCAAAGGGCATCTCGGAACAACTCTACGAATATTTCAGGATTCATTATTCCCCCAGCTACAAGGCAAAACTGCCGGCGAGTGTGGAGAGTATCAAGTTCCAGCCATCAACAAGAACAAACAGCATCAACTTAAACGGCAGCGATACAATCATCGGTGACAACATCATCATACCCATAGCCATCAATACCGATGCCACCACCAAGTCGATGATTAGGAAAGGCAAGAACAGCATAAATCCGATTTGGAAAGCCGTTTTTAATTCCGATGTGATAAATGCTGGAATCAGAACCGCCATCGAAACATCTTCAGGGTTAGTCACTTCCGCGCCAGAAATCTCAACAAAGGTTTCAAGATCTTTGATTCGAGTCTGCTTGAGCATGAAGGATTTAATCGGTTTTTGGGCAACATCAAATGCCTGTCGTGCCGATATCTGTTCATTAAGATAAGGCTGAACTGCTTGTTCGTTAACTTGATTAATCACTGGCGACATGATGAAGAAGGTCAAGAATATCGCGATACCAATAATGACTTGGTTAGACGGTGTTTGTTGTAGACCCATCGCCTGACGCAAGATAGACATCACAACCACAATACGAGTGAACGATGTCATCAAAATCACCATCGCCGGCAAGAAGCCAAGCATGGTCATTAACGCGAGAATTTGCAGGTTAATCGAGTAGTCTTCACCGCCATTGGCATTGGTTGTCATGGTAAAGGCAGGTATGCCGCCACCATTGCCAGTCAAGCTGCCCGTGGTCATGGTTGTCGATTTGGCTTGGTCTTGTTCCATCGTGCTGATAGTGACCGATTCCGAGCCAGCGGTATTCGCAGGAATGACGGTGCCGTCTTCAGCTTGTGCAAATACCGACACACTGAATACGATTGAGCATAGGAGAATAAGCTGAACCAACCACACTTTCACCGCTCGGAAAGCTCCGGCTTGGTGAAAGTAAGAGGAGTTCAAAAGTCCGTTACTTGTTTGCATCTTTTTTTATTAGCTGGGAAAGCTGACTTGAAAATGTACTTTTTTCCAGCATCTCCTGAGTAAGAGGTTTATCGAGCTTAGAGATCAGCTGAATCGATTGTGTGGTAATCCCTACCAAGAACTGTTCATCACCCGCTTGCACAATAGCGATACGCTCTTTAGTACCAACAGGGATTTGCCTAACAATCGCCAAACCTTGTTGATTCGACATCGCAGGTACTTGCATTCGCTTGAGTAGCCAAGCAATAAATAAAATGAAGGCTATAACGAAAATTAGCGACCCAAAGGTGGTCGCTAAATCGAGAGAAGGCGGTGTTGCTGCAAAGGCAATGGAAGGAGCCGTTAATAGCCCTACTCCCAAGATTCCTCGTAACAAACCTGTCATTCCGAGAAAAGAGCCCGCAAGTCTTTGAGACAAAAAGCTCATTAACGCAGCTTCTTAATTCGTTCTGTTTGGCTAATAACGTCAGTCAAACGAATACCAAACTTGTCGTTCACCACAACCACTTCACCATGAGCAATCAAGGTACCGTTTACCATCACATCCAGTGACTCACCAGCAATTCTATCTAGCTCAACAACCGAACCTTGGTTCAACTGAAGTAAATTACGGATACTGATCTGAGAGCGACCAACTTCCATCGAAATAGTCACTGGAATATCCATAATGGTATCCAGCTTACGACGCTCATCTTCAGAAATCGGAGATGATGAATCGGTTAGCTCATCAAGTGGTGCCGCAAGCACATCATCAACATCAATTAACGGCGCTGAAGGATCTTCACCAAGTGCTGCAGCCCATTCGTCTGCTAGCTTTTGATCTTCACTAGGTTCCATTACCAATTCCTATACTTTTATCTATTTTACTATTCGTCGTCATCATCACTGTTTTCGAGCTCAGACAATAAGTCTTTACCTAGAAAAGCGAGATCAGTTTTAACCACATGTGGTCTTTGAATTTTTTCCGAAATCTGTACTGCAAGCTTCTCACCAGAACGGCCCATTTTCACACGATAAGTCGGCAGTTCTTCGACAAACATGGTTGCGTGCTCAGGCATGTTCATTGGGATAACATCACCAGGGCGCAGCTCCATCAGATCACGAAGGGAAATATCTTGCTCTAGCAAATTCACGCGGAAATTGACGGGCACATCCATGATCTCATCACGCAGTGCGGTACTCCAACGAACATCGGTTTCCATCTTGTCTGATTGAACACCCGCATCAAGCAGTTCACGGATCGGCTCAACCATGGAGTAAGGCATGACAACGTGGAAGTCACCACCACCGCCATCCACTTCAATGTGGAACGAACTCACAACAATCACTTCGGTTGGGCTCACAATGTTCGCCATACTTGGGTTCACTTCGGAATCCAAGTATTCAAACTCAACCCCCATCACTGGCGACCAAGCTTCTTTGTAATCTTCAAAAACAATTTTCAGCAGTAACTGAATGATTCGTCTTTCAGTAGGCGTGAATTCACGACCTTCAATCTTGGCGTGGAAACGACCATCACCGCCAAAAAAGTTCTCTACGAGAATGAAAACCAGACGAGCTTCCATGGTGATGAGTGCCGTACCTTTCAATGGACGGAAACGAACCATGTTTAAACTGGTGGGTACATACAATGTGTTTTGGTACTCACCAAACTTCATCATCTGTACGCCGTTGATCGACACTTCAGCCGTTTTACGTAACATATTAAACAAGCTGATACGCATATGACGTGCGAAGCGCTCGTTAATAAGTTCAAGGGTCGGCATTCGACCACGGACGATTCGATCTTGAGATGAGAAGTCGAAATTGACTGCATTGTCATTTTCGGTTTCTAAGACATCTTCAACTTCTTCAACATCATCAACGCCATGTAACAGCGCATCAATTTCGTCTTGGCTTAATAAATCGGTCACAAATTACCTATTGAATTACGAAGTCAGTGAATAACACTTTTTCAATCACAGGCTGGCCAACAGCTTGAGCCAGGCTTGCTTTAATATCTTCTGTTGCCTTATTACGCAGTTCCACGCGGCCTGTTGGTGAGCGCAATTGATCAACCGTTGCCGAAGCGAACGTGGCCAGTAGCGTACTTTCTACAAGTGGAGAGTGGTAACGAGCCAGGTCTTCATTCTTACTGCCACGTACCATGAGCTGTGCTTTTATCTGAACTAGGCGATCTTTTTTGTCACCTGTCACATTAAACAAGAAGGGCTGAGGAATATTAACATACATAACCGGCTCTGCAGCGACCACAGCCGTTGCTGGCTGAGACTGAGATTCAGAGGCGCTATCGTCAGAACCTAAGAAAAAGTACAGCGCACCACCTATACCAAGCAGTAACACAACTACGGCAATAATAATTATAAGGAGCTTGCTCTTCCCTTTAGGTGCATCTTGTTCTTCGGCCATATCTTACTCTAACTTCCTGTTCTTGCGATTAACTGATGGTTCTTTTTATTAACTGGTTTTTTCTATTAACCAAGCGTTCTTAGCCTGATATTAGGCATAATAACTAATTCCATCACGCTTTGATGCGACATTCAATTCAAGATTGCTGCCACTATCAAGGTTTTCATCACCTTGCGTATCATTTGTGCGGTTAGCGCCGGATTGTTGCTCACCATTGTTGTATCTATCTTGTCCCTGACCGGAGTTCTGTTGTTGAACAGACGAATCGGCAAGCTGCAGACCTTGCTGAGCAAGCATCTCTCTCAAGCGAGGTAAGGTTTGTTCAATCACATCTCTCGCTTGCTGATTACTCACCGTAAAGTGCACGTTTGCCACGTCATTATTCATGGTCATGCGGATTTTCATTTGGCCCAATTCTGGTGGGTCGAGACGAATGTCCAAGTTCTTAAGGTTCTTAGACATCATCATTTGTACTTTTTCAGCCACTTGCTCATTGGCTAGCTCTTTGGTGAGCTGTAAGGGCGCTTGTTGAGCAGCTTGAATTTCAGCTCGCGTAGGTGCTGAACCCACCGTTGCCGTACCTTGTGCACCAGCCGCAGAAGCGATCTGCTGAGCAAAGGTCGAATCTTTAGAATCTTCTTTAGCACCCGCTTTACCCAAACCAGACAGTGCTGCTGCACCGGCGCCCGCTTTAAGAAGCGTATCAGTCGAGCCTGCTTTTGTGGCAGCTGGCGTTGCATTCATCGCCATTCCTTGCGCGGTTAAAGCTGGATCCAACGTTGCTTGCTGCTGAGGTGAAGCCACATTAGCTTGCTGAGCTGCGGCCTGTTGGGCTGCATGTGCATTATTGGCGTGCAGCATTGCCGCCTTGTCCGTAAGAGCATTGTTTGCTGATTGAGAAGCGGCCTGCGCTGACACTTGTTGTGTAGCCGTCGCTACAGCTGCTGTTGATGCTGCCGCAGCTAAGGCTTTAGTTTCGCTTGAATCCGTATTATCCCAATCGATAGCAGTGGGTTCACCAGACGCACTGTTCGCAGCGGGAGCTTGACTTAGCAAAGCTGTTACTTGTTGTTGAACGTTAGCGAGCTGTTGATTCAACAGGTCTAGGTTAGAGGTCGCTTTAGCCAAAGCGGCTTGCTCATCAACCGTCAACTTAGCGCCACTTTGTTGCTTATCAAGCAAGCTATCGACAACAGACTGCTCTGATTCGATTTGTCCATTCAATTGGTTTAGCGCTTTGGTATGGGCATCTACTTGCTTTGCCAGTTCAATATCCACGGCTGACAATGCTTGGCTCTGCTCGGCAGCAACCGCACTAGCTGCATTCTTTTGGCTCAGCTCTCGGCTCATACTGGCTTCAATTTGTTCTGGAGTGACGCCTTTATCCATCAACTGTCGAATTTCAGTATCAGTTAGCTGAGAAACACCCTTACCTCCGGTAAGTACAGCGATTTCAGAATCGACTTCAAGGCTCTTCTCCTGATTTGCAGCCTTAGCTTGTTGTGTCGCCTTATCCGTAACGGAAACTCCTGCAACAGAAGCACCGGTGATATTACCTTGGGCTTGTTCTACCTGACCTTGCTGAGGCAAGCCTTTGCCGTTTGGCGCTTGATTTAGGGTTTTGTTTGCCTCATCCAATTGACCAAGCAATTTATTGCCTTCGCTCATCGCTGCATTGGCTTGCGATGCCTGCGTAGCACCATCTACCGCTGATGGACCCTGAGTTTGGGATTGAGCAATATGTTCTTTAGATTCGTTAGTCGTATCCTGCGCATCTTTACCATCTGCAACAGTCTTATCAGCGACAGTGCTATCAGTGCCCGAATTGGCTTTGAGCTGAGCCTCAGATCCAGACGCAGCCTCTGCTGATGTTTTATCAGCAGCTTTCTCGCCTTCTACTTCTGAAGCTGCTTGCTTGCTTTGCGCTTCGCTCACTTCGTCAGTAGCCTTTGATTCAGCGGAATCACCTTTGTTCGCTTCGGCTGACGCTTCACCTTCGGTAGATGTCTGTTTAGTATCAGGTTTCGCAGTGCTTTCTGTGTCTTTTGCTGCGACTTTACTGTCACTTTCTTCAAAGCCGAGCGCTTCTTTAAAGGACTCAAAGAAACCTTTAGAGTCGCCGGTTTCTTCTACCTTGGAAGAGGCAGAACCGGTGTCCAACAACGATGACATTTTGTTGGTCGCTGAATTTGAGGAAAGACTAACATTCATATATACAAGCTCTATCTACTAGCTTTGCTGCCATGAATCAGGCAACAAAAAGAAAGTCGGATGCTTTTCATGCCTTTGGTGGGCATAACGCGCAATTTTATATAAAACGGAGCAAGAAACATGCCTATAAGTTCGGTTTTCACAATATAGAGAACAGCACTGACGTCATTCGTGGCTTAGGATCACATCTTCTTTCGGCTGTATAACAGAGTCGAAAACTCATCCATTTGCTTTTGTTCTCTTCGATCTTGCAGCTTTGCTTTCTCTTTCTGCTTTTTCTCCATCAACCACTCGTAGGATTTACGTTTTTTGCGTAACTCCATCCAGTAGCTTTGGCAGTTGTCGACTTGATTTTTAAAGTGGTGCTCGGCTTCTCTCTGTTTGGATAATGTTTCATCCAACTGAGTTAAGAAGCGGTTCAAGTGACCATATTGGCTCGCCGTTAAGCCTGCCTTGCCGCGGTCAACGAGCTGCTGACAGTAATCCAGTCGATACTTTTCAATCTGCGCAACCTGCTCATAGTAGCCTTGCAGCTCAGAGTTCGCTTTGTTGAGCGCAAGTACCGCTTGGTTCTCTTGATCTTTGGCTTGATCGAGCAAAAATTCTAATGCGTTATCCATGACTAACCTTATTCACCCGTTAGCCACCCAATACATGTTTCAACATGTTGACGCACATGTCGTATGGGACGGTCTCTTTCATCTTCTGCTGCAAGTACTCATCCAGTTTTGGTTTCAACGTGAAGGCACTATCGATTGCTGGATCCGTTCCTGGCTTGTAAGCACCAATCGACACCAAATCTTGGTTTTTACGGCAGATAGACAGCACTTGCCTTACCGCTTTCGACATCAAGACATGTTCTTCAGTGGTGATTTGCGGCATAACACGACTGACGGATTTCTCAACATCAATCGCAGGATAATGACCGGCATCAGCCATTTCACGCGACAACACAACGTGACCATCGAGAATCGCTCGCGATGCATCGGCAATCGGATCTTGGAGGTCATCGCCTTCGGTTAACACGGTAAAGAAAGCGGTAATTGAACCTTGTTCATCATTGCCGTTACCTGCTCGTTCCACCAGCGCAGGAAGCTTAGCGAAGACTGATGGCGGATAACCTTTGGTTGCTGGCGGCTCACCCACAGACAGAGCAATTTCACGCTGAGCCTGAGCAAAGCGGGTCAATGAATCCATGAGTAGCAGAACATCTAAACCTTGGTCGCGGAAATACTCGGCGACAGCCAGCGCAGTTTGACAGCCTTTTAAGCGCATCAATGGTGATGAGTCGGCAGGAGCGGCCACAACAACCGAACGCTTACGGCCATCTTCACCAAGAATTTCTTCAATAAATTCTTTAACTTCTCGTCCACGCTCACCGATTAGGCCTACGACCACTACTTGCGCAGTTGTGCCTCGAGTCATCATGCCCAGAGTTACGGATTTACCGACACCAGAGCCAGCAAACAGACCGATACGTTGCCCTTTACCCACGGTTAGCAAACCATTAATGGCTTTCAAGCCGACATCGAGTGGTTCAGAAATCGGTTTACGAGCTAACGGGTTGATTGGCTCCGCATTAAATGAAGCGCGTTGCTCTGTATAGATTGGACCTAAACCGTCGAGTGGATTACCTACGCCGTCGATCACTCGACCGAGCAGTTCCATTCCAACAGGGATACCACTTTCGGTAGTCATTGGCGTGACGCGAGCGCCAGGTAAGATCCCGGTGATTTGCTCACTCGGCATCAAAAATAGGTTATCGCCAGAGAAACCGACGACTTCGGCTTCCATCTGACCAGACATGGTTTCGACTAAACACAAACTTCCGATTGGCGCTTTACAGCCGGTCGCTTCAAGCGTTAAGCCAACAACGCGTACTAACTTACCTGAGGCAATCGGTCGTGATTTTAACCCTTCGACTTTGTACTGACTGAGACGGTTCGCTAACTCAAGCATTACTCATGACCCTGGTGACGGTTTGCGCCGCAGAAGTTTTGAATGACGTTCTTTACGCGATCTTCCATACGGTAGTTAACGCTCGACTCACCTGCTTCAATTTGTACATCACCACGGTTGAGTGCTGGCTCTGCGACCAGCGTCCAATTACGGCAGTCCAATTCAGTCTCGCCATACGCAGAGCGAATGATCGCCACATCTTCCGGATTGAGTTTCAATGTGATTGCGTGACCAGAAATCGGCAACGACTCTACCGATTCTTTAACGGTATCTAATATGATTTGTGGGTTGGTTTGCACTTCAACATGAACCACTTCTTTGACCATGGTAAGCACCATGTCGACCAATTGCTTCTCCACCTGAGCGTTCATCAACTCTAATGGTTGAGCGAACTGGTTTGCCAGCCCCATGAAGACGGCCACCTGCTGTTGAATGTACTCTTGACCCGCGGTTACGCCTTCAAGCTTGCCGGCTTCGTTGCCTTCTTCGTGACCGGCAGCAAAACCTTCTTCTTTGCCTTTTTCATAGCCTTGCTTAAAGCCCGCCTCTTGGCCTTGATGCAGCCCTTCCTGATAAGCGCCTTGTTTAATCAGCTCGATTTGCTCTTCAGTCAGAACCAGCTCTTCATCTTCAATGGCTTCTTCAACCGTTGGCATCCAACTAGGGTCGTAGTTAAAAGCGGTTTCTTTGGCTTGTTTGCTCACGTCAGAGGTGTAGTCAGGCAGCCCCCATTTCTGAGGTTGGGCAACCGTATTATCTTCTTCAGGGCGAAGGAAGCCGCGTTTTCTATCACCTGACATATCAGTACCTATCTATGAGTGGCTTAACTGTATTGTGAATTCAAGCAGTTAAACTGAGTTAATCTGTGGTTCGAGATTGGATAAAGAAAAGCCCCAACAGTGTGGGGCTTTTGAGATTTCTGTATTAAAGGAACTCGTCGGCGCCACCAGACAGCATAATTTCGCCACTGTCTGCCATCTTCCTCGCGATACCCAAAATCTCTTTCTGAGCCGCTTCAACATCAGAGACTTTGACTGGCGGCATCGCCTCAATATCGTCTCTCATCATATCGGCAGCACGTTTAGACATGTTCTTGAAGATCTTCTCACGTAGACCTTCATCTGCACCTTTAAGTGCTTTCTGTAGAATATCTTGTGGAACATCACGTAGTAGTCGTTGAACACCTTGGTCATCAACTTCAATAAGGTTTTCAAAGACAAACATCAGATCTTGAATCTGTGTTGCCATGTCTTCGTCTTGGTCACGGATTTGATCCATCAAGACGCCTTCCACGTTGTTATCCATGTAGTTCATGATCTCAGCCGCGGCTTTCAGGCCACCAATTTTGGCAGCTTGAGCACCCGCTTGACCCGCGAACTGTTTCTCCATGATTTCATTCAGTTCAGCAAGCGCCGAAGGTTGAACTTCTTCAAGGTTGGCAATACGCATCATCAGATCCAGACGAACTCGCTCTGGGAACTGAGACAGGATCTCAGCCGATTGATCGGCATCGAGGTACGACAACACAATAGTTTGAATTTGAGGGTGCTCGTTGATGATAATGCTCGCCACCTGACGAGGATCCATCCACTTAAGCGAATCCAAACCTTTCGAACCTGTGCCGAGAAGGATTTGGTCAACAAGGTTATTCGCCTTGTCTTCACCCAGAGCAGCAACTAACGCATTACGCATGAAGTCTTCGCTGCCCATACCAATGTTGGTGTACTTCTGAATATCATCTAAGAAAGCACGGTGCACAGCGCCTACTTTCTCTTGGGATAGGTCTGTAGCTCGCGCCATCGCACTACCCACACGCTGAACCTGCTTTGGCTCTAGGTGACGAATAATACCAGCAGCATCTTCTTCATTTAAACTGAGCAACAAGATCGCAGCGCGCTCATCGCCTGAGATAGAGCCGATATCCACGCTAGAGACATCAAGCACTTCACCGCCTTCAGTTTGTTGTGGAACTATTTCGTTAGCCATCTACCATCCAATTCTTAACTACTTGAGCTGCTAGCTCTGGTTCATTCGCTACAAGTGCACGTACTGCTTTCAGCACGTCCTCGTCTTTATGAAGGTTTGGTAAGTCGATACTTGAACCAAATTCAAACAGCTCACCACCTTCAATATCACCACCAATTAAGCTGGTTTCGCCGTCGGCACCAATTGGCATGCCATCAGGTCCGTACATCTGTTCATCGTTGTCTGCTGCTGGGTTAAGCAGTTTCTTCATTGCAGGGCGAACAAGTACCAACACCACCACAATGATAACCAAGGCACTTGCAAACCAACGAACCCAATCATTGAAGTTTGGATGCTCCCAGATTGGCACATCAGCAACAACATCTGTTACTTGAGGTGCAAACTGCATGCTTAATACGTTGAGCAAATCACCACGAGTTTCATCAAAGCCCACCGTACCAATCAGTACTTGGCGAATCGCATTGATTTCGCTCGCCGGGATTGGCGTATGAACCACTTCACCCGTATCTGGGTTCAAGGATTGGCGGTCTTTGATCGCAACAGAAACCGTCTGACGATTAACCGTGCCGCTCTGTTTACGTTCATGACTGATGGTGGTGTCTAGCTCAAAGTTTCGAGTCGCTTCTTTGTGAACAGAGCCTTGACCTGTCATCGCGCCGTCTTTCATCTGAGCCACATCTTGTGGAATTGAGGCATCCGCTGGAGGCTGGTTACTCAACGCACCCGGAATACCCGCCACCGTATTTCCATTGTTGTAATCTTCTAAGGTGTATTCACTTCGAGTCGCCGGTGTATTCGGATCAAAACGTTTTCTGGTTTGCTCCACAGCACTGAAATCGAGCTGGATATCAACCTGAGCGGTGTAGTTACCAAACCCAAGAATAGGAATCAGGATGGAGTCAATTTTTTCACGCAGCGCTTGTTCTTGATTGCGCTCTAACTCGTGTTCTTTACGACGCGCCGCTGACATAGGGTCTTGAGAGCCTGAGCTCAACAATCGGCCATGCTGATCGGTCACCGTAATACGTGAGGTTTTCATTCCCGGAACAGCACTTGCCACCATATCCACAACAGAATCAACTTCTTGCTGCTTGAGGTTAGTACCTGTTTTTAGAGTTAGGAATACAGAAGCAGAGGCTTCTTGATTATGACGTACAAAAACACTCTGCTTCGGCAGGGCCAATAAAACCTGAGCTTTACGCACCTGTTTCATCTGCTCAATGGCTTTGGCAAGTTGTCTTTCGCGGCTTAATTTAAGGCGTTCTTGTTCTAAACGTTGTGATACACCAAAACCCATGTCTTGCATGAGGATGTCATCACCCGCGTTTCGCTCTTGATTCAAACCCGCTCGTACCATATTAAGCTTTAATGAGTTGTACTCACTCGCCGGTACTGAGATGGTATTGCCTTCAAGCGTGTAATCGATCTTTTGCAGATCTAAGTAATCAAGAACGGGGATCAATTCTTCTGTTTCGTAAGCCCCTAATGGACGCATTTCTGGCTCTTTTACCCAGAAAAACAGCATCACAATCAGCGCTACACAGATAGAGATAGAAAGGACTAAGACGACCTGACGAAGTAAATCAAGATCACCGACAGCCATATCGAACTTCGATGAACTGCGTTCACCTAGATCGGGATTTTGCCCTTCTCCGTCTAGCTCAGAGCCTGCAATCAGTGCATGGTCGTTGCTATCGCTTACGGTTAAATCTGTTGTTTGACTATTATCTGCCACTATTTAACTACCCAACTTATACCGGCATATTCATCAGCTCTTTGTACGATTCGACCAATTTATTTCTAATTTGGATCGTCGCCTCAAAAGCCACACTAGATTTATTACGAGCAATCATCACGTCCGATAGGGATACGCTTTGGTCGCCACTATCAAAACGAGCTTGAAGATCACCTGAGGTCTTTTGTAATGAGTTCACATTATTGATGGCATTAGTCAGCATGTTGCCAAAATCTGCACCGACCGCTTGCCCCGTTGCTGCGGGACGCGCGCTGGCAGCTTCGACCATCATTGCCTGCATTTCGCCTTGTAAACCATCTATTCTCATCTACTACCTCAGGAGTCAAAATTATGACCATCTATTTAGCTATATTATTGACAGAGCAATTAGCGTGCCACACATTTAATTGACTAGATATCGTATTACACTAGTCAGAAAGCTGACACTACTAATCTATCCTCAGTTTGGGATATCTATTCCAGCATCGCGCATTTTAGCCAACTTGTAACGCAGTGTACGAGGGCTAATGCCCAGTTTTTCAGCCATATCTTTGCGTCGGCCATTACATGCAATCAGGGTTTCAAGAATGATCGCATACTCTTGATCTCTAAGCTCATTACCTAACCCTTCGCTGCTAGCCGCGATTTTATTGATTGGGTTTGCTTCGGCAATAGGCTTAATTTCTGGCGCAGCTACGTCACTGCCTTCGACGATTTGTTGTAGGCTGCTTGCGTCTTGCCAATCGACACCTTCAAGAAGGATATGCTCACCAGAGATGTTCTCTTGTTCGCTCAATATTAGCGCACGCTGTACCACATTGTCTAATTCGCGAACATTGCCCGGCCACGGATAATTGACGAGTTTGCTGATCGCTTGTGCTGACATAACGGGTACAGGCATACCAAGTTTGGTGCAGTGGCGCTCAACTAAGTGCTTGGCTAAAGGCTCAATATCGCCTTTACGCTCGCACAATGGAGGCCAAGAAATTGGGAATACATTCAGGCGGTAGTATAAATCCTCACGGAAATTCCCTTCAGAAACATACTGTTTAAGGTCTCGGTTACTGGTCGCTAATACACGAACATCCAATTTGATGCTCTTACGACTACCTAATCGCTCAACTTCGCGCTCTTGCAAAACACGCAGTAGTTTGGCTTGTAGGCTAAGATCCATTTCACTGATCTCATCCAACAGAATTGTACCGCCCTGCGCTTGCTCGAATTTCCCCGGGCAAGCTTGAATAGCGCCAGTAAATGCGCCTTTTTCATAACCAAACAGGGTCGCTTCTAACATGTTGTCTGGGATCGCCGCGCAGTTAATCGCGACAAACGGGCCATCTTTTCGGCTAGAAGCATTGTGAATGTAGCGAGACATCACCTCTTTACCAGAACCACTCGGGCCCAACACCATGACGTTGGCATCGGTTTTCGCAACTTTATCAGCCAGCATCATTAGCTTGATACTTTTTTCATCAGCAACGATAGCGTCGCCGTTGTCATCCGACTTTACAGGCGCATAACGGCTGACCATGTTGAGCAGCACTTCTGGCGCAAATGGCTTTGCCATATAGTCGATAGCGCCCTCTTTCATTGCAGCAACGGCATCTTCGATGTTGGCGTACGCTGTCATTAGCAATACCGGCAAATTTGGCCAATGCTGCTTAATGTTTCTCAATAGTGCCAAGCCACCCATGCCCGCCATCTGCACGTCAGATACGACAATATCAACGGAGTTCGATTTTAATTTGACCAGAGCATCTTCCGCACAATCCGCTTCCAGCCATTCATAGCCAGCAAGCGCGAGTGTGTCGACAAGGGCTTCGCGTAGACCTTCATCATCTTCGACGATTAACACTTTGCTTTGAGCCATAGGATTCTCCAGTGTAAATTCAGTTAAAACTTATTAGTCTTCAGAAGAAGCACTTCTTTCAAGCGGTAGACACATGGTAAAGCATGCGCCGTCGCCTTCTTCTGATATCAATTCCAGTCGGCCTTCATGTGCTCGACATACCATTTGTACAACCGCTAAGCCTAGACCTGTACCTTGTGAACGAGTGGTAAAGAAGGGTTCCATTATTTTACCTTGAAGCTCTTTCGGTACGCCGGGGCCACTGTCTTGCACTGATATCTTAAGCTCGCCATTTACGGGCCTAAAAAACACATCGATCTGCGATTCCTTACCCGCAATTTGAACCGCGTTCAACACTAGGTTGCTTAACGCTGAGGCGATAGCATTGGCGTTGCCGAACATTTGAGTCTGTTCGCCCTCAACTTCTTGGCAATAATCAATCTGGTTAGTTTTCAATGCCGCTTCCACCATAGGGTGAAATTCAGTGATCAATTCAGCCACAGTAAATGGCTTAACGACTTTGTTGTCACCACCTTTGGCAAACAACAGCATGTCGTTCACTTGCTTCTCTAAGTCATGCAATCTATCCATAAGCTTAGATTGAAAACGCGTTTTTGTTGCCGGCGGCAGATTTGGCGCGGCAAGGTTTGATGCATACAGCATCGCACTTGAAAGAGGCGTTCGCACTTGATGGGCAAGCGAGGCCACCATTCTACCTAATGAAGACAAACGCTGAAGATCACTCACGCGAGACTGCAATAGTCGGGTCTCGGTCAGATCGGTAATCAAAATCAGCTGACCCGTGGTAGAGGCTGAAATCGCCAAACGCACTTTTCGCCCGTTCTTCAATGAGATCTCATGACCGTCATCGTCTTTTGGGTCAAAGGCACTTTGAATCACTGAAAACCACTTCTCGCCAACCAACTCAACACCAAGAATACGATGCGCTTCAGGGTTCGCTTCTCTCACTTCGCCGTGTGTATCTAACAAGATAACCCCTGCTGGCATCACGTCGAGTACTTGCTTATAGCGCTCAACCTGCTGTTCAACAGAATCTAGGTGTGATTGATTTTCTGGTTCGTTAGATACGCGCATGTCAAAAATTTGCCTCAAATACTAAAACAGCCTGAGACGTACAACACGAGTCAGGCTATTTGCTATATTTATCACATAGTTAAGCAAGCAACAACTCGACTATGGTTTATCTGTTCACTTAGCTAGAGTTACCAAATAGCTAAAAAGTGTGTGCTAGTTTTTCGTTTTCATCGAAAACTGGACACTATCGCTGCAAGTTATATTTACGCATTTTTTCAACCAGAGTGGTTCTACGCATTCCAAGCATGTCAGCAGCACGAGCAACAATACCGCCCTGCGCTTCCAACGCTTGATTGATCATATTCACTTCCATATCCGCGAGTAGCTCTTTCAAGTTAACCCCTTCTGGCGGTAACTCTTGAGGAGCATTGGCGTTGTCGGCAATATCATCTTGCTGATCAAAGCTGAAATCTTCTGAGAATAAGTCAGCAAGTGCATCACGCTCTTGCTCCTCTTCAGATCCAAAGCTATTAAACTCTGGCTGGAACTCAGGGATATCGCTGTATCGATATTTAGTTGGCAGATGATTCACATCAACCAAGCTATTTGGATACAAGATAACCATTCGCTCAACCAGGTTCGCCAGTTCACGAACGTTGCCCGGCCAGTAATGCTCCATCAAAGAGTTGATAGCACGAGCCGTGAAACAGATAGGCATGCTGCCTTCCGCTTCCATTCGAGTCATCAGCTCTTGAAGCAACAGTGGAATATCTTCTTTGCGATCTTGAAGCGCCGGCATTTCGATCGGGAATACATTCAAGCGGTAGTAGAGATCTTCACGGAACGAATCATCGTCGATCATATCTTCAAGGTTGCGGTGTGTTGCCGCAATCACTCGGACATCAGCTTGTATGGTGCTGTTGCCACCTACGCGCTCAAAGCATCGCTCTTGCAGCACTCGTAGCAGCTTAACTTGCATCGCCATCGGCATATCGCCAATTTCATCAAGAAACAGTGTGCCACCTTCAGCTAATTCAAAACGGCCTTTACGTGCGGTAATCGCCCCAGTAAATGCGCCCTTCTCATGACCAAATAGTTCACTTTCAAGCAAATCAGGTGGAATCGCGCCACAGTTTACAGGAACAAAAGGCCCTGAACGACGTTTAGAGTGATAATGAATGTTACGCGCTACAACTTCTTTGCCTGTGCCAGATTCACCAAGAATCAGCACGTTCGCTTCCGTAGAAGAGACTTGTTCAATTAAGTGACGTACTTCTTGAATGCCAGCACTTTGTCCTACTAGGCTGCGAAACAGTGTGTTCTTGCGTGCCGAAGACACAACTTGAACACCTTTGCGGCCTAAGAAGTCTTTACAGTGTCTTAATGCATCACTTAATTGCGGGTAGTTAAGAGGAAGTTCGAGCTCACCAACATAGTTAGTCAATTCGTCAACCGGGTGATTATTTTTGCCAATCACCAGTAAAGGGATGTGATTGGCGTGAACAAGCTTCTCATTCAGTAATGCGTTGAAGCCTTTACCTTTAATGGTACCAACAATGCAGCCGGCCCACTGTAGTGACCAGTCAACTTTACGTGCTTGTTCAGAGCTGATTACTTCGCAGCTCTCTCCTACAAACTCTAATATTGTGCTTAAATTGTGACGATCTTGAGCGTTATCGTCGACGACAAGCAGTTTTGCCAAACCTTGCATAAGTAGGAATTATTGCCTTTATTTTGGTGCGATGCGGAAAAACGGTGAGCAACGTAGTCTATAAACCAGTGAAAAGTATCAACGATTACGGTCTACGTGGACAAATTTAGGAAATCAGCAACGAAAAAAGCCATTAGGCTATCTAATGGCTTCTATTTTATTTGATAAAAAAAATAAGGCAACCAACCAATTAAGGGATATGAGATTGGTTAAAACTGCAATTTTTCTTTAAATTCCTACGTCAGCGGACGTCAAGTTGTGATATTCGTTCGGAATTTGGTCCCAAGCGCTCTTAATTTCGCGAATAATATCGATAACATCATCAATAGGCTGTGGGTCATTTTTGTGATTTGCCGCAGAAATTTGCGTGATCATGAACTCATAAAGTTGATCTAGGTTTTTCGCAATATCGCCACCATCGTCCATAGATAGGCAACTACGTAGGCTAATAATGATATCTAGAGCCTTACCAAGTCGCTCACCTTTCACTGGGATGTTGCCTGCTTGCATTGCCGCTTTGCCTTGAATCAAACGCTCGATAGCACCGGCCATTAGCATTTGTACAATCTTATGCGGTGAGGCAGCCGTTAGCTGACTATCCACTGATACCTTTTTATATGCCTGTAAAGAACCGCGCATAGTAAACCTCTTCTATAAAAACTTTTTGTATTGTTGAACTGATTTAGCGCCGTGACGGTATTTATGTAGGGTCTTACCTACTCGACTCGTCTCAGACTGCATCAATTCGACTAATTTTCTGGTTCTGGTAATGGCTTCAAACCATTCAGAACTTTGCTTAACGTCGGGATGTGAGTCGATTATTTGAAGCACGTTTTGCAATAACTGTTCTCTGTTATCGACAAGCTGCGTTATTTCTTCAGCATTAATTTCACTAAATTCCAGTTTAGAGATAATTAGTTGATCGAGTTCACAAAGCTCTTGTAGCTGGCTATTCATCTATTAGCCCAACGCATTCATCATACTGCCCAGCTGAGATTGCATCTTACTGGTCGCATCTTGCATGGCTGTGAACTTAGAGTGGGTACGGCTCTCTAGGCTGTCCATGCGGCGGTCGAGCGCGCTTTGGTCATCAACCAAACGGTAGTTTTGCTCGACCAAGCTCTTTTCTCTAGTACGGATTGAACCCGTGATACCTGTGATACCTTGAATCGCATCTTCCACTTTTTTGGCGAAACCGTTGTTGCCACCAAAGAACTCACCCAACTTATCAAAGTTATTGTTGAGTTGACGGTCAAGCATATCGTAGTTGATTTCTAGCGAGCCTTGTCTTGTGGTGGTGATACCGAATTCAGTCAAAGACTTTAGATTGTCTGGCGCACCTTCGATACTTGATGAGAACACCCCTTTCAATCGGGAGTCGGCGTTACGCACTGTACTGTCACCAGAGAGCGGGCCTTTTTGACCAGTCGTTGGATCAACACCCGCGAGGTCTTTCGACACTTGATAGAACTGGTTATAAGAGCTCACAAAGGATTCGATATCTTGGCGAACACTGTTACGGTCGTACTCCACACCAATTTCTGCCGGCGGCTTATCTTTTGGCGTTTTTCCTTTCACCGTAATATCAATACCTTCAATGGCATCTTCAATCACATTGTTATTACTAGAGAGTTGAGCAACACCATCTAGGACAACCATAGAATCTTGGCCAGCCTGAACTTCAGTCATTCCACTATAGGTATCAAAAGATTGCTGTGCTTGTTCAAGATCTGCTTGCGCTTTATCGACCTTCTCTAAGAGCTCGCGCTCTTCGGGTTCTAATTTGGCACGCTCAATTTTCTTGGCTTGCTCTGCGGTGAGTTCGCCTTTTTGAACTTTCTCAGCCAACTCCGCTTTTTCTTGTGAAATCTTCTCTTCGATACGCGCTTGCTCAGCCTCAAGCTTTTGTTGGGCTTCTTTCGGTGTCACGTATGAATCGGTCAGAGTACCTGAGGCAGCATTTGACCACCCCGGCACATCGGGTGCCTTCTCTATCGCTTTTTCATCAAGCTCAAGTTCTGGTGTGTAGTAAGAATCTAAAAGCGTACCTGACGCGGTTTCAGTCCAGCCAGGGATATTATCTTCAGGCATCACAGACTTTGCCGCTTGAGCTGCGTCTAGGGCGGCTTGGCCGTCGGCGGCTGCTTGCTCACCGTAGCTGAGACTTTTAGAGTCTCCGTCAACATCTGAAGTAGAATCAGTTTGGGATGCAGGGATGACATTGCCATCTTTATCGAGTGTTTCATTCGCATTTGGGTCATCGCTAGCGATCACTTCATCAATGAGTTCGACGGCTTTTCCTGCAGGGGTTAGAGCTAGAATATCTTGAGCAGCAACGCGCGCTTTCTCTAGCGCTTTAACACGTTCTTCAAGCGTTTTATATTCGAGTTTTTTCAGAGGATTGGCAGCATCTGACTCAACATTAATGCTGATCTGCTGATCTGAACCAGACTGGTTCGAGGCAATAATAAGTCTTGGACCTTCGACATCGTTGATAATAGATGCACGAACGCCTGGGTTGTTATCTGCACCGTTGATACCACGAACAACTTCGATAAGTCTCGATCTGTCGCCAACTTGCACGTCAAAGCTGTCATCACCAAGCGAAACCTGCAGCTTACCTGGGCCAAATTTCATGTCCTCTGACAGTACATCAGAAGCCACTTTATGGCTTTGGGCAAGCTGCAACACATCTATGGCATATTTGCCAGCGATCGCTTCGGTAGTCGCGGTTGCAGAGACAAGACCTTCATCGGTACTTTCGACTGTTCGCACAGCAAAAGCTTTTTCCTGACGAAAGTTTGTCATCAGGTTTTTCATCGAATCAAGGGATTCTCTGAGTCTTCCATAGGCACTAATGCTGGTATCGATTCGCGTTCGTTCATTGTCGATTCGTTGCTGTTTAGGTACACGCTCCGAATCAACAATTTTGCTGACCATGGAATTGATATCCATGCCAGACGAAATCCCCATTGGGCCAAAACTCATTAAATCACCTCAATAATACGACTTAAACCTTCACCTCAAATATTCGACTATTCGAGTTTTGGGCTGCTAGGCGTCTTAGAATTTCAAGCATTTCTTCATCAGGGATCTGGCGAATAATATCACCGGTTGTGGTCTCATAAATGGTAACCACATCTCTCCCAGATTCTTCATCGACCTTAAAAGCCACACCTTTATTGAGAGAGGAGATAAACTCGTTTACCTTCTCCACCATTTTGACTCGCTCTTCATCATTTAACTCTTGTCTATGTTGAGCTAATTGAATCGCCGCTTCGGTAGCTTCCTCTTTCGATTTATCTACCTTGTCATAAGATGTTGCTTCTTTTAGTCGCGAAATACTCGACGCACTACTACCTTCATCGCTTGCAATTTTAATGCCATTAGGTGAGCCATAAGGCTGGATGTTCGATGCGTTGGATGATATTTCCATAACACTCTCCCTCCCTCCTTTATGAGCCAAACAGTAAAACTCTACCCAGAGTAGAGTTTACCGCTACTTACCGAGGTAAGTTTAGCCCAATAAGCTTAGAGCTGCTGATGGTGACTGTTTTGCTTGAGCTAGGATAGAAGTACTCGCCTGTTGTAGGATTTGAGACTTCGTCATAGCTGTTGTTTCTTTCGCGTAATCGGTATCTTTGATACGGCTCTTAGACGCATTAACGTTTTCGTTGATGTTGTCTAAGTTGCTGATTGCATGGTCAAAACGGTTTTGGAAAGCACCTAGAGAAGCACGTTGGCTATCAACAGATTTTAGAGCACCATCAATGATAGATACTGCTTCGTTTGCACCTGCAACAGAAGTTACGTCGATATCGTTAACGGTAACGTCTTTACCAGCACCGATACCTAGTTCGCCCGCAAGGCTGCCGCCAAACTCAACATCACCTTCAACTTTTTGGCTTGAAGCGAAAAGTTGCAGTTTACCGCCTTCACCCACAGACGCTTTAACGTCTTGGCTTTGACCATTGATGTAAGTTGCTAGCTCTTCGATATCGTTGCCTTCTTTAGCAGAGATAGATAGCTCTTGCGCTTCACCAAACTTATCGTTGTATTTGATTGTTAAATCAGCACCCGCACCTACACGCCAAGAAGCATCTTTGCCTTCTGTAACGCCGTAGCTCTTACCACCCATGTCTTGAGTGTCAGTACGCATGTTGCTCATAGATAGCATTACTGCTTCACCTGAGTCAGCACCGATTTGGAAAGATTGGCTGCCGTAAGTACCGTTCAGAAGCTTGTTACCACCAAAAGAGGTCGTTTCAGCGATACGGTTAAGTTCTGTGTTTAGAGCAGAGACTTCTTCTTGGATCGCAACACGTTCAGATTTGCTGTTCGAACCGTTTGAAGATTGAAGAGAAAGGTCACGCATACGTTGCAGAATGTTGGTTGACTCATTCATTGCACCTTCAGCTGTCTGTGCAATAGAGATACCGTCATTCGCGTTTTTCACAGCCATATCTAGGCCACGACTTTGCGACGTTAAGCGGTTAGAGATTTGTAGGCCTGCAGCATCATCTTTTGCGCTATTGATTTTATAGCCAGAAGACAAACGCTCCATTGATTTTTGAGTACCTTCAGCCGCGCTATTTAGGTAGCGCTGAGCCGTCATTGCAGACACATTTGTGCTTACATTAATCGCCATAGTTGATCTCCTTTAGGCATTTTTTAATGTACTTATGTGACTCTCACCTCACACTAATACATGTCAATTTTGTTTATGCACCAGTGTCTCTCTCACCTTACATTGGTACATATCATTTCTCTCAATCCCTTTAACGGCGCCTTAATTAGAAGCTTTAATAAAAAATGCGCTTTTTTTCATATTCTTTTCAACAACAAAGGAAAGTGTGATCGGGCTTCAATTAATAGGGCGACATTCGCTAAAGTTGCCCCATTATTTAAGTTAATCAGCGTAGTGTTGAATATAAAGTCAGAAGAGATCCCTGATATCTCGTTCTACTCGATTCTGGGGTGACGAAAGACTGCTTCGATGTAGTAAGCGAGGAAACCATCATTTCCCAATTCCCGTCACTCCCTACAGTGAGGAGCGAGCGTGATAGGGAACCTCGCTTTCCAATCAACGACCAACACCAAAACTCCCCCCTTCTCCAAATTGCAGGCAATAAAAAACCCAGCCGAAGCTGGGTCTGTTTAGCGCTCATCTCTCACCACGAGCTAATTTGTGGAAGCCTAACGTTGACGCTTATAGTCAACGTGGCTTTTTAATCGATTAACCTAGTAGGCTAAGTGCCGAGTTCGGAGCTTGCTTCGCTTGAGCAAGAATCGAGCTTGAAGCTTGAGAAAGGATCTGAGACTTAGTCATCTGAGTCGTTTCTTTCGCGAAATCGGTATCTTTAATACGGCTCTTAGATGCGTTAACGTTCTCGTTAATGTTGTCTAAGTTGCTGATAGCGTGGTCGAAACGGTTTTGGAAAGCACCTAGCTCAGCACGGTGGCTATCTACATACTTAAGTGCCGCATCGATAATAACTACAGACTCTTGTGCGCCGCCAACTGATGTTACGTCGATAGTATCAACCGTTACGTCTTTGCCAGGTTGCATGCCTAGTTCGCCAGCCAGGCTGCCAGAGAATGCCACTTCGCCTTCAACCTTGTTGTTACCAGTAAACATTTGTAGCTTACCGTCTTCAGTTACAGACGCTTTAACAGAGTCTTGTTGACCGTTGATGTACGTTGCTAGCTCTTCGATGTCGTCACCCGCTTTTGCGCTGATGTCGATTTCTTGTGCTTGACCGAAGTTATCAGTGAACGACATTTTTAGGTCGTTAGAGCCTGCTTGAACGTTCCAATCTTTATCTTTCGCGTTCTCAGTTTGGTAGCTCTTACCACCCATCTGAGCGTTATCAGAGCGCATGTCTTTCAGTTGAAGCATTACCGCTTCACCGTTGTCTGCACCGATTTGGAATGATTTAGTACCGTGAGTACCGTTAAGCAACTTGTTGCCACCAAAAGACGTCGTTTCCGCGATACGGTTCAGTTCGTCGTTCAGCGCTGTTACTTCTTCTTGAATCGCTACACGCTCAGATTTTGAGTTTGAGCCGTTTGAAGATTGTAGAGACAAATCACGCATACGTTGCAGGATGTTAGTCGTCTCATTCATTGCACCTTCAGCTGTTTGTGCAATTGAGATACCGTCGTTCGCGTTACGTACAGCAACATCAAGACCACGACTTTGAACGTTCA
>NZ_JBFRKI010000039.1:0-69429 GCF_041469245.1 Vibrio sp. 10N.286.51.B11 | reverse complement strand
ATCAGTTGACCACTACACTGTCTTGAGGCTGTCGATTTTAATTCTTGGCAAGAAATACATCACTTTCTTCTGACGCTCCTAGAAGACGAGGGTAATAAAAGTCCTCTTATTGAGTATTTACGTAGTCTATCTTCGGAAGGAGTAAGCAGTGAGGTGAAAGGAACATTAGATGTTCCTCTTTCTGAAAATGTTCTGACTGCACTATACCTCTACCGACTAGCCGCACTAAATAGTTCGGTGAGTTCAAAGGATTTATCGATAGTAGACGATGCAACTCAGCTATCACCTCTTGCTTTTATTACACTTGCAAACCATCTCATCAATTTCCTTCCGACAAGTAAAGAATCACGCATTAGTCAAATACACATAAGAGCTACCGAACAGGCAACCAAGCTATTGAATAAGACAAGCTGGGGCGATTTATTTGTATCTAAAGGGAAAGAGCAATGAAGCCTATTAATGTTCATATCGGATCAAATCAAGCACATTTGAAAGCTGAAATCGTAGATTTTCTTTCGGCTTTTGATGCTATAGATAACCTTGTTTATACGGAGTACAAAGCACAGTGGTTGCTTTCGGATATTCATGCTGAAAAGTGGGTTGTTAGAACATCAAAAACTAGAAAAAACAATAAAGAACGACTGAAAAAAACAGGAGAGATGTACCGTTATACAGTCAGTGTTAACTGGAATAGACGGTTGCCTGATGGAACAGCCCTCACGGATATAGTTAACCAGTCTTTCTTACATCAGTTACAAAAGTGGTTCTTTTTAATAGTTGATGATCCTATTAACCAAGAAAGAATGGCTTCAATATCGGTTCAGCATATGGGGTCAAGAATATTAACCTTCGTCAACTGGCTGTATCTTCATAAAGACAAGTTCGAACCGAGCAAACATGGCTTTTCTAAATTATCACAATCAGATATCAAATTGTTTTTAAAGGAAATTATATCTGGTGGCTCATTCGGCGCTCTTCGCTTTGGTCATCGTTTGATGGCTGAGATTGGTCTACATCTAGACCATCATGTTGATCCTTTGACGTTAGATGAAAAAGCGATAAAAGAGGGCATTTCGTTTTTTGAAAGTAACGAGTTATATAGAGATAACGGCCATGGGAAAAAGGTGGTTGATAGACAAAGTTTCTATAAAAACACCTCTCTCTCTGCACAAGATGCCTATGGGCATGCTGGAACTTTGTTCTTTAGGCAGTTCGAGCCGGATCTACTTGAGCAAAACAACCAGGTCTTATTGCCAGTAAATCAATATACTGACTTTCCATCCCACCGAACCCCATTAATGAAAGATGTAAGAGGAAAAACATATACAGACACAACAGCAGTAGCGATTGTTACGCTTTTCCGAAAAGGTTTTCAGTATTGGGATATGTTTAAAGCTTTTTTACCAAATCCTGACGCAATAAGGATTGGGGAGCTTTCAGCCTACATTTCTAGGATATCGACACCTACAAAGCACACACCTTGGATACCTTTAGAAACCAGTCTACTTACTCTTAATAAGTCTATCGATATGATAATTAATCATGCAGATAACATCGTTCAGTTTTATGAGACTTTGTTAACAGAACTCGAGATTAAGGGGCACTTGGATAGAGACAATAATTACAACTACAAAAAAATTGATGTATTGAAATCACTGCTGCCTAGTGAGATCAAAAACCACTTTAATATAGTGAGCTTCTCTCGTCTTGATGAAGAGTTTAAAGAGTACTCAAAGAATAAAATGAATGGAGATCGAACCGGATTATCTTTTGTATGTCTCTTAGAGTTATTGAAAGCGTCTTGTTTTATTTTGATTGCGGGCTTGAAACCGATTCGCATGGAAGAAATTGTTCGCTTGCCATATAACTGTTTATTTCACAAAGAAGGAGACGGTTACTGGATGGTTCATTCTCTCATGAAGTCTGGAGTGAATGACCAACTTCCTGAAACAGCTAAACCGATCCCTAAGATTACAGCAAGAGCGATTCAGACCTTACAAAAACTCAACAAAATCACACAGAAATTTGCTTATGAAGTGAGTAAGCGGGAGTCGGGTTACCTGCTTTATCAATTAAATACAGGTTCAGATAATAGAATGGGAAGTATCCTCGGTTCAGATTTGATCATTGGAGCTCTGGAGCGATTTTGTGATTACTATCAGACGACTGTCGATGAGTATGGTCGACGTTGGTATATTAATGTTCACGAGATGAGGAAAACATTTTTACTGACATTCTTTTGGTCTTTTAAACATTCCTCAATCGATGCATGCCGATGGATCGCAGGTCATGCTAACTCAGAACATATCCTTTCTTATATTGAATCCAACAGTCCAGGCTCTGAAATGACAGAGATTGAAGCTGATTATGCTCGTCAACAAGTCACCTACTTTCATGAACAAAGTTCTTTACTTGAAATGGAAAATACAGAGGAACTATATAGGCTTGTTTGTGAGCACTTTAAGGTTAAAGATTATACATCAATCCCTGAGGATGATCTTGCAGCCTACATAGCGCTTCGCTTGAGAAAAGGTAAGTTTTCGATTGTTTTCTATAGTATTAGTGAGCGTAATGGCTTGATTGAAAAAGCAAAAGTTGCTTTCCAAGTAACCAAAGGTGATGAGGAGGAAAGTAATGTTAAATAGAAAAGCTCAGTCAGTCATTAATCTATACAGTGAGATGAAAAAAGCTATCAATGACAACTCTAATACTTATACATGGCTAATCTCGAAATGTGATCGTCAAGAAAGCCTTGCCAATCTTAAGCGTAAGGGAAGAGGCATTGAAGGGATGTCTCTGAACTCCTTCAAGAAGTATTGTACAGACTATATTCAATGTGAAGGGAACCTCAATGGTTATGAAGTCGTTGACAACCTTAGAAAGGAGCTAATAAAAAGGCATAAAAATATCCCTTTAGAGTCAAGTAATGAAGGACCAAACCTGACACCGATGGAGGAAGCTAAGCAACATATTGATAACTTGCAACGCGACCAAGCTATTTTGGTTAGGGCTTATAACGACCTTAATCGTTTAGTACTTGATTTACTTGCAAACTCGAATGGAAATGCTCTTGAATACAACAAGCATAAAAATTTGTATGCAGATTATTTCGGGTTAAAGAAAGAGGTTGATAATGAAAAATAAAAGTCAACTATACACCTTCATTTCTGATGTGGAGTTTCCTTCAATACTTCGTTTTGATGAGAGCTCAGGTGAAGTCTTAACAAATAAAGATATATCTGAGGGTATTTACCAGTTTCGTTGGCCTGATGGAACAACTTGCTTTCCTGTTGAAATGTATCTTGCGCACTTAGTTTCTGAAGGTGCAGTAACAATTACTCGAGAAGATGGGGGGACAGTTGGCACTTATGCCTCTGCACTATCTCATCTGGTCCGTTATTGTTATAAGAAGAACGTTGAATTTTGGGATCTAACAACAATACATATCGATGAGTTAGTCAGTGAGTTGGTTGCTGAAAAGAAATCGGATGGGTTAACGCGTGCACGTAACAACGACACTATTAGGCTTATAATTCTTCCTAAGTTTGTAGCCTTTCTGAAATGGCTTCAAGCTGAGCATTACCCAACTCAATACATTATCGGTGTTGATAGACCAAAGCAAAGGTATCAAGTTAAGCTCAAAATAATTCAAAAAAGAGGCCGGGAAGGTCGAAATTTTGGACCGTCCGAAGTTTTTCCTACACGTTTACCAACTTCAGCAACGAAGCCAAAAACCGCTATTGCCGCCTCTGTCATAAAGAGGTTATGGGATACATTGAATTGCGAAAGGGGTGTGATGCGGCTAAATGACCATTTACTTCAACTTTTTGACAAGGAAGACCAAGAAGATCACCTTGATTATATGTACCACAGAAGGCGTATTCAGCTTGAATTGCTTGAAGCTACGGGATTGAGACCAATAGAACTTGTTCGAATTCCCTATAGTTCGAATGTAGAACACATTGAAGATGCAAAACTTGAAATTCCTACATACAAACGTGAAGAGGCACGATTTCGCATAATTCCCATAGAGCGTAGTGTTGCGATGAGGCTCGAGATTTTTATGTCAATGCATAGAGATAAGTTCATCAAGAGGTTAATAAAGTATGAGCTTATATCTAGTGAGTCTGAGGTGGATGATTTTATATATCTAAATTCAGAGACAGCTAAATCTGTAAAACAGTCTGCAGCTTATATGGATTTTAATCGATTGAGCTTGAGAGCTGGTATCGTGACTAAAACCTGCCAAAGTATGTTTAGACATCGTTTTGTAACCAACATGGTTAAGCTACATCTTGTTTCTTTCATGGATAAAAACCCTTTGAAGAGTGCTCATAGTTTTAATGACAAAGATTATGAAACCATTCTTAAGAAAGTTGCTAGTTTCACTGATCATAAAGACCATAAAAGCTTGAACGAATATATTGATCTAGCATGGGAAGAGCTAGATGTCTTCGAGTATGCTTATCAAATGAAGAATTTACACTCACGTTTTAGTGCAATATCGAAACTGGTGAGTGATGCTAAAGCGCAGATAAAGGGGCTAAATTATAGTGAGGCTGATTTAAAACCTATAATAGAAAACTTGAATGCGATTGAAGAAGAGTCGAACCTTCTAGTTGATAAGTAACTAGGTGTGTTGATACCTGCGTGAGCTTGTTGCTGGTGAATGCCTTTTTCCGTACTATGTCGCTCTTTTATTTATCACTTCATAGCCCTAAGAGTCTTATTTCATGTCAGCTATTCAGTCAGATGTTATTGTTATTGGAGCAGGCGCTGCCGGTTTAATGTGCGCAGCTAGTGCAGGTCAACGCGGGCGTTCAGTTCTTGTGCTTGATCATGGTAAGCGGCCTGGTCGTAAGATTCTTATTGCTGGAGGTGGGCGTTGTAACTTTACCAACTATGATGTCACAGCAAAAAACTTTTTAAGTCAAAACCCCCACTTTGTTAAATCTGCACTGGCTCAATATACCAATTGGGATTTCATTTCGATGATCTACAAGCATGGTATTGAGTTTGAAGAGCGTGATCATGGGCAATTGTTTTGTGTTAATGATCATGACTCGAAAGATATCGTAAAAATGCTAATTAATGAGTGTGATGAAACTGGTAATGTGAAATATAAGTACCAATGTGAAATTACTTCAATTGAACGTGTAGCAGATAACAATTTTAAAGTAGAGACTTCCAATGGAATTTTTAATTGTAAGTCTTTGGTTGTCGCAACGGGTGGACTTTCAATGCCACGTTTAGGTGCAACCCCTTTGGGCTGGAAAGTCGCTGAACAGTTTGGTTTAGGGGTTGTTTCTCCTCAAGCAGCCTTGGTACCGTTCACATTAGATGGTAGAGAAAAAGGGTTAACAGAATTAACTGGAACTGCTCTCCCTGTCCGAATTAGCTGCAACAATCAAGAGTTCCTAGAAGCTCTTTTATTTACTCACCGAGGTATCTCTGGCCCATCAGTATTGCAAATTTCTTCGTATTGGAACTCTGGCGATGTAGTTCAAGTTGATTGGCTACCTGGTTTGAACTCTATTGAACTGATTGAAAAAGCAGCAGAAAACAACCCTGCACAAGAGGTTAAAACAACGCTGTCTAAAGTATTACCTAAACGCCTTGTCGAGTATTTTATCGAACTTAATGTGTTTGAAAATAAACCACTTCGCCAATTGAATAAACGGGAGATAGAGAATATTAGCTCTGCTCTTCACTCTTGGGAAATTAAACCTAATGGGACTGAAGGGTATAGAACAGCAGAAGCGACCATTGGTGGTGTTGACACCAATTATTTATCGTCTAAAACAATGGAAGCTAGAGATATACCAGGGCTTTACTTTATTGGTGAGTGTGTTGATGTGACAGGTCACCTTGGAGGGTTTAACTTCCAATGGGCTTGGTCGTCTGGTTGGGTCGCAGGCCAAAACGCATAAGACTTATTTACTTTCAATATCTTGAATATTTTCACCTATAAGGCTGATGAGCTTCTGCTTTTCAGCCTTACTCATTTTTGCTATCAGGCAAACTAGTTCTGCTGAGCTTTCATCCTCACAAAAAAAGTAGTTTAAAGGTACGCCAAGTTCGTCAGCCATTTTCTTTAATGTACTGATATCTGGAGTGTGCTTCCCTTTTTCATACTGATTCATTCGCGCACTAGCCGAACTTTCATCGATACCAATACGCACCCCCAATTCTTTTTGGGAGATCTTTGCTTTTTTGCGAACTTCTTTGAGCCGCACAGGAATAGGGTTGTCGATCGACATTTAGAATTCATATTAATAGGCTCTATGTAACTAAGATTTTCTTAGTTTTACTGATTTCTGTATACTAAGCAATCCTTAGTATTTTGAATGGTGTAGGCAGTAAGTGAAACGTTCTACTAGAATCAGTGCGGTAATGTTTAAGCTGTTGATTGAAAAAAGAATGGATGGTTTTTCTGTTATAGAGGCAAGGGATGCTTCATTAAATGATGGGGATGGTACACAAAACCTTGATGAAGCTCGGAAGAAGGTTTATCGGCAAATATGGCAATACCAACAAAGGGGTTGGTTGCGTAGTGAAGGAGAAGGAAGAAACAAAAGATACTTTCAAACTGAGCAATTTATGGATCTTGAAGCCGCGCCCCGAAGAAAAGCTGAACGAGAAGCTTCTAAAAAACAGACTACACCGGATTATTCCGTGTTATTTCGAGAGAGTAACGAATACAAAGGTGAATTGGAGCTCGTGCTTGGTGAAATAGATGAATATCAATCATTGAGGTGCCGTTTCCCTGAGCTCGAGAGTCGATTAATGCCATTGTTACAACATGCAAGAGAACGCTCAGCGCACTTGCTTGGAAAGATGAATGGATTAGAGAATGTTCTTAAAACTCTTTCAGAGGGCAACCAACCGTGTTGAGGCAGTGGCAGGTTGAATGTTCTGAACATGCGTTGCAGAAGTTTAGAGAAAATCGACAACACTTCTTTTGCCAAGCAACACCTGGCTCTGGAAAAACGGTGCTTGCTGCAACTGTCGCATCAAGGTTACTTAATGATGATATGGTCGATCTTGTATTGTGCTTCTCTCCATCTTTAACTGTTTCTGAGGGAATCAAAAAAACCTTTTCTCAGACTCTTAATTGTACCTTTAACGGTGGCCTAGGCTCTATTGGGCAGTCGTTAACATATCAATCCATTCAATTCCTTAACGATGAATTTTGGGAGACGTTACGTAATCATCGAGTGTTTGTTGTATTTGATGAGATTCACCATTGTTCTGGGACTGAGCTTGAAAATGCGAACGTCTGGGGGCAGCAAGTGCTCACTAAGATTCAGGGACTAGCGACTTATACTCTTGCGATGTCGGGGACTCCGTGGCGCTCAGACTCTTTACCTATTGTTATGGGGGAATACAGTGACCCAGACGGACAGCTACTTGTCGACTTCCAGTACACCCTTAAACAGTCTATTGATGATGGTGTTTGTAGAGCTCCTAATATTGTATTGGTCGATAATGAGCAATTGTCTGTCTGTAGTAGCGAAAACGTGGAGTCATTTTCATCGATCTTAGAGATGCTTAAACAGACGAAAGCGTCTTATCAGAGTGTGATACATAACCAAGAAGCGATGGAGTATTTACTCGGTTTAGGATGTGACCGGCTAGCAAAGGTACGTATTGACGCTTCCAATGCCGGTGGATTAGTTGTTGCAGCGTCGGTTCAACATGCTCAAGTTATCAAAGATATACTTTCTTTAAAGTTTGGCCAAACCGTTTCAATTGTCACTTATAGACATGAAGAACCACTCGCAGAAATAGACCGCTATCGACAAAGTGACTCTCAATGGATTGTTAGTGTCGGAATGATAAGTGAGGGGACAGACATACCTAGACTCCAAGTGTGTTGCCATATGAGTTCTGTCAAAACGGAATTATATTTCAGGCAAGTACTAGGACGTATTCTTCGTATCGACTCTTCCATGGCTCAGCAAGCATGGCTATTTACGTTTGCGGAACAAAACCTCATTCAGTTTGCAGAGCGAATTGAAGATGATATTCCAGAATCTTGTATCTATGTGAATATGGGAAAACCAATGGAGACAGAGCTAGTTAATCGGCAGAATAATTTAACTGCTAAGCTTTCGAAAGAGCCTCTAAATAGTATCGACGCAACAGTATTCTGGGAAAGCCGTAGGGGCAATTCAAACAACCTTTACGGGACACTAGGGACGTTTGATGAATTGCGGCTTGGTGCATTTAAACAGAGAGTGATTTCGGCTTTTACATCCATGTGAGCGGGGTTGCACCGCTTGGGCTAGGTTTATTAATTATAGGTGCGTAGAGGTGACGAAATGAACTACTTTGCAGAGGACCCTTTCTAGGTAATGTAACCTGGAGGGGAAATGAAAAAACTGAAACAGCAGTACCGAAAGCGTATTAAATGCCAGCGTCAATATCTTTGGGATTTGTATCCCAGCATTCGCAGTGGAACCCACAAGCACTTTTCAACAAAACAGGAAAAGGGCTTTTACTTTCTTCACATGATTGAGTGCAGAGGGTACCCGATTAGATTACGCGCTGCGCGAGGAAGATCTTTGGCTAACCCGTGGGATGACTATCCAGTGTATGTGTATGACCTAGCAAAAAGTTGGAAGCATAATTCTAAACGACGTTATCAGTACTATAAGTAAGCTTAACGATGGCGTAGGGGCTTTTCTTTTCCCTAATGCCAGAAACGACAAGAGCCACTACTTGTAGTGGCTCTATTACGCGCAACCTGTGGTCAATACTCTATGAGCGGAAGAGGGCAGGGCTATCGTATGTCCTCGGTGGTCTGCTTTGCAATTAAGCCAAGTTCAATTCGATACCATTACTTCTGATCAGACAGCAAGTAGTAACTCCAAGAAAAAGCAGGGATACCCGAGGCTCTCAACTTTATGTTAAAGCTAAGAACCGAATCTGGCAAGCTTACTCTGTCCAGAGACATGCCAACACGGTCACCATTAGCTCGTTTATGCTCCTTTTCGAGTTAGAAATTCATTTCGCAGTGTGCGAATCGCAACCTGCGAAATGAACTTATTTTTGCCCTTAAATGTTTATGACCCACATATTAACGTGGCAAATTTGAAGGGAGATAGTTTAGCTTTTCTAACACAGACACGAGCCACAAAAAGTGGCTCTATTACGCGCTACCTGCGGTCTACTGCTTCTTGATTTATTTAGATTTCAATGGTTTTTCCGAACGTGAGGTAATTCATTGCTTCAAGTTTGGAAAATTCTAGCTCATTTTCCCCTGAAGATTCTGACATGATTATCCACATCGCAAGTTGCGATTCGCAGGGTGCGATGTGGAATGAACTCAGTCCATGCTCTTCACAAAAAGCGCGTTGGGTAACACTGCTGCTTTCATATTGCTCAAACAGTGATTGCCATTCTAGGTTGGTGCGTCGTTTTGCCATTTCAACTCTCCTTTGGGTTGGAGAGTTGATCTTATTCTTCGTGCTGAAGGATTAGAATGCGGTGTTCATGGCACGCTTACGCAAGTAGTGCTAACTTACTTACTCTATTTGAGCCTATTGTTGCTTCTGTACTGGCTGTTGTGATTGTAGGAGAGTCTATTCATTTGATTGGATGGATTGGTATTGTTCTGATACTTATTTGCCTTGCACTCCAGTCAAAAACTAAAGTTAAAAGAAATATTTAGAATTAAGCCATACCTCTAATAATAGTGAGTTATTAGAGGTATTTACATACGATTGCTAAATCATGAAGATACACGAGTGCCACAAGTTGGGGCACTATTTTTCATACTTATGAATAGGTAATAGCAAATAAACGCTCCTAGCAAAAGTACCACTGCCATTGATATGAATATGTAGTTGTATGCTTCCATCGCATAGTTATCGAGTAGGTATCCGTAAATAAGATGTACAAAAGCTTCAGGGCTGAAGCCTATACAAATAAGCATCCCCATAGCTGTTCCCGTATAAGCCTTCGGGATTTGGATTTCACTCACTTGTGCATACATGATACCTCTCATACCAAATGTGAACGCCCCTAAACAAAGTACAAGACCAATTAATAGCGGAAGATATGAAGCTTCGTGCGGCACAACAACAAATGAGATTGTCGTGATAACACCCATGACAAATAGCAAAGACATAACTTTTAGCGAGGAACCCAGTTTATCAGCGATTACACCCGCAAAAGGAGATATTACGAAGGCTAAAAAGTAGGCACGAACCATTCCGACTATACCTGCCTGCTCTGCAGTGAGCCCATACGCATCGGTTAAATAAGGTACCAAGTATGCTGCACCCTGATACACGAAAATAACGCAAGCCACGGATAATGACACAAGCCACAATCGTTTATTCTTCACTAGTAGTAATAAATCTTTGAGTTTTTTTTGCTCTGCATTATCTATTTTGCTAATACCTTCTGGAATCAACGTGTAAGAGATGATGCCTAAGAAGAAGTAGATAGATGCATCAAAGCGTAAAATGAATCCAATACTTAATGAATCAGAACCATAGTAGCTCACGATCCCTATGGCGCACAGAGTAAGTAGCGTTCCAGCTATCCCTCGTCCAGACTCTAGAAAACCAAAATAGCGCCCTTGTTGATTATCTGATGCAAGCAATCGAGCAATTTTTGTCATTGATACAAGGAATAGACCGTTACCGACAAAAGACATCAAACCAATGATAACGAACATTGCATCATAAGACGGTTTAAAAGATTGCCATACTGCGAGAAAACTCATCGTAATATAGGATAGAGATAAGATTACTTTAGGGTGTTGAAATTTATCAACAATTACTCCAGCTAATGCCCCAGAAAAAACTCCAACCAAGCCAAGCCAAGACATAAGTACACCCGATTGAGTATTATTGAGGCTGAAGTACTCGTTCCAAGGGTAGTAAAACACTTCTCGTAGGTACATTGCTTTGAAAATCGTCCCCCCTCCAATGGCGAGTAAGATAAAGAATATTAAGTCACGTTTATTTTCAGATAATGAAAGTTTCATGCTAGTTATCTCGTAATAATTTTTTATCCAAACTACCATTCTCGACTGGGTAAAAAATTATCTGACATCAAAAAAATTAATATACATTGTATCTAAGGATAAATAATTATTTAAATTGTGCACAGGATCTATGCTCACACCAGTTTTGGATAATATTTTATACGCCATGGCTTAAAGTGTGATCAGTGACTCAGAAAGCGGGTGGATAAAAAATTATTATCACTGCGAGTTATTTATACAGCACTTTGAGGATACAAACGTGAAAAGTTCAAACTTCCAAAAATGGCTTATGGTCATACTGCTCGCTATCGGCGGCGGAACAATCTTTAAATCTCTATATCTTAGAGAGATGCTTTATTACCCGTGGAATGAATTCATGGGTGTCGACAATACACAATCAGGATTATTGATGTCTTGGTTAGGCTTAGTAGGAGTTCTAGCTGGCTCTTTTTCTGGTGTTATTGTTGATAAAATAAATAATACACGATTGGTAATTGCAGGCACATTCTTGGTTATGGGGCTGGCAACTTTATGGCAGTCAACCGCTCCATCTCTACCTGTTCAATATGTAATCATCGGAATTTTGTCTACTTTTGCAAATGGCTTCTTCCTTGTTTCTATGGTTCGAGCTACTCGTCTAATTGGTGACGCTGAATCGCAAGGCAAAATGTTTGGATTTTTAGAATCTGGTCGTGGTATTGCAGGTTCTCTAGTATCAGCTGTTGCAATTTACATTGTTGCTCAAGCTTCAAGTGATATTGAAGGTGTTGCAAATATTCTTTATGCATACGGATTCTTATATATTGGTTTGGGTGTAATGATGTGGTTCTGCATCCCTAAAACAAAAGATGAAGAAAAATCTGATGAGAAGAAAGAAAAGCTTAGCATTGGTGATGTACTTTCAATTGCTAAAGTAAAAGAAGTTTGGCTGGCCGCTTTTGCAGTATTCGCTACGATTTGTTTTTACCAAGGTTCATCATACTTAGTACCATACCTAACAGATGCATATGGCATGTCTACTGATCAAGCTGCTATCGTTGGGATGATCCGAGCTTACGTCCTAGCAATCTTCCTTGCTCCTATTGCCGGCATCTTAGTTGATAAAGTAGGTTCAGCTATCAAAGTTATGAAGTTCCTTTTCATTGTTGGTGCTCTTTGTACAGGTCTGTTTCTAGTTATTCCTCAAAAGCCGGAAGTTGTTTGGTTTATGATTGCAGCTCTACTAGTTGCGGGCTCTATTAATTTTGCATTACGTGGGGTTATGTATGCACAGCTAGAAGAGATTAAAGTACCTAAACACCTAACTGGTACAGTAACAGGTATCGTTCTGACTATTGGCTTCTCTCCTGAGATTTTTATTCATGCAGTCTTTGGCTACTGGTTAGACACATACCAGCTTGAAGGCTACAACTATATGTTCATCTTTATGACAACATTGTTCGCTCTTGCTGCTTTTTCTTCTGCATATTTATACAAAAACGCAGGTACTGCATTTGAAAACTTTAAGCTAGCTTCTAAACCTCAACCAACAAAAGCACAATAGGGTAGCATTATGAAATATGACTTTAATGAAGTAATCGTTCGTAAAGGTTCAGAAAAATGGGAATATGACAGTGTTATCGATGGATACAAAGTTATCCCAATGTCTGTTGCAGATACAGACTTAGTGTCTCCTATTGAAGTTAAGGAAGCTTTAATTAATGTTTGTACACGTGGAGAGTTTGGTTACCCTGCTTACCATGAAGACTTTAAAGACGTATTAGCTGCATGGTATGACCGTTACTATGGTTGGAAACCTAGCACTGACGATATTATTGAAACGCCACCGCTGTTGATGACAATGGGTGCTTATATTCGAGGTAAGACTGAAGTTACGGATAAAGTCATTATCATGACACCTGTGTATCACTCTTTCGCAAGAACTATCCGCGAAAATCACCGTGATGTCGTTGAGTGCGATCTCATAAAAGACGACGAGAATAACTACACGATTGATTTTAACAAACTAGATCAACTTTGTAGTGCGGCAGAAAATAAGTTTTTAATCTTTTGTAACCCTCATAACCCTATTGGTCGTTGCTGGACAAAAGAAGAAGTTAAGAAAGTTGTTGATATTGCTCAAGCACACGGCGTAACTTTAATTTCTGATGAGATTCATGCTGACTTTGTCTATGATGAAAAAGTATATACACCTGTACTTCATGTTGCAGATAAACCTGATGGTATCATTACTTTTTCATCTGGTGGTAAGCTGTTTAATATTGGCGGCATCTTTAGCTCCTATGTATTCACTTCAGATCCTGAAATTAAAAAGCAGATCGGCATTGTTCTTAAAGAGTTGCATTTCCAACCTACCGCTTTTGCACACGAAGCTGCTTATGCTGGATATAAGTATGGTCACAGCTATCGTCAACAGGTAGTTGAACATATTAGAAAAATGCAGATAAAACTAGTTGATGGTCTAAATAATATGCCTTATCCAGTGAAAGCAAACCTACCTGAGTCTACTTACTTAGTTTGGGCAGACTTCTCTAACACTGGTTGGAGTGCTGATGAAATTCAGGACTTCTTAGTTAAAGAAGCGGGTCTTGGTTTTAACCGAGGTGATCAATTTGGTGAGTCGGGTGCTAAATTTGCTCGTATTAACTGTGGTGTGCCAGAGTCTCGAATCGATGAAGCACTAATGCGACTTGAAAAAGCATTCAATAAAAAATTATCATAGGAAAAACAAAGTGAAAAAGATTATCGCAACTGAAAAAGCACCATCAGCGATTGGACCTTATAGCCAAGGAAATGAGCTGGGAAACCTTATTTTCACCTCAGGTCAACTTCCAGTTAATCCTGAAACAGGAAAAATTGAGAGTAATGATATTACACAACAGTCACATCAATCTCTTGATAACTTAATGGCTGTATTATCTGCTGCTAGTGGCGATGCAAGCACTGTTGTAAAAACAACATGCTACTTAGCTGACATCAGTGATTTTGCTGAGTTTAATAAAGTATACTCTGAATACTTTACGAACGACTTCCCTGCAAGAAGCTGTTTTGCAGTAAAAGATCTGCCTCTTGGTGCAAAGATTGAAATTGAAGCGGTAGCATATAAAAAGTAGTAATTAATAATTAGGAGGGTGCTGCATAGCGGCACCTACGATAAGATGGGAAATAAATACTTACAACCTTACGAAGTAATAGTGGATTTTATTGCTGATTTCCACGGTAAAGATACCGAAGTCGTTCTACATAACCTTGATGATTTTGAAAAATCTATTTATAAAATCAGAAATGGACACATTAGTGGGCGAAAGGTTGGGGATCCGATCACAGACCTAGTTGTAAAAGCACTTAAAATTAATGATTCCACAATTCCATTTCAAACGAATTATTCAGCAAAAACACCAGATGGAAAACAATTGAAGTGTGCAACATTTTATATCCGAAATGAAGCCCAAGAAATTGTTGGTGCTCTATGTATAAACTCTATGATTGATGGTTTATTAGAATTACAAAGTAAAATTGATACCATTGTTAATGGAATGATTGGTAATCAAATAAATCATACGTCCGATAATGTAGATGAGCATCTAGGTGTAACGATTCCTGAAATGGTTGATAATAAGATAACTAATATTATTGCGAACCTAAATATGCCGACATCATCTCTAACTTCAGATGATAAAATTAATATTATTACTGAGTTAAATAATGATGGCGTGTTTTTACTTAAGGGTACCATTGTAAAAGTGGCAAAAATGCTCCACATGTCAGAGCCAACTGTTTATAAATACCTTCAGAAAATAAAATAATATATATTATTCCCCCCCCCATAATTAAAAACACCCTAACATTAGGGTGTTTTTTATAGTCAAGGAACTATTATGATTTCACGCACTGAAACATCACAACGTATGAGTCGTACTGTAATACACAACAATACTATTTATCTATGTGGTCAAGTAGCGAAAGATAGTACGAAAGATATTGAAGAGCAGACTAAAACAATGCTTCAAAAAGTGGATGATTTGTTGACAAATGCCGGTTCGAGTCGAGAAAAAATGTTGTCTGCAACTATCTATATTAAGACAATGAATGATTTTGCAAAAATGAATGAAGTTTGGGATTCTTGGGTTCCAGAGGGTCATGCACCAGCAAGAGCTTGTGTAGAGGCGTCAATGGCAAGAGAAGAGCTGTTAGTTGAGATCTCTGTAACAGCTGCTATTTAAAAACTTAAGGTGCTAACTAGAAGGTTAGCACCTTAGCCCCTCCCTCTTGTTACTACTTTAATAGGTTTAAGGTTGGCTTTTCAATCGAAACACCCCCAGCTATTTCTAGCGACAGGCGTGAAGTTCATGCTTCTATCAGCATTGAGCTTTGCGTTTATGTCTGCTTGTGTAAAGTATGTCTCGATAAATGGCATTCCCATTTTCGAAATCGTTGCAGCTCGTGCTTGTGTTTCTCTTTTTATTAGTTATTTTGATGTAAAAAGAAAACGTATTCCAATTTTTGGAAAAAATAAAAAACTACTGGCAGCAAGAGGTATTTCTGGAACATTAGCTTTAATTAGTCTTTATTATGCGGTTGCAACATTACCACTGGCTGAAGCAACAGTGCTTCAATACACTCACCCAATATTTACCATTCTGCTTAGTTGCTTTTTTTTGAATGAAAAGATATCTAGATCAACGCTTATATCAGTTTTACTGTCTATATTAGGGTTGCTTGTTATAATTAAATCACAAGTCACTAATGTAACAAACTTAGGCCCCTTACCTTCATTAAGCATCGCTGTTGCACTTTTTGGAGCACTAACTAGTTCAATAGCCTATATTTTGGTGAAAAAGCTGAGTAATACTGAAGATACATCTGTCATTATATTTTACTTTCCAATGATTGCTTTACCTGTATCTTTAATTATGATTAATAATAGTTTTGTAATACCAAGCTTTCATTTGTTTTTTATATTAATCCTTCTTGGTATTTTTACTCAAATTGGACAATATTCATTAACTAGAGCAATGAAAATTGAACAAGCGTCTAGAGTTTCTTTATATTCCTATGTCCAAATAGTTTTTTCAATGTTAATCGGCATCGCATTCTTCCAAGAGTCCCCCTCTTTATGGACTCTCGTAGGGGGAAGTTTGATTATTTTGGGTGTTTTTATTAATGCTATTGGTTCGAAGACAATTGAGTTCAATAAATGAGTTAGATCTTTCAATGTGGTGGCATAGTGAATTTAGCCACTCAATTAGAAGTTTTGCAATATCTGAAGTAATCCTTTAAATGCTAATTATGCAAAATCAATGACTTACAACTATCCAAATCCTTCATTAGATGGATTTGGACAGTTGTATGATCACCAAGGGATTCTGTCGTATCGTAATTCGAGTGATCAGATTTTGTGGCTGTGGTTGACTCATAATTAAGTATCTAGAGAGAAGGCGTCTTATTACTCGCTCTAAAAGTTTCAAACTTTATTGTCACAATTCTGTTGTTCAGAAGGTGGCTACGTTAATATAGTTTCAAACTCTATTTTCACTTTTTCTATCTAGCGCTACGTAGTGTTAACCCCTACACGGGAGAAAAGTTTCGATCTTTAATGTCCGTCGACATATGCCCCTGATCACAACCTAGACGAGGATTCGTGGTTTAAAATCGATAACTTTAGTCAGCAGCCATACTGTCTTGATATTCTTATAGCCGATTTTGATTCAAAAGATTATGACGATCTTCCAAAAGCTAAGTTCAAAGACATTGCTCAGCTTTATGCGGTTCAAGGCGATAATTTTTATTGTTCAAAAAATAACGCCTTCCCTTTTTGTCACCAAAAAGATGATTGCATTCGGCGAAGCTGCGGAGCTTGAAAGTACTGAAAAGCGTTTGGTAGTTAATCAAGTGGCTGATGCTGTCTACTACAAAGCGCAGGATAAGTTAATATTTAAGAGCCTAGCGACAATATCTAGTATTTTTAAAGGTATTGATGAGCTCTACAAAGAAGCCACAAAAGAAGAGGTTGAAAAATTTTTAGAAGAGGACTTTATCGAACTTTCTGATGGCTATGATACGTCTAAAGTATCGAAGCCTAATCGTAAACGTATCGCATTGGCAATGGATACACTGGCGGCATTACCAGTGGAAGAACGAGATCAAATGTACTCGTATATTCATAGTTACTGTGAGCAAAAGCTAACGTTCGATAAAGAAAACAGTAAGTTTGAAATCAACTCAGACGATGAGCTGAAATATTTGCTCTACGGTATTGAACAGCGTTTTTACACTACACCGTTAGGGCGTGAAAAACGCTTGGCTAATTCAGTCCAACCAATGTAATACACTAGTTGAATAGTTATGCGTTGTTATTTGATGTTATCGGGTTCTTAGCAAAGCTCATGACATCTCCCGAATGTGGTTCAAAAACGTGGGTATAACCATTGTTGAATTGCTAATTTGGTTTTTACATCAGTGCGCTTTATTGAGAACTTACAGCGCTGCAAGTTAAATTTGAAGGATAAAATGCAGAATTGATAAATTGTATTTTGACAACTTTTGTACTGTGTTAGGAATACTGCCGAAGTAACTCTAGGTGGCGTGGACACCAATCACCTATCTTCAAAAACCATGGAATGTAAGAGCGTGTCTGGCCTCTATTTCATTGGTGAAGTGATGGACGTAACCGGTTGGTTAGGCGGCTATAATTTCCAATGGTGTTGGAGTTCTGGCTTTGCAGCAGGTCAGTGGGTTTAAGCTTTGAGCCTATCCATTAGATTTTAAATTACATAAAAATGGCGAGTCATAGGACTCGCCATTTTTGTATTCAAAGCTTGTTATCGTTGATAATTCGGGAAGTCGCGTAGTGCGATAATCCTAATCTTTCTGGGCATTAACTTTCAGGGCTGAGGTTGTTTTTCTTCTTTCCCCATTTGATCTGCTGGATAACAAGGCCGGCAATGATCAGTACCAAGCCAAACAGGGTCGCTGGGTGAATCTCTTCGCCGATAATAGTGGAAAGTAGCATCAACGAGATAAACGGCGAGGCAAAAATTAGGTTGCTGATACGTGCCGTGTTGTTGGTCAGTTTTAATGCCGAGAGCCACAAGACAAAGGTAATGCCCATCTCGAACAGGCCAACATAAGTTACGGCCATCCAACCTTTCGCTGTGATTTGGCTAAAGCTCTCGCCTTCAAAAAGGGTTAAACCGATCGCGAAAGGTAATGCCACTAAGAAACCAAGCAGTACGCCAACCACTGGGTCAGCCTTGTTTTTGGTGTTGAGAATCCAATATCCTGCCCAAAGCAGAGTAGAAAGCAGCGCCAGTGCCACACCGAGTGGGCTATCGAACTGCATGCCTAACACATCGCCTTTGGTGGCAATAACTACCACACCCGCATAGCTGAAGGTACACGCAATCCAATCTTGCTTACGAATCTTTTGCCCCAGAAAAACCGCCGCCATTAAGGTTAGCGTGATAGCCCAGCTGTAGTTGATGGCTTGAGCTTGAGAAGCGGGCAGCAGGTCGTAGGCTTTGAATAGAATCAGGTAATAGGCCAATGGGTTAACCAAGCCGAGCAGCAGGTAATACCAAGGGTTTGAAAGGAACGTTGTACTCAGCTGAGAAAGCTTACCTTGAAAGGCGCAGACTGCGATCAGTGCAATCGACGACACAATGCTAGCGATAGTCAGCATTTGAACAGGTGAAAACTCAGCAAGGGTCAGCTTAAAAGCAGTAGCGACCGTTGACCACAGCAGTACTGCGGAAAGGCCAAAGCCCAAGGCACGACGTTCGTTCATGGCAACTCATTCTAATTTGATGGGACAGAATACGGAGCGCCTAGTCTATCTGTCGAATTTTAATACGGCAAACTGGACATTTATCCAGTATCAAAATACCATTTAATGAGTTATTTCCAATTAGGCTAAATCATTATCATGCAATGGATTATCGAACATCAGGCAACGCTTATTGCTGCAATTTCTGGCGCGCTCGTCAGCGGCGGTGTCGTGGGTTGGTGGATTAAACAGAAGCTCTCTTTTCAGCAGCGATTGCTCGAGCAGCAGCTAGAGTCCGATCGTTTGTTGCATGAATCTCAGCAAGCTCAGCTCAAAGCATCACTCGCAGAGGCGCAACAAGAGCTCGATGAGTTAGATGATGACCGAGACAAAGCGGCATTCGAGCTCAAGCAGGCGCACGGTAAGGTGATGGCTGCAATGGAAAAACTGCGCTACTTTGAGGCGGTAAAGCAAGAGCGCCAGCAGTACGCTGATGAGATCAATGTGCTTAAAGATCATAAGTCTGAATTAGAAGCCGAGCTGCGCGAGCAAGAAGCAAGGCATGACCAAGAAAACCTCGCCAATAGCGAAAAGCTGCAGTTGCTAGAGCAAGCTGAATCACGACTTAAGCAGCAGTTTGAATTGTTAGCGAACCAACTGTTTGAAACCAAAACCGCCAAGGTTGATCAGCAGAATAAGCAGAGCCTAGAAGGTTTGTTGTCTCCACTAAGAGAGCAGTTGGAAGGCTTTAAGAAACAAGTGAACGACAGCTTCAGCCAAGAAGCCAAAGAGCGTCATACTTTGGTGCATGAGCTTAAAAACCTGCAGCGTCTTAATGAGAGTATGACGCGTGAAGCGGTGAACCTGACTCAAGCGCTAAAGGGTGACAATAAACAACAAGGTAACTGGGGCGAGGTGGTACTGGCACGGGTGCTTGCTGAATCAGGACTGCGCGAAGGGCACGAATACCAAACGCAAGTGAACCTACAAAACGATGCGGGCAAGCGTTATCAACCGGATGTGATTGTGCATCTGCCACAAGATAAGCAAGTGGTGGTCGATTCCAAAATGGCGTTGGTGGCATTTGAACGCTACTTCAATGCCGAAACCGACCAGCAGCGTGATGCTGCATTGCGTGATCACTTGGTGTCGTTAAGAGCGCACATCAAAGGTTTGAGCCAGAAAGATTATCATCAGCTCAAAGGCATCCAAAGCTTGGATTATGTGTTGATGTTTATCCCGGTTGAACCAGCATTCCAAGTGGCGATTCAGGCGGATCCTAGCTTGGTGAAAGATGCGATGGAGCAAAACATCATCTTGGTCAGCCCAACCACTTTGCTGGTGGCACTGCGTACAATTGATAACCTGTGGCGTAATGAAAGACAGAACCAGAACGCTCAAGTCATCGCAGAGCGTGCAAGTAAGCTTTACGACAAACTGCGCTTGTTTGTGGATGATATGGAAGGCCTTGGTAGCTCGTTAGATAGAGCCAACCAAAGCTATCAAGGTGCGATGAATAAGCTAGTAACAGGCCGTGGCAACGTGATTCGTCAGGCCGAAAGCTTCAAGCAATTGGGTGTTGAAGTGAAGAAACCGATCTCGATTGGTTTGGCTGAAATGGCGCAAAATGAGGCTTTTTCAGAAAATGCCTCCTTAGTAGAAAGACAACCTGCTGAGGATAAAGTAAACTAATCGGCCGCAGCGCCTCTAAACACAAAGAGCGCTGTCGATGAGAACTTACCATGGTAGATAACAGCATTATGGACACAAGCGTGCAGACAAATTCAGCAGTAGAGTCAGAAACCACACACTTTGGTTTCGAAACAGTCGCAAAAGACGAAAAAGTCGCGAAAGTAGCAGAGGTATTTCACTCTGTAGCCGCTAAATACGACATCATGAATGACTTAATGTCGGGTGGTGTTCACCGCTTGTGGAAGCGATTCACGATTGATTGCAGTGGCGTTCGCCCTGGTCAGCGTATCCTAGATCTTGGTGGTGGTACTGGCGACCTTACTGCGAAATTCTCGCGTATCGTTGGTGAAAAAGGCCACGTGGTTCTTGCTGATATCAACAACTCAATGCTGAATGTTGGCCGTGATAAGCTGCGTGATAGCGGCATTGTTGGCAACGTACACTACGTACAAGCGAACGCTGAAGAGTTGCCATTCCCAGATAACTACTTCGATTGCATTACCATCAGCTTCTGTCTGCGTAACGTAACCGATAAAGACCAAGCGCTGCGTTCTATGTACCGCGTACTTAAGCCGGGTGGCCGTCTGTTGGTTCTTGAGTTTTCTAAGCCAGTGCTTGAGCCACTATCAAAGGTTTACGACGCATACTCTTTCCACCTGTTGCCAAAAATGGGTGAGTTGATTGCTAACGATGCAGACAGCTACCGTTACCTTGCAGAATCTATTCGTATGCACCCAAATCAAGAGACTTTGGAAGGCATGATGCAAGAAGCGGGTTTCGAGAATACTAAATACTTCAACCTAACGGGCGGCATTGTTGCGCTGCACCGCGGTTACAAGTTCTAGTCGAACTTGGTAGCAGGCTCTTAGGGCGTGCTAAACAATAAGAATAAAGACAGAACGGATAGGTTAAGGCTTATCCGTTTTCAAAGGTAAGGACAGTCATGCCATTTGATCCATTGGTAACCGCGGTTATTGAAACCTCTTTAAATACTTTCGTGAACGATGATCCAGCCTTGGTTCGTCGTTTGTCTCGTTTAAAGGGGCAGATCATTCAAGTTAATTTGAAAGAGTTGAATAAAACGCTCACTTTCGTTTTCAGCCAACAAATCGATGTGTTGTCGGAATACGAAGGGCAGCCTGATTGCTACCTATCTTTGAATTTATCGGTGTTACCGGAACTGCGTGAGCAATCGAACATCACCAAGCTGATCAAGCAAGATAAGCTGATCTTAGAGGGTGATATTCAACTGGCACAGAAATTTGCTCAGCTGATGACAGACTGCAAGCCTGATTTGGAAGAGTGGTTATCGCGCGTAACGGGTGATGTGGTTGCGCATACCTTGGTGCAAGGCGTTAAAAACGTCGGTGGCTTTGTGGCAAAACAGGCGACTAAGCATCAAAACCATGTTGCTCAAGTTCTGACTGAAGAGTGGAAGATCGCACCTGCACCGTTAGAAGTCGCGCATTTTTGCGACCAAGTTGATGACGTAAAAAGCTCTGCTGCTCGTCTTGAAGCTAAGTTGAACGCTCTGTTGGAGAAAGCATGACCCCAGCAGAACTGAAACGTCTTTATCATATTATCAAGGTACAGTTGGAATACGGCCTTGATGAGTTGATGCCGGAACACCAACTGACTAAAGCCCCTTTGTTGGCGCGAAAGTCACTGTTTTGGCTCAAGAACAAGCATCAAGATAAAGAGTTGGGTCATCGCTTGCGCCTTGCGCTGCAAGAACTTGGTCCAGTGTGGATCAAGTTTGGACAGATGATGTCGACACGTCGTGATCTGTTCCCTCCTCATATCGCCGATCAGTTGGCGTTGTTGCAAGACCAAGTTGCGCCGTTTGATGGTCAATTGGCGAAGCAAGATATGGAAAAGGCGTTGGGTGGCAGTTTAGACAACTGGTTTACCGACTTTGATATCGAGCCACTGGCTTCTGCTTCTATTGCTCAGGTGCATACCGCAAAGCTTAAAGAGAGCGGTCGCGAGATTGTTCTGAAGGTCATTCGACCTGATATTCGCCCGGTGATTGACGCAGATCTAAAACTGATGCACCGAATGGCGCGTATAGTCGCTAAGTCGCTTCCTGAAGCACGTCGTTTGAAACCGGTTGAAGTGGTTCACGAGTACGAGAAAACGTTACTTGATGAACTCGACCTGCGCCGTGAGGCGGCCAATGCCATTCAACTGCGACGTAATTTTGAAGGCAGTGAAGAGCTGTATGTTCCAGAGGTTATCCCTGATCTAAGCAGCGAAACCCTGATGGTGTCAGAGCGAATCTATGGTATTCAAGTCTCCGATATTGAGACGCTAGAAGCCAACGGCACCAACATGAAATTGCTCGCGGAACGCGGTGTGACGGTATTCTTCACCCAAGTATTCCGAGATAGCTTTTTCCATGCAGACATGCACCCGGGCAACGTATTTGTTAACCCAGAGAATCCAGATAACCCTCAGTGGATTGGTTTGGATTGTGGCATTGTTGGTACGCTCAATAGCGAAGATAAGCGCTATTTAGCAGAGAACTTGTTGGCTTTCTTCAATCGAGATTACCGTAAAGTTGCTGAGCTACACGTTGATTCGGGGTGGGTGCCACACGACACTAACGTCAATGATTTTGAGTTCGCGATCCGTATGGTGTGTGAGCCAATCTTTGCAAAACCACTTGGCGAGATCTCATTTGGCCATGTGTTGCTAAACTTATTTAATACAGCAAGACGTTTCAACATGGAGGTTCAACCTCAGTTGGTGCTTCTGCAAAAGACCTTGTTGTATGTCGAAGGCCTAGGCCGTCAGCTGTATCCGCAACTTGATTTGTGGGCAACGGCGAAGCCTTTCCTTGAAACCTGGATGATGAATCAGGTGGGGCCGCAAGCTGTGATCAACGCAGTAAAAGAGCGTGCGCCATTCTGGGCAGAAAAACTGCCAGAGCTGCCAGAGCTACTTTATGACAGCTTGCGCCAAGGTAAAGCGATGAACCACAGAATGGATCAGCTTTATCAAGGTTACCGAGATAGTAAGCGTCAGCAAGCAACTGGAAAGTTTTTGTTTGGCGTTGGAGCCACTTTAGTCGTATGCTCCGCAATATTAGTTTCAAGCCCTTATGAGCAGCTATCTATGGGCTGTGGCATCGCAGGTGTCACATTTTGGTTGCTTAGTTGGCGAGCTTACCGTCGTTAGACAGTAGACTCTCTTAATATTTTTATGTGTAGACAGACCCGAGGACAATGACAATGGGTGGTATCAGTATTTGGCAACTTCTAATCATTGCTGTAATTGTAATTTTGCTATTCGGAACAAAGAAACTGCGCGGTATGGGTGGTGACTTAGGTTCAGCGGTTAAAGGCTTCAAAAAAGCGATGAGCGATGAAGACAAGCCTGCAGATAAGAAAGATGCAGACTTCGAACCAAAGAATATTGAACAGCAGAAGACAGAAGCTCACGCTGAAACAACTGCTGAAACAAAGAAAGACAAAGAGCAGGCGTAAATCGTGTTTGATATCGGTTTTTGGGAACTGGTATTAATATCTGTCGTTGGGTTAGTGGTTTTAGGGCCTGAGCGTTTGCCCGTGGCGATTCGCAGTATTTCCAAGTTTGTTGGACAAGCGAAAAGCATGGCAAACAGTGTGAAAGATGAACTTTCTCATGAGCTTAAGGTGCAAGAGCTGCAAGAAAACCTACGCAAGGCGGAAAAAATGGGTATGGAAGATTTATCTCCAGACCTTAAAGCGTCAGTCGATGAACTCAAGCAGGCCGCTGCTGAGGTTCAACGTCCGTATGCTAAGCCTGAGTCTGATAAGCCAAGTGAGACTAAACCTAGTGTCATGGAAACTGTGGAATCTGAAACCATTCAGGTCAACAGCGAAGCTTCAGCACCGTCAGATAAGAAAGCCGAATAGTCTCGCAAGGAGGAGTCGCCGGATACTTGATTCGCTAGATGTTTAAATAGATATCTATTCAAGTAAATAACTATTCAAGTGGATACCAATTCAACTGGATAGATACACGCGCGGCTCCTTTTCGATCTTCCTGTTTAAGAGGTTTGACATGTCTTCGACTGAGCAGACACAGCCTTTAATTAGCCACCTTCTAGAACTACGTAATCGCCTACTACGTGCGATTGTCGCGGTGCTAGTGATATTTGTCGGGCTAATTTATTTTGCTAATGATATTTATGAATTCGTATCAGCACCTTTGGTAGATCGTCTACCGGAAGGGGCGACGATGATCGCAACCGATGTTGCATCGCCATTTTTCACACCGCTGAAATTAACCTTGATCGCGTCTATATTCCTCGCGGTTCCGTTTATTTTGTATCAGGTGTGGGCTTTTGTTGCTCCGGGTTTATACAAGCATGAAAAACGCTTGATCATGCCGCTATTGGCTTCAAGTTCATTGCTGTTTTACTGTGGTGTGGCGTTCGCTTACTTTATTGTATTCCCGTTGGTATTTGGCTTTTTTACGGCCATATCATTAGGGGGAGTAGAGTTCGCAACCGACATCTCAAGCTATCTTGATTTTGTACTCGCGCTGTTCTTTGCTTTTGGTATTGCCTTTGAAGTGCCTGTTGCGATTATCTTGTTGTGTTGGACGGGGGCAACAACGCCTCAATCTCTGTCTGAAAAGCGTCCTTACATTGTGGTGGGTGCTTTCATCATCGGTATGATGCTGACACCACCAGATATGATCTCGCAAACACTGTTGGCGATTCCAATGTGTATTCTGTTTGAGATTGGCCTGTTTTTCGCACGCTTTTATACGCGTAAGCCAGATGCGGATGAAGAGGAAGAAGCTGAATCTTGATTCGGAATGCTTCAGTAAAAATCACATAATAAAAAAGCGGCCTAGGGCCGCTTTTTTATTATGTCTGTTTATCGAATCTTTAACTGATAGCCACAGTTCTGACATATATAGAGCTCTTTGATGCCCAAAATTTTATGCCATAGGGTTCGATGTTGACGTTGTAAGTGTTGTGAATGGTCACACATAATCAACTATCTCCATATGCAGGTGGTTGATACTATACATGTCACTTAGCTTTCTCAAATAAATTCAGGAAAAATCCGTAATAATTACTTATTAATAGATTTGTCATAAATTAAACAATGCCTTAGCATTTTTGGTGGTTATGTTTTCGACTTCTTCAAGGGTAATTCCGCGTAATTCGGCGATGCGTTTTGCTACTAATTCTGTGTAGGCTGGTTCATTGCGTTTACCGCGATTCGGTGTTGGTGCCAAGTATGGGCAATCTGTCTCTAGAAAGACGTAATCCATATCGAGATGTGGGATCACCTTGTCCATCCCAGAGTTCTTAAAGGTCGAAACGCCGCCTAAACCTAAATGAAAGCCTAGCTCGTTGATCGCTTGAGCTTCCTCTAAGCTGCTACCAAAGCAGTGGAATACCCCGCGTAAGCTGCCATCTTGTTCTTTACGAAGTAGGGCAAGTGTCTCTTCAATGGAATCACGAGTGTGGATCACCACAGGTAGATCAAGCTCTTTTGCCCACTGCAGTTGAGTCACAAACGCCATCTCTTGTTCAGCCTTGAAGGTTTTATCCCAGTACAAGTCGATACCAATCTCACCCACGGCGATAAAGTCATGCTTATCAAACCAAGCTCGAATGGTTTTGAGGGTTTGCTCGATATTCGCATCCACATAACAAGGGTGTAAGCCCATCATTGAACGGCACACATCAGGAAACTGCGCTTCCGTTGCTAACATTGGTTCGATAGATTCTAAATCGATGTTCGGCAATAGAATGGTATCAATCCCTTGAGCCAGTGCGCGCTGCACAACTTGTTCGCGGTCTTCATCGAATTCGCTAGCGTAAATATGAGCATGGGTGTCGATCATTGTTTTGTCCTGAAAGCGGTCTTTACTGAGTTGTCATGAGTATACGGCAGTGTGAGGAGAAGGTCATTTTTTGCCATTTATCCCTATTTTTGAGTGGGTTTCATATTTTACTGCTAGCGTCCTGAGCCATCAGTGATATGCTTTTGCCTGTATTTAGCACTTTTCATATCTAAGTATTTCGGTGCTTAGACTAGGCAAGGAGAATCTAGTGTCTGTTTCAATTCAAGGTCAATTCCCAGGTCGCCGTATGCGCCGTATGCGTAAGCACGACTTTAGCCGTCGCCTAATGGCAGAAAATCAATTGTCTGTGGATGATCTAATCTACCCAATGTTTATCCTGATGGGTAAAGACCGCCGCGAGCCTGTCGAGTCAATGCCAGGTGTTGAACGCTTGTCGATCGACTACATGCTTGAGGAAGCAGATTACCTGTCAAAGCTGGGTGTTCCTGCGATTGCTCTATTTCCAGTCGTGAACCAAGATGCTAAAAGTTTATGCGCAGCTGAAGCTCATAACTCAGAAGGTTTGGTGCAGCGCGCTGTACGTTTACTAAAAGAGCATGTGCCAAACATTGGCGTTATTACTGACGTAGCACTAGACCCGTTCACCACTCACGGCCAAGACGGCATCATCGATGAAGATGGTTACGTGATGAATGACGAGACGACTGAAGTCTTGATCAAGCAAGCATTATCACACGCTGAAGCGGGTGCTGACGTAGTTGCCCCATCGGATATGATGGATGGTCGCATTGGTAAGATCCGTGAAGCGTTAGAAGAAGCGGGCCATATTCATACTCAGATTATGGCGTACTCTGCAAAATATGCATCGTGCTACTACGGCCCATTCCGTGATGCAGTTGGCAGTGCTTCGAACCTGAAAGGTGGTAACAAGAAGAACTACCAGATGGATCCAGCCAACAGCGATGAAGCGATTCATGAAGTCGCGATGGATCTTAATGAAGGTGCGGACATGGTGATGGTGAAACCAGGCATGCCTTACCTTGATATTGTTCGTCGTGTTAAGCACGAACTGCAAGCGCCTACGTTTGCTTACCAAGTATCTGGTGAATACGCGATGCACAAAGCGGCGATTCAAAACGGCTGGCTGAAAGAGCGCGAAACCGTCATGGAATCACTGTTGTGCTTTAAGCGTGCTGGCGCTGATGGCATTCTTACTTACTTCGCTAAAGATGTCGCAGAGTGGCTTGCTGAAGATAACGCACAAGCTGCTGAGCATTTAAAAGAAAAGTAACCGTGTAGATCTCACTTAAGTGATCAGTAAAGGGTTGGCCATTGTGCCAGCCCTTTCGTTTATAAGGATGAATAAGATGTCAGTTGTCGTACGTGAAGGTTCTTTAGAAGAAGTGGTGTCTGTGGTCGAGCAGATCTCTGAGTTCGCTAAAAAAGAGAGTGTCGCTTCTCTGTCAGAGCGGCTGGCAGGGAAAAAGAGCCTTATCTTAGTGGCTGAAGAAGCTGGCGTGTTGCTTGGCTTTAAGATCGGCTATGAATTGGATCAAGATACTTTTTACAGCTGGTTTGGTGGCGTGTCACCGCTCGCGAGGAACAAAGGCGTTGCACAGGCGCAATTAGACGTTCAGGAACAGTGGGCGAAAGAGCAGGGCTACAGACAGTTAAAGGTTAAGTCTCGTAACCAGTTCCCTGCAATGTTGCGCCTGTTATTGAGAAACGGTTACCTAATCGAAAGATTTGAAGAAAAAGAAGACATTAATGACCATAGAATCCATTTTTTGAAGCAAATTTAAGCACTGCTGTTAACGGTTTATAAATCAAATGAGATTTATTATCATTTAATTGTTGACTATTAAATGAGAATCATTATTATTAACTTCGTCTTAGGGAATGAGGAAATGTTCACAAGGATGTTAAGTACTCAAGTATCTACTTGGTTACCCAACAGAATTCTCGCGAACTTGTACTAAGTTCTTTTTGACACGACATTGCTCACATTGCTTCCAGTGTAATTTATAGCTTTTAGGTAAAGCTGTGGTATTCAATTTGAATGGCTTTACCGGTTTTTGCTAGGCGACATCTTCGGGTGTCGCTTTTTTTTATACCTACCATTTCAACAAGATGCATATTTAGTGGCACGTATTTTTATGAATAAAACGCCATCAGCATTCTTTTCCACAACGCAAGATCGAGAAAAGATCGTTGATCATCTGTTCGATCTGTAAAATTATTCTTTATTTTCAGTTGTTTATTGGTGTTTTTTGAGTTGTTCACCGTAGTTCTCAACAGGGTGGATAAATAATATAAACAGAGTTATCCACAGAACGCTTGCGTCTAAGAACAAAAAATAACAACAAATCGATTATAACGAACACAACCGAGTGAACGGATACAGATCGACAACGTGGAATCCAACCAACAGACGTGGCATTCTTAACAGATAATTTCTGTACTTACTGGATACACAAACATTATGGCTCGTATTCCTGATAATCCATTGATTCTGATCGATGGCTCTTCTTACCTATATCGCGCGTTCCATGCTTACCCTGGCACAATGAGCAATGGTGATATCCCAACTAACGCTGTTTACGGTGTAGTTAACATGCTGCGCAGCATGATGCGTCAATTTGCTTCTGATCGTATTGCGGTAATTTTTGATGCGAAAGGAAAGACGTTCCGTGATGACATGTACCCAGAGTACAAGGCAAACCGTCCACCTATGCCTGATGATCTTCGTTGCCAGATTGAGCCTTTGCACAATGTGATTCGTGCAATGGGTTTGCCACTTATCTCTATTCCCGGCGTTGAAGCGGATGACGTGATCGGTACGCTTGCTTCTCAAGCTTCTGCGATGGGTATGCCTGTGCTTATTAGTACTGGCGATAAAGATATGGCGCAGCTTGTCGATGACAACGTTACTCTGATTAACACCATGACCAACGTGGTAATGGATCGTGAAGGCGTGATTGAGAAGTTTGGCATCCCACCAGAGCTTATTATCGACTACCTTGCGCTGATGGGCGATAAAGTCGATAACATCCCAGGAGTTCCGGGTGTCGGTGACAAGACAGCGACTGCTCTGCTGCAAGGCATTGGTAGCATCGAAAAGCTGTATCAAAACCTGGATGATATTGCCGCTCTTGGCTTCCGTGGTTCAAAAACCATGGCTAAGAAGCTGATTGATAATAAAGACAACGCTGAGATGTCTTATGAGCTTGCAACGATCAAACTGGACGTCGAGTTAGAAGAGACACCTGAGTCGCTTGTAAAAGCACAACCAAACACGGATGAGCTGATTAAGCTATATGGTCAACTGGTCTTCAAGTCTTGGTTGAACGAGCTACTTGAAGGTGGCAGTGGTGTGGTTGAGGCGGATGAAAAGTCGGGCGCAGTGCACAGCAATACGGCATCAACCACTTCTACCGTAGAAATGAACACCTCTGCAGTGACGATTGATCGCAGCAACTACGAAACCATCTTAGATGAAGCCTCTTTTAATGCGTGGCTAGAGAAACTGAAAGCGTCAGAGGTGTTTGCCTTTGATACTGAAACAGACAGCTTGGACTACATGGTGGCTAACCTTGTTGGTCTATCATTCGCAACCGAAGAAGGCGTTGCCGCTTACGTACCGGTTGCCCATGATTACCTAGATGCACCTCAACAACTCGACCGTGATTGGGTACTTGAACAGCTTAAGCCGATTCTTGAAGATGACGCACAGGCTAAAGTCGGTCAAAACCTGAAGTACGATATGAGCGTTTTAGCGCGCTACGGTATCGAGATGAAAGGCATCAAGCACGACACCATGCTAGCGTCTTATGTTTTTAATAGCGTTGGCGGCAAGCATGATATGGATAGCCTAGCGCTGCGTTTCCTTCAGCACAGCTGCATCTCATTTGAGCAAATCGCAGGTAAAGGTAAGAAGCAGCTTACTTTCAACCAGATTGAGCTGGGTGAAGCGTCTCCATACGCAGCAGAAGATGCTGACGTGACTTTACGTCTTCATAACCGTTTGATGGAAAACATTGAGCAAGATGAAAAGCTAAAAGCCATCTATGAAGAAATCGAAGTACCACTGATCCCTGTTATGTCTCGCATTGAACGCACTGGCGTATTCATCGATGACATGCTGCTAGGCGCTCAATCGCAAGAGATTGCGGTTCGATTGGATGAGCTAGAACAGAAAGCCTACGAGATTGCAGAGCAAGAGTTCAACATGAACTCGCCAAAACAGCTGCAAGCGATCCTGTTTGAGAAAATGGGTCTGCCTGTTATCAAGAAAACGCCATCAGGTGCACCTTCAACCAACGAAGAAGTGCTGCAAGAGCTGGCTCTTGATTACCCGCTACCTAAGCTGATCATTGAGTATCGTGGCCTTGCGAAACTCAAGTCTACCTACACAGATAAACTACCGAAGATGATCAACGCTGAAACGGGTCGTGTTCATACGTCTTATCACCAAGCGGTGACAGCAACGGGTCGATTGTCTTCAACAGATCCAAACCTGCAGAACATCCCAATTCGTAATGAAGAAGGCCGTCGTATCCGCCAAGCATTCGTTGCACAACATGGTTGGAAGATTCTAGCGGTCGATTACTCTCAAATTGAATTGCGTATCATGGCGCACCTTTCGGGTGATAAAGCGCTTCTGGAAGCATTCCAACAAGGCAAAGATATCCACGCGGCAACGGCTGCTGAGATCATTGGTGTTGATATTGAGAGTGTGACCACTGAACAACGTCGTCGTGCTAAAGCCGTTAACTTCGGTCTTATCTACGGTATGAGTGCCTTTGGCTTGGCTAAGCAACTGGGTATTCCTCGTGGCGAAGCACAGCACTACATGGACACTTACTTCGAGCGTTACCCTGGCGTAATGCAGTATATGGAAGACACGCGCAGTGCTGCTTCAGAGCAAGGCTTCGTTGAAACCATTTACGGTCGTCGACTGCACCTTCCTGAGATTCAATCTCGTAATGGCATGCGTCGTAAGGCTGCTGAACGCGCGGCGATCAACGCGCCAATGCAAGGCACAGCGGCTGACATCATTAAGAAAGCGATGTTGTTGGTGGATGAGTGGATTCAAGCGGAAGGCGATGGTCGTGTGAAACTGCTTATGCAGGTACACGATGAATTGGTGTTTGAAGTGGAAGAGTCATCTTTAGCCGAAATTGAAAGTAAAGTACAAGAATTGATGGAATCCGCTGCAGAGCTAGAAGTGCCGCTTGTCGCGGAAGCTGGCCACGGTGACAACTGGGATCAAGCCCACTAATCAGTTTTTGACCTTAATAAGCAAATTAGTATGAGCCAGTGCACAAACACTGGCTTTTTTTTGTCTCAAATAAAGTTAAGTCGTAATAAGAATTTAGGTGTTTTAATAAAACATTCATGAAAAAAAACTACAAAAGTTGTTTTCATTTCTGAGCAATTGTTGTACATTAAATCTCGTAGGGTACAGAGGTAAGATGTTCTATCTTTCAGACCTTTTGTTTCACGTTATTGGATTAGGCTGATTCAGCCGCCCCAGTCAGTATTTGACTGGGGCGTTTTTTCTTGTGCGAAAGAAAAATATTTCCAACCTATCATTCCCCCGTAAAACCTCTCATTTTTAGTGCCTTTTATTACACTTTCTCAAGCACAGTGATAAACCCCTGATTTGCCTTAGATCTGAAATTCGATCAGCTTTTGGTAATTTAAATCCGTCTCTAAGTCGATTGTTTTATCACTTGAAATAACTTTTATTTTACAAGTTATCGATAAAGGATTGATGGATCACGCCTTATTTATCAGTGTATTGAGTCGGTGAATGCTCAATGTAATCCATGATTTTCTGTTGTTTCTCGGTGCTATATTTCAGAGCTTCGGCGGTGATCTGGATGGATTGCGCCATTGAAGAGATATTGTTGGTCGCTTTTACCAAGGTTTGCTGCATTGGTTTCAGGATAAGCAGATAGATAGCGGTCAAAGCGATAATAATGACGGCGATAACGGCCGCCAGCGCAATGATGATCTTGGTCTGAATGTCATCCAACAGCATTTGACTGGTTTGTTTAAAGGCGAGTCGAGATTGGTCTAAGGCTTGTGGCAGTTGATTGAGTGATGTCTTGGTGGAGCTCGCAAGCTTATTGATACTTTCAACCGTTTGATTGAGGGCTTGTTGCTGGTCGTCGCTTAGGTTGGGGTTGTTGACTATCGCTTGCAAAGATTGCGATATCACCTCAAGAGACTCACTCGCGTCTTGGGCGTACTTTTCCATGCCATCGAGGTCTAAGGTCATATCGACATTGATCAGTGGGGCTTGTTCTTGTTCTGCTTCAGAGGCAAACCCTGTCAGTGAGACCAACATAAGTGCAATGATGGCCAACGGTATTTTCCACATGAGTATTCCTTTCTCATTTTTCTGATTATTTAGATGTGTCTTTTAGTATGGTTCACTTCTATTGGTTTTAGTGGGTAAATCCGATCTTTAACACTAAAAACTTAGGCTTAACTCACTCATTTTTGGGCAAAAAAATACCCCACCTATATAAGGAGGGGCATTGATAAGGCTAAATCACGTGTTGTAAGTGCTCTAACCTATAGCGATAAGTAGAGGAACTACTCTGAGTCGTTGTGCTCTTCGTCTGCTAACTCATCAATGATTTGATCAGCAAGCGCAGGCGCAAACCACTCATCCATCTTGGCACGCAGTTGGTCAACGCCGATGCCCTTCATTGAAGAGAAGACATCAACCGCAACATCACCACCGAAAGATTTTGCATCGTTACGGATTTTCAGTAGCTGTGCTTTACGCGCACCACTTTTCAGTTTGTCTGCTTTTGTTAACAAAACCTGTACTGGGATGCGGCTATCGATAGCCCAGTAGATCATTTGTTGGTCAAGGTCTTTCATTGGGTGACGGATATCCATCAATACCACTAAACCTTTCAGGCTTTCACGTCGTTGTAGGTATTCACCTAGCGACTTCTGCCATTTTTTCTTCATCTCAAGTGGTACTTGAGCAAAGCCATATCCAGGTAAATCGACGATATGACAACCGTCCGTTACCTTAAATAGGTTGATTAGCTGAGTTCGACCGGGTGTTTTACTGGTTTTCGCCAAGCTTTTTTGGTTTGTAACGCGATTTAGCGCGCTAGATTTACCAGCATTGGAGCGTCCTGCAAACGCAATTTCGATCCCTTCGTCTTCTGGTAAATGACGAATATCAGGTGCACTGGTAATGAAATGCGTGTTTTGATAATGAATTTTTACGCTCACTGTTAACTCCATCTCGACTTTGTGTAGTCGATTGATTACTTTTTTGTGAATTTGTGTAAAATAACCGTGCTCGGCATAAGGTCGCCTATTGTACCATGAGTGGCAACATAGAGTGGTACTGGAAGCTTGATAATTATAATGGAATGTCATGAAGAAATTAGCGCTAATTTTGAGTCTTTTAGCCAGCTGCTCAGTATGGGCTCAAGGTAGTATTGAAGCTGGTAAAGCCAAATCACAAACATGTGTTGCCTGCCACGGTGCTGACGGCAACAGCCTGATCACTCAGTACCCTAAGCTGGCTGGTCAACATGAGAAGTATCTAGAGAAGCAGTTAAAAGAGCTTAAGCTAGGTATGACAAGTGGTGGTAAGCAAGGTCGTTACGAACCTGTAATGGGTGCAATGGCGATGTCTTTATCTGAAGAAGATATGGCTGACCTAGCGGCATACTACGCCTCTCTACCTATCTCTAGTAACTCTACTCCTGAAAATGTAGTAGATGAAGGTAAGGTTCTTTACACAGCGGGTAACGCAGAACGCGGCGTAACGGCGTGTATTGCTTGTCATGGCCCTCGTGGTAATGGTACCGAACTTTCTGGTTTCCCTAAGATTTCAGGTCAGCACGCAGATTACATCAAGGCTCAACTTGAAAAATTCCGCGATGGTGACCGTAATAACGACATGAATGCGATGATGCGTGATGTAGCTAAAAAGTTAACAGACGCTGATATTGATACCTTATCGAAGTACGTTGGTGGTTTACACTAATTTGTCGGTTTCTTGCTCTTAGCCAGAGTAAAGGAATGTACGTTCGAGCGAGATTGAAGAGACGCCCCGATCAGTCATGGTCGGGGCGTTTTCTTTTGTATTGGTTTTATTAATGCGTTTTGTGTTTATGTCTGATTTATCAATGTGTGATCGATTTGTGTACAAAAGTGTGAAGTCGCACTCTTGTAGTCTTTTTGTAACACGGTAAAGTAACCGCCATCAGCTAGGAGCTGACTTAGATATGGATGATCATCTAGTCTAACGGTATAGACAGAAATGGATCAGGCTAGGACAGCCCAGCAACAAGGTGTTAGAAAAGGATAGCCAAAACTCATCAGGACGATGAACAACAAACAAATTTGGCATGGAAAGCACCAATAACAAATGGAGATTTGTGTACCAAGTTGAGTATGCAAATTTTGGCCGATATAGGCAGATTTAGAGAGCGATAGGTTTTCCTATCGCTTTTTTTATTGATTTGATGAAAAAACACCCAATACCTCTCCACTATAAACTCAGTTTCTGGTATGTTTCGCATCCCTGTTTAAGGATGTGCTATGTATACTTGTCCCTTATGCCATCACCAAGGCGTGAATCACTATTTTGAAGACAAACGCAGAGCCTATCTGCAGTGTCAGCAATGTGAACTGGTATTTGTTAAACCTGAACAAAGGTTAGAAGCAAAAGAAGAAAAAGCACACTATGATCTCCATGAGAACGATCCTAGTGATGCAGGCTATCGCCGCTTTTTATCTCGCATCGCGGATCCACTAACAGACAAAATTTCATCTAACTCACACGGGTTGGATTTTGGTTGTGGCCCAGGCCCTACGCTATCTATTATGTTAGAAGAAGCCGGACACACCATGGAGTTGTACGATATCTATTACCACCCAGAACCCTCTGTGTTGGAAAAAACGTATGACTTTATGACTGCCACGGAGGTGATAGAGCATCTTTATCACCCAGACAAAGTGTGGCAGCAATGGTTGAATTTAGTTAAACCCAAGGGCTGGATTGGTCTTATGACTAAACTAGTAATAGACGTAGACGCGTTTGCTGGTTGGCACTACAAGAATGACCCGACACATGTCGTCTTCTTTAGTCGTCAAACATTCCAGTTTTTGGCAGAGCGGGATAAGCTCGAACTAGAATTTTTTGGAAATGATGTAATTTTACTGAGGAAAGTGCAGTAATGGGTCGTAGTAAGAAATCAAGAAAGCCGGGAGCACTTGGCGCTCCGGAGCCTATGGTTACTCGTAACCGTAGTGAATCTGATGTTGAAGGTCGTGAACGTAAGCGTGTTAAAAAGCGTAAAGGCCTTAAGTCTGGCAGCCGTCACTCAGATGGTAGCGAAGCAAAACAGCGTAAAGCTGCACAAGCTCGTGATCCACGTTTAGGCAGCAAGAAAAAAATTCCGCTGATCGTTGAACCAGCGAAGAAGCCGACTAAACAAGAGCGCAAGCTATCTAACGAACAAGAGTTAGAGATGCTTGAGAATGACGCTCAACTGAACACACTCCTAGATCGTATCGAAAATGGTGAAAACCTAGGTGCTGGTCTACAGAAGTTTGTTGATGAGAAACTTGATCGTATCGAACACCTAATGGGCCGCTTAGGTCTACTAGAGCCAGAAGACGATGAAGAAGAGATCTTCGAAGAAGCACCGGTTGCCTCTAAGAAGAAAGCGAGCTCTGACGAAGACTTGCTATCTCAATTCGAAGATTTCGATTTAGACAGCTTTAAAGGTTAATAGCCAGTGAACGTAACCTTATTAGCAATTGCTGGTGGAATTATCATTCTCGGCTTGGGCTCTTACGCAGGTTACCTTCTACTTCAAGTGAAGAAGCAGACGGAGTTGCAAAAGCAGCATCAAGCACTAGCCATTGAAAAACGCAACGCGACGATTTACGAAAACGTAAATACTTTGTGCTTAGCGGGCATTCAAGGGCAATGTGACTTACCTGAGATCAGTATCCGAGTGTGTATCATTATGGATAATGTTCAGGGTGATGAGCGTGTCGATTTTGATTCTGAGTATCCTGCTCTTTCTGAGCTGTACCATATCGTAAAAGATATGGCTCGCGGAGAGGCAAGACAGGAACTGACGAAGAAAGAGCGCATGCAGCAGAATCTCACGCGCCATAAGGCAGAGACTCGCTTGAATGATGCGGTCATTGAAGATCTGAAAAGGTTGCAAGAGAAGGTTAAACCTCTCAACAACCAAATCAACATTCAGATGATCTAGTCGCTAAGACTATTTAAAATAGAGGCTTGTTTAATACAGGGTGTTCTTGAGACACCTTATCTTTATAGATAGTGTTAAATGAGCCTTCTTACCTTTTGCGTCTCGTTAATCCCGACGCTTTGTTAGTGATCAAGCTAGCAGTTCTGAGTTTTTGTCTAAAAAATTGATTTTGTCTTGGAACGACCTTACAGGTCGTGTGGCAAAATAACCCGTCTATATTTTAATGTATGTAAAATGATTTGAGAGACCTTAGGTTCTCGCGGATCTAAATTGGAAATACCGCTATGTCGAGCAAGCCAGTAACAACGAATCAGCAAATCGTTTGGGATCAAGAGATCTTAAACAAGTACAACTATTCGGGACCTCGTTACACTTCATACCCAACTGCGTTGGAGTTTCATGAAGCGTTTACCGTCGCTGATTACGACATGGCGTGTACTCAATATCCTGAGCGTCCACTCTCTCTTTACGTGCATATCCCGTTCTGCCACAAGCTTTGTTACTACTGTGGTTGTAATAAAGTCATTACTCGTCACTCGCATAAAGCGGATGAGTACCTTGATGTGATTGAACATGAAATCCGCCAACGCGCCTCTTTATTGAATGGCCGTGAAGTGACGCAATTGCACTTCGGTGGTGGTACGCCAACGTTCTTGACCAAAACACAAATCACTCGTTTGATGAGTATTTTGCGTGAAGAGTTTAACTTCACCGCTGACGCTGAAATCAGTATTGAAGTTGACCCGCGTGAGATTGAGCTAGACGTACTTGACCACCTGCGTAACGAAGGCTTCAACCGCCTGAGCATTGGCGTGCAAGACTTCAATAAAGAAGTGCAGAAACTGGTTAACCGTGAGCAAGATGAAGAGTTCATCATTGCGATGGTTAAACGAGCGAAAGAGCTAGGCTTCCGTTCAACTAATCTGGATTTGATCTACGGCCTACCAAAGCAGACTCAAGCTTTGTTCGCTGAAACATTGAAGCAAGTGTTAGAAATGAAGCCGGGCCGTTTATCGGTATTTAACTACGCACACATGCCTCAGCTGTTTGCGGCGCAGCGTAAGATTAAAGACGAAGATCTACCTGAAGCGAAAGAGAAAATGGCTATCTTGCAAGATACCATCGAGACGCTAACGGGAGCGGGTTACCAGTTCATTGGTATGGATCACTTCGCACTACCTGAAGATGAGCTAGCCGTAGCACAGCGTGAAGGTATTCTGCATCGTAACTTCCAAGGCTACACCACCCAAGGTGAAGCTGACTTAATTGGTTTCGGTGTTTCTGCGATTTCTATGGTTGGTGATGCTTACGCACAAAATCAGAAAGAGCTGAAGAAGTACTACGCTCAGGTGAATGACCTGCGTCATGCACTTTGGAAAGGTGTTGCTCTAGACAGTGACGACCTTCTACGTCGTGAAGTGATCAAGCAGCTGATTTGTAACTTCAAGCTTGATAAAACAATGATCGAATCTGAGTTCTCGGTTAACTTTAATCGCTACTTCAAAGAAGATTTAGAGCTTCTACAAACCTTCATCAACGATGATTTGGTTGAAGTCGATGACAAAGAAATCCGCGTTACTCTGCGTGGCCGCTTGCTGATCCGTAACATCTGTATGTGTTTTGATAAATACTTACGTGCCAAGGCTCGCCAGCAGCAATTCTCTCGCGTTATCTAATCGCTCGATAGAGAATAGAACAATAAAAAATGCCAGCATCATGCTGGCATTTTTGTATCTGACTCATTCGATTTCTGCCTGGTTTAGGTGAGACTCTCAGTGGTATTTTGTTTGACCTTGGCACTTTGCTTGGAGTTGATGAGGTCGGTAGGCCATTGGTCAAACGGAACTGGGCGACTGTATAAGAAGCCTTGAGCAAGCGGGCACTGCAGCTGCTTGAGAAGTTCAGCCTGTTGCTGTGTTTCAACGCCCTCTGCCACCAAGCTTACTTTGAAGCCCTTAGTGATGTTAACGATGGCCGCGACGATGGAGCTATCTAGGTTCTCTTTATCAAGTTTGCTGACAAAGCTGCGGTCGATCTTAAGGCAGTCGAATGGCAGTTTGTGTAAGTAAGCCAGTGACGAATAGCCGGTACCAAAGTCATCAATCGCAATTGATATCCCTAGTGCTTTTAGAGTCAGCATGTTATCGATGATGGTCGGGTCGTTGTCGACGATGCGTGATTCGGTGATCTCTAGTGTCAGGTTGCTTGCTGGCAGATTTGTGTCTCGCAACGTGCCTTTTACTTGTTCCACAAAGCCACTTTCGCTTAGCTGAACGACCGACAGGTTGACGTGAATCGAGAAGTCCTTGCTCCATTTTCCTGACTCAATCGCGATGGCTGTATCTCGACACGACTTATGCAGAATTTGTTTTCCGATATCGTCAATGAGCCCGCTCTCTTCCGCGAGAGGAATGAACTCGAGTGGCGAGATCACCCCTTCATCCGTTATCCAGCGAGCTAAAGCTTCTGCTCCTATGGTCGAGCCAGATTCCAGATCAATAATAGGCTGATAAAACGGTTCGAACTGTTGAAGCTCAATCGCTCGGTTCATCCGCGCTAACATCTTGGTGCGATGTCTCGATGCTTTGCCCATTTCAAGGCTATAAATACAGACACTGGTTTTGTCTTGTTTCGCATTGCTCAATGCAATGCTGCTGCTGCGTAGCAGGAGTGTAATGTCGTGAAGATTCGAGACATTCACTATCCCCATCGATACCTTAATCACCACGCTTTCCGATTCCATTGAAAATGGGGAAGCGAAGGTTTGAAGTAAGCGGTTAGTCAGCAGCTGAACATCATCGCTTTGCGTTACGTTTGGCGCGTAGATGGCAAACTCATCACCACCAGTGCGAGCTAGTAGGTATTCGGATGGCAGTGTGCCTCTTAAACGAGCGGCCGCAATGATAAGTAGCTGGTCGCCATTGTAATGACCTAGGCTGTCATTGATGTCTCGGAAGCGATCAATACCAATCAAATACAGTGTGCCTTTTTCGTTGTCGGGGTGTTTCTTGGCAGCGTCAATAAAGCCTTCACGGCTGTATAGCTTGGTTAATGAGTCATAGGTAAGTTGAGACTGTAATGCATGAAACGAAGCCTTTAAGTTGTTGGTCATTTCATTGAATGACTCGACCAACATGCTGGTTTCATATATATGCCCTGTTTTTGGCATGCTCGCGTCCCAATCGCCCTTAGCAAGGCGTTTTGCCGTATCCGCTGTCGAGGTGATGGGTTGGGTTGCGCGATTAAAGGCAATTAATCCTGCAATGACCCCAATGCAGCTCAGTGCTAGCCCAAGCAACCAACTGTTTCTTTGATTTTCTGGCAATTCACCGAGCAGATTGCTTTCAGGGATCGACACCCCAATAAACCACGTGAGCCCGTGCTCATCTTCGTATGGGGTGATTTGGTTGAAGTAGCGTTCGTTGTCTAGGCTAAAACTAAAGCGCTGCTCGCCCAAATTCTCGATTAGGTGGAATTGCTCTACGTAGCTAGCACTCTCACGTATGACTGGATTAGCACTCTCTGTTGCTAGTTTGCGTTGCCCTTTGTTGGTTTGTCCTGTGCCCCATGAAACGACACTGCCTCCGCCTGAGTGCGCGACCAAGCGTTGCTGCTTATCGATGATGTAAACAGAGGCATCCGTTCTATCTTTGAGCTTTCTGAGAAACGCATTGAAGGTATTGATTTTGATGTCGCTGACTACGACGGCTTTGAATTCATTATCATCATAGATAGGCGCTAGAGCAGATAAGGTGATTTCTTGACGTTCGTCAGCATTGGCATAAATTGGTGACCATAACGGTTTTTTCTGTGTCGCAATGGGTGTGTACCAAGGACGGATTCTAGGATCGTAACCTGAAATCACCGATCGAATGTCTTCACTAATTTTGCTGCCACGGTAAATGACCAGCTGATCATTGGTGCGTTCGTCTTGCACCATCAAGGTGTAGCCTTTGTTGGCTTCTTTGCGGAAACCGACGTAGTTACCATCTTCAGAACCAAAGCCGATCGCATCGAGTTGAGGTACAGCAGTGTAATGGTCTGAAAACGTATAAAAAATATAGTCTTGGACCTTACTAAGATTGCCTGCTTGATAAAGATGGTGGTAGCCGATGTTATGGCTGAGCGAGAGGTTGGCGTGAAATGGCTTTTCTAAAAAATTAGACAGGCTTTGATGAACATTGTCAGTCAGTGATGTCAGCTGGCGTGCACTAACATCACTCACCATCTCTTTGTAGCTTAGCTTTTGAGTGAAAACCATTACACCCATAGTGAACAGAAAAATCATCACGAATGGCAGAACCACTGCGGTTCTCAAAGTAATTTGTGTTTTCAAAGACATCTTTAGCTACAACTTTGGTGAATAGCGCACTGTAATTGTACCGACACTATTCAAACCAAGCGACACTTTTTTGGTTAAAAAGTAGCTGCATCGAGAATCATATAAGGTCTAGTACAGTTCTTTGAGTTTACGAGTTAGGGTGTTTCTTCCCCATCCCAAAACCTTAGCTGCATCCTGTTTATGACCATTAGTGTGGTGGAGTGCAGCTTCTAGCAGTATACGTTCAAATTCTGGCAGAGCATAAGTTAGCAGCTCTTTTTCTCCTGAATCAAGCGCACACTTTGCCCAATTAGCGAGCAGTTGTTGCCAGTTATCTCCAGTTCCTGAGGTGGTCACCACTTTTTCTTCTAGCAGCTCTGGTGGCAGGTCTGAAGGAAGAATTTCGCTGCCGCTGGCCATCACGGTAAGCCAACGACAAATGTTTTCAAGCTGACGCACGTTACCCGGCCAATTGAGCTGGTTGAGCTTCAAAATGGTCTCAGGATGCAGTGTCTTCACTTCAACACCGAGCTCTTCGGCGGCGGATGCTAGGAAGTGATGAGTCAGCTTTTCAATGTCTTGTTTACGTTCGCGAAGTGCCGGGATATGGATTCGGATAACGTTGAGTCGGTGGAAAAGGTCTTCACGGAAGTCGCCTTCATGCACTAAGCGCTCAAGATCTTGGTGGGTTGCGGCAACGATACGAACGTCTACCTTAACTGCAGAGTGACCGCCGACACGATAGAACTGACCATCAGAAAGTACACGCAACAAGCGAGTTTGGATATCGAGTGGCATGTCACCGATCTCATCCAGAAAAAGCGTGCCGCCGTTGGCTTGTTCAAAGCGTCCTTGGCGAACGCTGTTAGCACCGGTAAAGGCACCTTTTTCGTGGCCAAACAGTTCAGACTCGATCAGATCTTTGGGGATTGCTGCCATGTTCAAGGCAATGAAGGGCTTCTTAGCTCTTGGGCTGTGACGATGCAGAGCGTGAGCGACCAATTCTTTACCGGTACCCGATTCACCATTGATCAGCACGGATATGGATGAGCGAGACAAACGGCCAATCGCTCGGAAAACCTCCTGCATTGCCGGTGCTTCACCGATGATTTCTGGCGCGTTGGTGTCTTCAGCGACCTCACTGGCTTGTTCGCGTTTCTGCTCTTGGCTGTGCGCGATCGCTCGTTCGACTAGAGTCAGTGTTTCATCAATATCGAACGGCTTTGGAAGATATTCAAAGGCGCCTTTTTGATAAGCATTCACCGCCGCATCAAGGTCTGAGTGCGCGGTCATAATGATCACGGGCAGGTCGGGAGAGCGTTGATGAACCTGATGCAACAGCTCAATCCCGTCAATGCCGGGCATGCGAATGTCAGACACCAATACGTCCGGTGTCTCGCGCTCAAGCGCAAGCAACACGCTCTCAGCATCAGCAAATGTTTCACACTTAATATCCGCAGATGAAAGTGTTTTCTCTACTACCCAGCGGATAGAGCTGTCGTCATCGACGACCCAAACGTATCCCTTACTCATAATTCAATTCCTTTGCAGCCAAATCTATTGTGATAATCATTGTTGTTTTTATGATGTCTTAATCTTTGTGTTACCGAGCTAAGCCTTTCATCTCGCTGTCCAATAGCGAGGTTCTTATGACCTAAATCGGTAGATAAATCGTGAATGTGGTGTTGCCTGGCCAGCTTTCAACATCAATTTTCCCATTGTGTTGATCGATCAGGTTTTGAGAAATCGATAGCCCCAGCCCTGTGCCACCCTCTCGTCCGCTGACCATTGGGTAAAACAGCGTATCTTTTAAATCATCGGGGATGCCGGGGCCGTTATCGCTGATCTCAATGCGCGCTGCGAGTTTGTGTCGCTGCCCATGAATATTGGCTTGATGCACCGTTCTGGTGCGAATGGTGATTTTCCCTGATTCTTGGGCCTTTAAAATCTGTGCCGCGTTACTCACGATATTGAGCATCGCTTGTTCAACTTGTGCTGAGTCCATCAGAATGTCCGGTAAGCTCGGGTCGTAATCTCGTTCGATGGCGAGCGTTGAACCCGACTCGAGTTCCACGAGCTGTCTGACTTTCTCAAGTATCTGGTGTAGGTTCTCTTCTGACTTCGTCCCCGGTTTCTGAGGGCCAAGCAGGCGATCAACTAAAGCTCTTAGGCGGTCGGCTTGCTCAATAATGATCTGTGTATATTCATTAAGAGACTGATCAGGAAGCATTTTTCCAAGTAACTGCGCCGCACCTCTTAAGCCACCGAGTGGGTTCTTAATCTCATGTGCTAACCCGCGCACCAACAGCTTAGCTGCTTGTTGTTGTGCGTGTTGGTTGAGCTCTTGGCTGAGGCGTCTTTGCTGGTCTATCTTGCGCATCTCAACCAATAACAGCGTCTCTCGTTGCCAAGAGATTGGGCTAACCGTGACTTCAAGCATCAGTGGGCGGTTATCAACAACGAAGGTAACGTCACTGTCGGTAATGCTCTGGCCACTTTGTAGCGGTTGCGTCAACAGTGCCAAATCAAGTGAAGCGTGTTGGATAAGTTGGCTCAGTGGATGATCAACGATGCGTCGTGCGCTCTGTGAAAAGAGCTGCTCAGCGGCCGGATTGGCGTATCGGACATACAATTGCTCATCGAGCATCAATGTCGAAGTCACCATATTGTCGAGAATGGCGCTGGAAAGATGATGTGTATCTATGCTGTCGCTTTTGGCTGATCGATTCACTATTTCGTCCTTGAACTGGTGTTTTTCTCACTGCACCAAATTGGTGCGTGGCTAAGTTCAAGTATGGCGCATATCAACCAGAAGCTAAAGATAATTCATTAGAGTCGCTGAAAGCTGCTTCGATTAGGTGAAAAGTAGAGGTTATTTGGCCTCTTTTAACACATTGGCCTACTTGAGCGTCGCTCGATGTAAATACACGGTGACTGGACTAGTAGATGCAATAAGCTTGCCGCTTCTATGTGCTTGAATTGCAATGGTGTGAGTACCTCGATCGATACCTTTTAATTCCCAAATAGGCTGGGTCTGTGGGGCGCCATATCGACGGCCATCAAGCATCAATTGTAATTGCTCCCCAATACCAAGTTTTCGGTTGAGCTCTATCTGAATCGGGATTAAGCCGCGGTTGTTGCGAATGGTTTGATCATGAACTGGAGTCAGCATGGTGAGAGTTAATTGAGTGGGAACCTCGCGCTCTGTGGTTTCGGTTTCTGCCTGGGTTTTAGCTGGCGTTTTAGTTGTAGAGGAAGCTGCGGCGTCAACCGGAGTCGAGGCCTCAAATTTAGGGGCGGGTGCTGAAGCTTGCACATCTGGCAGGCGAAGAGCCTCGGCATCTTGAGCGCTAGGGTTATCACTAAAGTGGAGCACGCCATCTTCATCTACCCAGGTATACACAGTTTGAGCAGAGCACGAGAGCGCGACTGTTAACCCGATTAGGAACAGTATGTTTTTCATATCTTTAGCCTCTTTTCACCGCTAGGTGATTTCACGTTTGGCGTTGGTTTTATTGTATTTAGCGCGACAGCCTCTGAGGGCTTTTGTCTAAGGTATGGTACGAGGTGGGGGGCGTCGAGAGAATAAAAAAAAGGCCCACCTGCGAGGCGAGCCTAATATTTAGTCAGCGATTCTTACAAGGTTGCAGTAAGAAATGGCTTATCTCTACAGGAGATTAAACTGAGTAGTACAGTTCAAACTCAAGAGGGTGTGTAGCCATGTTCACGCGTTGTACGTCGTCAGATTTCAGAGTGATGTAAGAATCGATGAAATCGTCAGAGAATACGCCGCCAGCTGTTAGGAACTCACGGTCTTCGCTAAGCGCTGCTAGAGCTTCTTGTAGAGATTCTGCAACTGTTGGGATTTCAGCTGCTTCTTCTGCAGGAAGGTCGTATAGATCTTTATCCATAGCTTCGCCTGGGTGAATCTTGTTCTTGATGCCGTCAAGGCCAGCCATAAGCATTGCTGAGTAGCATAGGTATGGGTTAGCTGCTGGGTCACCAAAACGTAGCTCGATACGACGTGCTTTAGGGCTTGGTACTACTGGGATACGGATAGAAGCAGAACGGTTACGTGCTGAGTAAGCAAGCATTACAGGTGCTTCGAAACCAGGTACAAGACGCTTGTACGAGTTAGTTGATGGGTTAGCAAACGCGTTGATTGCACGAGCGTGCTTGATTACACCACCGATGTAGTAAAGAGCCATTTCAGATAGGCCGCCGTACTTATCACCAGCAAACAGGTTAACGCCGTCTTTTGCTAGAGATTGGTGAACGTGCATACCAGAACCGTTGTCACCAACTAGTGGCTTAGGCATGAATGTCGCTGTTTTACCAAATGCGTGAGCAACGTTGTGTACAACGTACTTGTAGATTTGAGTTTCATCAGCTTTCGCTGTTAGCGTGTTGAAGCGAGTAGCGATTTCGTTTTGACCCGCAGTTGCTACTTCATGGTGGTGAGCTTCAACAACTAGGCCCATCTCTTCCATTACTAGACACATTGCTGAACGGATGTCTTGAGATGAATCTACTGGAGCTACTGGGAAGTAACCGCCTTTAACGCCAGGACGGTGACCTTTGTTACCGCCTTCGAAGTCAGAACCTGTGTTCCAAGCTGCTTCTACGTCATCGATCTTGAAGAAAGAACCAGACATGTCGTTTGAGAACTTAACGTCGTCAAATAGGAAGAATTCTGGCTCTGGACCAACTAGAACTGTGTCTGCGATACCTGTAGAACGTAGGTACTCTTCAGAACGTTTAGCGATAGAGCGTGGGTCACGGTCGTAGCCTTGCATTGTTGCAGGCTCAAGGATGTCACAACGGATGTTTAGTGTTGCGTCTTCTGTGAATGGGTCCAGTACAGCAGATGCTGCGTCTGGCATCATTACCATGTCAGATTCGTTAATGCCTTTCCAACCAGCTACTGAAGAGCCGTCAAACATTTTGCCTTCTTCGAAGAAGTCTGCATCAACTTGGTGAGAAGGAATAGAGATATGCTGCTCTTTACCTTTTGTATCAGTAAAACGTAAGTCGATAAATTTAACTTCGTTCTCTTGGATCAGGGATAGTACATTTTCTACTGACATCTTGGATAACCTCCAGTGTTATTAATTCGGTATTAGCTCGATTCGGTTGAAACTAGCATTGATTAATGTCTATAAGTGCATTAATCGATGCTGATTTATCTATAGCCAAAAACGTGCCAAAAAAATTATTCCATTAATTTCAATGATTTACTTGTTTTTCGGTTTTGCTTAATTTGGTTTTTGCACCAAAATGATCTCCGGGCGCACCTTATTGGTGCAATTGTTTGTCTGTGCACCAATATGAGACATAAGCGAGCACCATTCAGCAATGAATTGCCTAAGTTGTCAATCCACTTTTGTTATTTTGCGGGAGATTTGGTTCGCCACTCGCAGGTGATACTTTTTTAGAGTCCTACGAATTGGGCTGTTCAACACTGTACTGAATCAAAGTTAAGCGGATATGAATCGCTAATAAAGAAAAAAGCCCCGGTTCAGATCACATATTTCTGGGTTTTTGTCTAGAATCTGGTATATTATTGACCGTTTTTTAAATCAAGCTAGCGGTTATTATCCAAACTTTTGAGATAAGTGACGGCTACTTTTATGAGTGAATCGAGAATCCATGTCTACTCCACAGATTGATAAGTTAAGAAATATCGCGATCATCGCGCACGTTGACCACGGTAAAACGACTTTGGTTGATAAACTGCTACAACAGTCAGGCACTCTTGAGTCTCGTGGTGAAGCTGAAGAGCGTGTCATGGATTCGAATGACATCGAAAAAGAGCGTGGCATTACCATTCTTGCTAAGAACACAGCAATCAACTGGAATGATTACCGCATCAACATCGTAGATACTCCGGGACACGCGGACTTCGGTGGTGAAGTTGAGCGTATCATGTCTATGGTTGACTCTGTTCTGCTTATCGTTGACGCAGTTGATGGCCCAATGCCTCAAACTCGTTTCGTAACGCAAAAAGCATTCGCACACGGTCTTAAGCCAATCGTTGTAATCAACAAGATTGACCGCCCAGGCGCTCGTCCTGATTGGGTTATGGATCAAGTATTCGACCTTTTCGACAACCTAGGTGCTACTGATGAGCAACTAGACTTCACAGTTGTTTACGCTTCAGCTCTAAACGGTTGGGCAACAATGACTGAAGGCGAAACTGGCGAGAACATGGAACCATTGTTCCAAGCTGTTGTTGATACAGTAGATGCTCCTTCTGTTGACCTTGACGGTCCACTACAAATGCAAATTTCGCAACTTGATTACAGCTCTTACGTAGGTGTTATCGGTGTTGCTCGTGTTACTCGTGGTTCAGTTAAACCAAACCAACAAGTAACTATCGTGAATGCAGAAGGCAAAAAACGTAACGGTAAAGTAGGTACAGTTCTTGGTTACCTAGGTCTTGACCGTCACGAAGTTGAGCAAGCTAACGCTGGCGACATCATTGCAATCACTGGTCTTGGTGAGCTGAAGATTTCAGACACTATCTGTGACCAAAACAATGTTGAAGCAATGACTCCGCTTTCTGTTGACGAACCAACAGTAACAATGACGTTCCAAGTAAACACTTCTCCGTTCGCGGGTAAAGAAGGTAAGTTCGTTACTTCACGTAACATCCTTGAGCGTCTAGAAAAAGAACTAGTACACAACGTTGCACTACGTGTTGAAGAAACTGATAACCCAGATCGTTTCCGTGTTTCAGGTCGTGGTGAACTTCACCTGTCTATCCTGATTGAAAACATGCGTCGTGAAGGCTTCGAACTAGCTGTATCTCGTCCAGAAGTTATCATCAAGAAAGACGAAGATGGCAACCTAACTGAACCGTTTGAAACTGTGACTATCGACGTGCTTGAAGAGCACCAAGGTGGCATCATGGAAAACATCGGTCTACGTAAAGGTGAGCTAACTGATATGTCTCCAGATGGCAAAGGCCGTGTTCGCATGGACTTCATGATGCCTTCTCGTGGTCTTATCGGTTTCCAAACTGAGTTCCTAACTCTAACGTCTGGTTCTGGTCTTCTTTACCACTCATTTGATCACTACGGCCCTCACAAAGGCGGCGTAATCGGTCAACGTAACAACGGTGTTCTAATCTCGAACGCAACTGGTAAAGCTCTGACTTACGCACTATTCAACCTACAAGAACGTGGTCGTCTATTTGCTGAGCACGCGGATGAAGTATACGAAGGTCAAATTATCGGTATTCATAACCGTTCAAACGACCTGACAGTAAACTGTCTGAAAGGTAAGCAGCTAACGAACGTTCGTGCATCTGGTACTGATGAAGCACAGGTTCTTTCGCCACCTATCCGTCACACTCTAGAGCAAGCTCTTGAGTTCATCGACGAAGATGAACTAGTAGAAGTAACGCCAGTAAGCATTCGTATCCGTAAGAAGCTTCTTACTGAAAACGAACGTAAGCGTGCAGCACGTCCAGCTAAGGCTTAATTGCCAGCTGACTAGCTTCTAGCTAAGTAGATAAGAAAGCCCCGAGTAGCCTAGCTGCTCGGGGCTTTTGTTTTTTAGTTTGTTTAGATACGGTTAAACGAGATACGAAGAGTGTTTAAGTCTTCGTCATCCTCAAGAGGGAGGAACGACCGAGTTGGGGATCTAGCTTTTGATTCCTAGGTGACTTTCAACGAACTGAACTCGCTCAGCGACCGACATAAAGGGCACTTCAACTACCTTATAACCTAGCTCTCGATAGACTTTGACCAGCGAGTGGTGAATCTCTAATGCTTCTTCAAATGGGTAAGGGCGCACTTCATCTTGAACATAGATGGAAGCCTCAGGGCAACAGAACAACACTTGAGGGTGATAGCCTTGGCTCGCTTCTCGGTAGTTCTCAGTAACCTCAAGGTTGGCCTGGGACAAGTAACCGCAGATGTCGGGAATAGCGCGATCGAGAAACGCAATCGGACGTTGATTGGCTTGGTCTTTTTGTTCGCTCATGACGGTTAAACATAGGCGAGCAAAGCCCGGAAGGTTTAACCAAGGTAAGATACCGTTCTCAAGTTGGCTCTGCTGTTCGATTAACTGGCGAGAGGACTCAGCGAAGGTTGGGTAACCCGCATCTCCCAAGGCATTAATTAGTGTGGTCTTTCCGGCGCCAGGGCCGCCAGTAATAATGATTGGGTTCATACGGGCTTATCTTTATTTGTGTCTACGGGCGTTATTTCTGGTTCAGTTGAGCTAGGAACTTATCCGATTCTGCTATTGCAGCATTCATCTGTTTGATCGCGTAGGCGATGTCTTTTTCTAAGCTCATAAATTCACCCTGCAGTGAACCCACAGCACTCGCATTGAGGTTGTGCTTCAAGTAAAGCGTGTTATCGCGAAGGGTATTGAGCACGGGATCCATTTTCTTCTCGGCGCGCTTCATTGCTGACAGCATCTTTTGGTAAGACGATTTAGTTTCACGAAGCTTTTGCTCGCTCGAGCGGCGCAGTGAATCACTGGTGTAGAGATCTAACTCACTCTGCCACTCTTCAAACAGCGCATCCGACACATCTTCAATCGCAGCAATGCGGTCACTGACATTTTGCGCGGCTTTCTCGCTGTCTTGGTATTTATCATTGATTTGGTTGTACATGTCTTCAAGGTCGCCGCCACTGAAGTTAGTCAGGCTGCTGAGTGCTTCAAGTGCGCTGGTAAACTCTTCCTGAGCATCCTGCTGTGACTCTTTAGCGTCTTCCACTCTATCAACCATAATGTCACGCTTGTGATAGCCCACTTGCTCCATTGCGGAGTAATAAGCTGATTGGCATCCAGTAAGAGTAAAAATAGAGAGGACTATAACTATTAAATAAGGCATCCTAGTTTCCTATAGTTAAGTAACGGAATATTAATTAGGACTATGAACGAGTTACAAGGGAGTTACAAGTTGAAGATAAAAAAGGTCGCCACACTCAGTATTCAGTTTTCTCGCTATCTTTTGGCGCGAATGACGCACGATAGAGTCAACGTGAATGCGGGCTACTTGGCGTACATTACTTTGCTCTCGATCGTACCGATGTTGACGGTTCTGCTCTCTATCTTGTCATCATTTTCCATCTTTGCTGATGTTGGTATCGTGATTCAAAACTTCGTTATTATCAACTTTGTTCCAGCGTCAGGAGATGCGGTGCACGGTGCCTTGCTCGAGTTTGTTGCCAACACGGGTAAGATGACGGCGGTCGGTAGTGTGTTCTTGTTCATTGCGGCACTGATGTTGATCTCGAATATTGATAAGAACTTAAACTACATCTGGCGTGTCGACGAGAAGCGACGTGCGGTGCTGTCTTTCTCTATGTACTGGATGGTGCTTACGCTAGGACCTATTCTAGTCGGGGCGAGTATTGCTGCTACTTCTTATGTGACATCATTGAGCTTGCTGCAAAACGAGGTAGTGTCTGGCGCCTTTAATACTGTGATTCGCAAACTTCCTTTGATTCTCTCTTTCTTTGCGTTTTTCGGTCTGTACCTGTTGGTTCCCAACAAAAAGATACACTTTTCTCATGCGGCTGCAGGTTCTCTAGTGGCGGCTCTGTTGTTCGAACTCAGTAAGAAAGGCTTCGCGGCCTACATTACTCAATTCCCTTCTTACCAGTTGATTTATGGCGCATTGGCGGCAATACCAATTCTTTTTGTCTGGGTTTATTTGTGCTGGTTGATTGTGCTGGTGGGTGCTGAGGTGACCGCTGCATTGGGTGAGCAGGAACAGTGGAGTGACTCGAAAGAAATGGTACACTCGTCGGATAAAGACAAAATCACAGAGCAAGGAAACAACAGTGATAGCACTGATCCAGAGAGTAAGTGAAGCTGCCGTCCGTGTTGATGGCGAAGTAGTTGGTGAGATTGAACAAGGCTTATTAGTTTTGTTAGGCGTAGAAAAAGGTGACGATGAAGCCAAAGCTAAACGTTTGATGGAACGAGTGACCACTTATCGTGTCTTTGGAGATGAAGACGATAAAATGAACCTCAACGTGAAGCAGGTAGAAGGTAAGGTATTAGTGGTGTCTCAATTCACTCTGCCGGCCGATACCAAGAAAGGGACTCGAGCAGGGTTCTCTCGTGGTGCTCACCCAGAAGATGCTGAGCGTCTTTATAACTATTTCTCTGACCAGTGTGAATCAGTGTTACCAACGGAACGTGGCCGATTCGCAGCCGACATGAAAGTGTCTTTGGTTAATGATGGCCCAGTGACATTCTGGCTGCAGGTTTAGGCTTAAAGGAATAAGCATGTTTAAACTCATAACACCAACCACCGAAAATCAGCTAAACAAGTATTACCATTTTCGTTGGCAGATGCTCCGTGAACCTTGGCGAATGCCGGTAGGTTCTGAGCGCGATGAATATGACCCAATGAGTCACCATCGCATGATTGTTGATGGTCGTGGTCGCCCGATGGCGATTGGTCGTCTGTATATCACCCCAGACCTGGAAGGTCAGATCCGCTATATGGCGGTGAAGAAATCTCGCCAAAGTAAAGGCATGGGTTCGTTGATTCTAGTCGCGCTTGAATCACTGGCTCGCCAAGAGGGTGCTAAGCGCTTGGTGTGTAATGCACGTGAAGATGCGATCTCATTCTATGAGAAGAATGAATTTGAACGTCGCGGTGAGATTAACGATCAACGTGGCCCTGTGCGTCACCAACAGATGGTTAAGCATCTTGACCCAATGGCAGACGTTCTACGCAAGCCTGAGTGGTGTAATGAGCTTCAGCAGCGCTGGGAACATCAGATCCCGATCAGTGACAAGATGGGCATCAAGATCAACCAATACACGGGTTACCAATTTGAGTGTAGTGCTCAGCTGAATCCTAACTTGAACCCTCATAACACCATGTTTGCAGGCTCTGCCTTTACCTTAGCGACCTTAACTGGTTGGGGGATGACTTGGTTATTGATGAAAGAACGCGGGCTGACCGGTGATATCGTACTGGCAGACAGTAATATTCGTTATCGTCACCCAGTCGAGCAAAACCCAGTCGCATCCACTTCATTGGATGGGATCAGTGGCGATTTAGATCGCCTCGCGTCTGGCAGAAAAGCTCGTATCATCATTCATGTGACCATTAACAGTGGCGATGTGGAAGCGGTTGAGTTTACGGGAACCTATATGCTGATCCCTGATTATAAAAAGATACTCTCGACAGATTCTAATGTGAGCGAATAGCCCACATCTAGCACTCCGTTGATTTGGTAAGATATTGATTAAAAGCGCTACTCCTGTGGAGTGGCGCTTTTTTGTTGGCAGTCGTTAATCTCCGAATACTCAGCTTGGGTGAGCTTTCCTGAGATTTGATGACATGGGTCCGATAGGGTAATCGAGAGGGTGTGTTGCTCGGCTTTAAGCAAGTCGAGTTCTCCAGAAGCCTCGCCATTGAGCGTTTGAACCCTTTGTTCGCCTTGCTCTGCTGCTGACGTACCAATAATGTGCATCGGTTCGAGAGTGAAGCGCCCACGGTCAAAATGCGCATTAAGCTCTGGAATTTCAAACACGTTATCAGTCGATGTTTCAGAAAGCTTGTCATTAAAGGTCATCACACCCTGGCGAACGCTGCCAGTGAGTTGCCCTGTGGTTGAGTAACCGAGCATCAGTGAGTCGCCATATAAACCTGCGGCTTGAAGTTCAAACTCGCCATAGCCGGTTGCATCGAGTGGTAATTCAAGTCGCTGCAGCATAGGCGCAATGGGTAACCCATCGGCAGAAATATCTAAGCTCCATGGCTTGCTGATTTGGTTAAAATCGAGCGTTGCATTGGCTTCAATGTAGCCATTCCTGAGTGGTGCAAACAGACGAGTCAGCGTCCATTTTCCTTGTTCGCTATTCATCTCAACCACAGGCTGTGCGCTGAGAATATTTTGGTAGCTGGCATCATTGGCGCTCGCCATCAGCTTCCCTTGCCACAAGCCCAGTTTTCTATCTTGCAGCAGTTGAACTTGATGCCCCTCGACATGTAATCCAGAGACCTGCCAGTAAGGCGTTTGTGCTAGTTGGATAAGTTGGCTGCGTTCTATATTAAGTCGGTTAATCTCGACGTTCTGGAGCTGTGTGAGCCAAGGCAATAGGCGAGCGGCCGGTAGAGGGCTATCTTGGTTTTCGGTAATCCACTTGATGCCTTGCAGGTCGAGCTGCGCCAATTGAATGCTGCTAGGGGCGACTTCGCCATTGAGCTGAACAGTGCCCTGCAGGAATTGAGTATAGAAATCCTCAATCAGAATCCGGTTTGCTTCTAGGTTGAGCTTGAGGCTTGGCTCGATGAACATGTCATCATCAATGGTCACTCCTTCTGCCTGTAGAGAAAAAATGGCTTTCTGTTGTTTCCAGATTTCAAAAGGCAGTTGGATATTTTCTAATGAGGCATCAAAGCCAGCTAAGTGGCCATCTTGCCACTCTACGTCGCTACGCAGAATATCTAAGCTATTGATGTGATTAATCTTAATGCCTGCAACATCCCACTCTTTGCTTAGTAGGCTTTGGGTCTGTTTCTTATTGAGTCGTAAACCATCAACGGTCACATTCACTAACGACCAATCTTGCTGATACTGCTCTGCTTGTCCGGAAATCTTGGCGCCGCGCCAGTCAAAAGAAGCACCATAAAGGGTGCTGTCATTCGGCTTGAGGTCTAGATCAATCAACAGGTTATCGAAGGCTTCTCCTTGCCAATACAGTTGTGAGGCAGAGAGTTGGGTTTTTCCATAAGGCAGAAGCGAGTTGTCGTCGTTCCATGTTGGGGCAGAGAGCTGCAGGTCGATGTCTCGCGCATTAAACTCTGGCGTCGAGAAATCTAGATTATTGATTGCCAACTGACGCAGCTTGAGGTTTGGTTGGATAAACACTGATGTGAGTGTTGTTAGATTGTCGGCTTCTAACTGTAGTCCGCTGATCAACACAGAGTCTAAAACCAGTTTGGCTTCAAGGAGAGAGTCTGGGCTGAACCAAAAATCGATCTTGTCGATATACAGAGGTTCCTGTTTTTCGGGTTGGCTTTGGGTAATGCCCATTAAGGTGATGTGATAAGGCGCCTGATACTCTAAATCTTCAATGAGCACAGGTTGTTCAATCGTATGTTTGATAAAAAAGTTAGCCACATCCACACGGTATTGGGTCTGCAGGCTTAATAGCAACGCTGCGATAGCTGCAACGGCGATAGCCAATACAATGCCGAACACCATGAATACCTTTTTCATTCCTTGAAAGCCTTAAATTTCAATAGTCTCAAAACAGAGTGGAACAAAAAGGGGCAAGCAGCAACAAAAAAGCCCCTCAAAAGAGGGGCTTGCTACAAAAATATCACTTTAAATTGGGCGTTCGCTTTTGGCTAAGCCCGAGCAGATGATTGGGTTAGTCCAGTTGAGGGCCAGCCGCAACCAGTGATTTACCTTCAGCGTTGTCTGTGTACTTATCAAAGTTGTTGATGAAGCGTTCTGCTAGATCTTTCGCTTTGCTTTCCCATTGTAGTGGGTCAGTGTACGTGTCGCGTGGGTCTAGGATCGCTGGGTCAACATCATGCAGCGCTAGTGGTACTTCTAGGTTGAACATAGGGATAACCTTAGTGTCAGCCTTGTCGATAGAACCATCTAGGATAGCGTCGATGATGCCACGCGTATCTTGGATAGAGATACGTTTGCCAGTACCGTTCCAACCTGTGTTTACTAGGTAAGCTTCAGCGCCAGCTGCTTCCATGCGTTTCACAAGTACTTCAGCGTACTGAGTTGGATGAAGCGTTAGGAACGCCGCGCCAAATGCTGCAGAGAAGGTAGGAGTCGGCTCTGTGATACCGCGCTCTGTACCTGCTAGTTTCGCTGTAAAACCAGATAGGAAGTGGTACTTGGTTTGCTCTGGAGTCAGTTTAGAAACTGGTGGTAGTACACCAAATGCATCAGCAGTCAGGAAGATAACCTTTTGAGCGTGACCTGCTTTTGATACTGGCTTAACGATGTTGTCGATGTGGTGAATCGGGTAAGAAACACGAGTGTTTTCTGTTTTAGAACCGTCATCAAAATCGATAGAACCATCGCCACGAACCGTTACGTTTTCTAGCAGTGCATCACGGCGGATAGCATTGTAGATTTCTGGTTCTGCTTCTTTAGATAGACGGATAGTCTTCGCGTAACAACCGCCTTCAAAGTTGAAGATACCGTCGTCGTCCCAGCCGTGCTCATCATCACCGATTAGCTCACGTTTAGGATCGGTTGAAAGCGTAGTTTTACCTGTACCAGATAGACCGAAGAAGATGGCTACATCGCCTTTCTCGCCGACGTTTGCACTACAGTGCATTGAAGCAATGCCTTGCAGAGGAAGCAGGTAGTTCATCATTGCGAACATGCCTTTCTTCATCTCACCGCCGTACCAAGTACCACCGATGATTTGAACGCGCTCTGTTAGGTTGAAAGCAACGAAGTTTTCAGAGTTTAGACCCTGCTTTTCCCAGTTAGGGTTAGTTGTTTTAGCACCGTTCATTACCACGAAATCAGGTTCGAACGTTGCTAGCTCTTCGTCAGTTGGACGAATGAACATGTTCTTAACGAAGTGCGCTTGCCACGCTACTTCAGTGATAATACGCACGCTTAAGCGCGTATCAGGGTTAGCACCACAATAACCGTCGATGACAAACAGGCGCTTGCCAGATAGCTGAGTTGTCACAAGCTCTTTCAGCTCATTCCATACTTCAGTTGTAATCGGTTTGTTGTCATTTTTGCCTTGATCTGACCACCACATGGTATCGCGGGTCGTGTCATCTTTAACAATGTACTTATCTTTTGGTGAGCGGCCAGTAAAGATACCAGTGTCTACCGCAACAGAGCCTAGTTCCGTTACTACGCCTTTTTCGTAGCCTTCCAAACCTGGCAGTGTTTCTTCAACGAATAACTGCTCGTAGCTAGGATTACGAAGAACTTCAGTAACGCCAGTCAGTCCGTGCTTAGTTAGATCAATTTGTGCAGCCTTTGTATGTTCCATAACGGTCATAGGTGCTCCTTGTAGGATATTTTGTAGGGATTTTGTATTAATTTTTTATTGTTATCTGCTCACCATGCTAGCAACGAGACTCGGGGGAAACAGGGATATAGCTCAAAAAATATCCATATTAGCCATGGGGTTTTAAGCGTCTCGTCACATATTGGCCCAACTAGTCTATCCTGTACGCAAACCTTTGCGCTAGGGGCGAGAACATTATTAATTGATTAAAATTAAGCGGTGATTTTATTACGAGATGTTACGGAGTTTGCGCTATTTTGATCACAAAAAAGGCCAGCTGAGGGCTGACCTTTTTGGGGTAAATTACGTGTTTTTGGTACGCCGTAAATTAATGAACCGTATTGCTGCCTTTATCTGCTGCTTCTGCGTACAGTGCATCAACATCATTCTTGTCGAACGAGTAGTTTGTGCCACAGTAATCGCAGTGTAGACCAACGCTTCCTTCGGTGCTTAGGATGTCGTAGATCTCTTCTTGAGCAACAGTAATGATTGCTGCTGCACTTCGATCGCGTGAACAGCCACAGAAGAACTCAACCGGTTGTGGTGTGAATAGCTGTACTTTCTCTTGGTTGTACAAACGGTAAAGCAGTTCGTTCGCTTCTAGAGTGAATAGCTCTTCGTTTTTCACGGTGTCTGTTAGTTGCTCTAGGTGCTCGAAGTCGTCTGGAGTACCGGTGCCGTCGGGCATTACTTGTAGCAACATACCTGCAGCGTGTGCTTTGCCTTCATGCTCGCCAGTGCGCAGCCATAGACGAGTCTTAAGCTGTTCAGAGTTAGCGAAGTAGCCTTCAAGCACTTGTGCAAGCGTGTCACCTTCAAGACCAACGATACCTTGGTAACGCTCACCTTTCTTAGGATCGATAGTGATCACTAGATGACCTTTACCCATTAGGGCGTGTAGACCTGCGTCGTCTGCGATATCGCCTTCAAAGCGAGCAACACCACGGATCTTCTGATCGTGATCGCCATTGATAACTGCTAGAGATACTGGGCCGTCACCTTGCAGCTGCATCGTGATAGAACCTTCAAACTTTAGGGTCGCCGTTAGTAGCGTCGTTGAAACCAGTAGCTCACCCAACAGCTTTTGTACTGGAGCTGGGTATTCCTTGCTAGAAATAATCTGTTGGTACGCTTCGTCCATCTGTACCAATTCACCACGTACTGATAGGTCTTCAAATAGGTAGCGATTTAAAACATTACTTGTAGACATTGGGTCTGCCATTTGGCTATTCCTTCTAGCTTATTGAGTCTTGAACTTGATGATGTCACGACGTTGCTTTTTATCTGGGCGACGTTCTGGTGCTGGGCTATGAGCATTTAGCTTGCGCTGTTGTGCAAACTCTTCTCTTTTTGCCAAGCTTTCGGTGGTTTCTTCATAGAGGGTTTGAGCGATCGGAGCTCCACCACGATGGGCTGAGATTTTCTCGATCGTTACCGTCTTTTCTTCATTACCTTGGCGCAGTGTAATCACAGCCCCAAGTTCGACAATTTTACTTGGCTTGCTGCGCTGACCATTATAGTGGACTTTGCCACCATCGACCATGTTGCGAGCAATAGACCGGGTTTTGTAAAAACGAGCTGCCCACAACCATTTATCGAGTCTGACAGCTTCATTAGCAGTTTTCATATAGGGCTGTGCCTTATTAAGTGAGAAATGAATGCGGTTTAACTGTAACGAACAGTGCGCAACATGTTTTTGATGACGCTTATCACATTTAGTAGAAGCTTATGTGGAGGCGATTGGCTTTTTTTTCAAGGAAGATTACAAAATAGCTCAGGTAATGCCGATTTATAGATTTGCTATGATATAGTTCAGGATCTTATTGCTTAAATAAGCTTGGTATCGAACGAATGAATAAAAAAGCTGAAAGTTTAATGATTTGCAGCGTTTGTCGTCATGAAAAGGGACTAGGAAAGTGAACTTTTTAGAGCTCAAAAATCGCGTAGGGAATTCTCCTATGTTGAGCCGCTTATTAGAGAATGGATTTGTACTTCAGCAGAAACTAAGCTTAGCGACCTGTTGTGTATTGATTGCAGCTTCCGCATGGATCTTAGGGCAGCTTGCATGGTTTATCGAACCTGCTGAGCAAACTATCGCGCCTTGGACAGCAACGGCTTCATCGTCTTCAGCACCTCAATCGACTCTTGATATCTCTTCTTTGCAGCAGAGCAACATGTTTGGTGCTTATAACCCAACCACGCCTGCTGTGGTTGAGCAGCAAGTTATCCAAGATGCGCCAAAGACGCGACTGAACCTCGTTTTAGTGGGTGCAGTAGCCAGTTCTAATCCAAAGCTGAGCTTGGCGGTGATTGCCAATCGCGGCACACAAGCGACCTACGGCATTAATGAAGAGATCGAAGGTACGCGAGCTAAGTTAAAAGCGGTATTAGTCGATCGTGTGATTATTGATAACTCAGGTCGAGACGAAACCCTGATGCTTGAAGGTATTGAGTACAAGCGTTTGTCTGTATCAGCACCTGCGCCACCTCGTACCTCTTCTTCTGTGCGTGGCAACAACCCAGCTTCTGCAGAAGAGAAGCTAGATGAAATTAAAGCGAAGATAATGAAAGACCCTCAACAAATCTTCCAATATGTTCGACTGTCTCAGGTGAAACGCGACGATAAAGTGATTGGTTATCGTGTGAGCCCTGGCAAAGATTCAGAACTTTTTAACTCTGTTGGGCTCCAAAACGGAGATATTGCCACTCAGTTAAATGGACAAGACCTGACAGACCCTGCCGCTATGGGCAACATATTCCGTTCTATCTCAGAGCTGACAGAGCTAAACCTCGTCGTCGAGAGAGATGGTCAACAACATGAAGTGTTTATTGAATTTTAAAACTTTGCGTCTAACGAAGGACGAAAGTGTAGGAGAAGTACGTGAAGCATTGGTTTAAGAAAAGTGCATGGTTATTGGCAGGAAGCTTAATCTGCACACCCGCAGCCATCGCGAGTGATTTTAGTGCCAGCTTTAAAGGCACTGATATTCAAGAGTTTATTAATATTGTTGGTCGTAACCTAGAGAAGACGATCATCGTTGACCCTTCGGTGCGCGGAAAAATCGATGTACGCAGCTACGACGTACTCAATGAAGAGCAATATTACAGCTTCTTCCTAAACGTATTGGAAGTGTATGGCTACGCGGTTGTCGAAATGGACTCGGGTGTTCTTAAGATCATCAAGGCCAAGGATTCGAAAACATCGGCAATTCCAGTCGTTGGAGACAGTGATACGATCAAAGGCGACAACGTGGTGACACGTGTTGTGACGGTTCGTAATGTCTCGGTGCGTGAACTTTCTCCTCTGCTTCGTCAACTAAACGACAATGCAGGCGCGGGTAACGTTGTGCACTACGACCCAGCCAACATCATCCTTATTACAGGCCGAGCGGCGGTAGTAAACCGTTTAGCTGAAATCATCAAGCGTGTTGACCAAGCGGGTGATAAAGAGATTGAAGTCGTTGAGCTAAAGAATGCTTCTGCGGCAGAAATGGTACGTATCGTTGATGCACTAAGCAAAACCACAGATGCCCAAAACACACCAGCCTTCCTACAACCTAAATTAGTTGCCGATGAACGTACCAATGCGATCCTTATCTCAGGTGACCCTAAGGTACGTAGCCGTTTAAGAAGGCTGATTGAACAGCTTGATGTTGAAATGGCAACCAAGGGCAATAACCAAGTTATTTACCTTAAATACGCAAAAGCAGAAGATTTAGTTGATGTGCTGAAAGGCGTGTCGGATAACCTGCAATCAGAGAAGCAAACTTCAACTAAAGGCAGTTCATCGCAGCGCAATCAAGTGATGATCTCCGCTCACAGTGACACCAACTCTTTAGTGATTACCGCACAGCCGGACATCATGAATGCGCTACAAGATGTGATCGCACAGTTGGATATTCGTCGTGCTCAAGTATTGATTGAAGCCCTAATTGTCGAGATGGCAGAAGGTGACGGTATTAACCTTGGTGTGCAATGGGGTAACCTTGATACTGGTGCTGTGATTCAGTATGGCAACACTGGTGCGTCAATCGGTGGCGTAATGGTTGGTTTAGAAGAAGCGAAAGACACTGAAACGACCACCGCGGTTTATGACTCTGATGGTAATTTCCAGCGTAATGAGACGACCACCGAAAAGGGTGACTACTCAACGTTAGCTTCTGCTCTTTCTGGCGTTAATGGCGCCGCAATGAGTGTCGTCATGGGTGACTGGACCGCCTTGATCAGTGCAGTAGCGACCGATTCAAATTCAAATATCCTATCTTCTCCAAGTATTACCGTGATGGATAACGGTGAGGCTTCATTCATTGTGGGTGAAGAGGTGCCTGTTTTAACTGGCTCGACCGCAGGTTCAAGCAACGACAACCCATTCCAAACGGTTGAACGTAAAGAAGTGGGTATCAAGCTTAAAGTGGTGCCACAAATCAACGAGGGTGATTCGGTTCAACTGCAAATAGAACAAGAAGTCTCTAACGTATTGGGCGCCAATGGTGCAGTTGATGTTCGTTTTGCTAAGCGTCAACTGAACACGTCTGTGATTGTTCAAGACGGTCAAATGCTGGTGCTTGGTGGCTTGATTGACGAGCGAGCACTGGAAAGTGAATCTAAGGTACCGTTCTTGGGTGATATCCCTTTTCTAGGCCACCTGTTCAAATCCACCAGTACTCAGGTTGAGAAAAAGAATTTAATGGTATTCATCAAGCCAACCATCATTCGTGATGGTATGACAGCCGATGGTATCACTCAGCGTAAATACAATTTCATTCGTGCGGAGCAACTGTATAAGGCTGAGCAAGGGCTGAAATTATTGGCCGACGATAATATCCCAGTATTGCCTAAATTTGGTGCGGAGATGAATCACCCGGCTGAAATTCAAGCCTTCATCGATCAAATGGAACAAGAATAATGGCTGAATTGGTAGGGGCGGCACGTACTTATCAGCGCTTGCCGTTTAGCTTTGCGAATCGCTACAAGATGGTGTTGGAATACCAACATCCAGAGCGCGCACCGATACTTTATTATGTTGAGCCACTGAAATCGGCGGCGATCATTGAAGTGAGTCGTGTTGTGAAAAATGGTTTCACGCCACAAGCGATTACTCTCGATGAGTTTGATAAAAAACTGACCGATGCTTATCAGCGTGACTCGTCAGAAGCTCGTCAGCTCATGGAAGACATTGGTGCTGATAGTGATGACTTCTTCTCACTAGCGGAAGAACTGCCTCAAGACGAAGACTTACTTGAATCAGAAGATGATGCACCAATCATCAAGTTAATCAATGCGATGCTGGGTGAGGCGATCAAAGAGGGTGCTTCGGATATACACATCGAAACCTTTGAAAAGTCACTTTGTATCCGTTTCCGAGTTGATGGTGTGCTGCGTGATGTTCTAGCGCCAAGCCGTAAACTGGCTCCGTTATTGGTTTCGCGTGTCAAGGTTATGGCTAAATTGGACATTGCGGAAAAACGCGTGCCACAAGATGGCCGTATCTCTCTGCGTATTGGTGGCCGAGCGGTTGATGTTCGTGTTTCAACCATGCCTTCTTCGCATGGTGAGCGTGTGGTAATGCGTCTGTTGGACAAAAACGCCACTCGTCTAGACTTGCACAGTTTAGGTATGACAGCAGAAAACCATGAAAACTTCCGTAAGCTGATTCAGCGCCCACACGGCATTATCTTGGTGACCGGCCCGACAGGTTCAGGTAAATCGACGACCCTGTACGCAGGCCTGCAAGAACTCAACAGCAATGAACGAAACATTTTAACCGTTGAAGACCCGATCGAATTCGATATCGATGGCATTGGTCAAACACAAGTGAACCCTAAGGTTGATATGACCTTTGCGCGTGGTTTACGTGCCATTCTTCGTCAAGATCCTGATGTGGTCATGATTGGTGAGATCCGTGATTTGGAAACCGCAGAGATCGCTGTCCAAGCCTCTTTGACAGGTCACTTAGTTATGTCGACTCTGCATACCAATACTGCCGTTGGTGCGATTACACGTCTGCGTGATATGGGCATTGAACCTTTCTTGATCTCTTCTTCACTGCTGGGTGTTTTGGCTCAGCGCCTGGTTCGTACTTTATGTAACGAATGTAAAGAACCTTATGAAGCCGATAAAGAGCAGAAGAAACTGTTTGGGTTGAAGAAGAAAGAAAGCCTGACGCTTTACCATGCCAAAGGTTGTGAAGAGTGTGGCCATAAGGGTTATCGAGGTCGTACTGGTATTCATGAGCTGCTGATGATTGATGACTCAGTACAAGAGCTGATTCACAGTGAAGCGGGTGAGCAGGCGATTGATAAAGCAATTCGTGGCACAACACCAAGTATTCGAGATGATGGCTTGAGCAAAGTTCTGAAAGGGGTAACGTCCCTAGAAGAAGTGATGCGAGTGACCAAGGAAGTCTAGTATGGCGGCATTTGAATACAAAGCACTGGATGCCAAAGGCAAAAGTAAAAAAGGCTCAATTGAAGCAGATAATGCTCGTCAGGCTCGCCAAAGAATCAAAGAGCTTGGCTTGATGCCGGTTGAGATGACCGAGGCTAAAGCAAAAACAGCAAAAGGTGCTCAGCCATCGACCAGCTTTAAACGCGGCATCAGTACACCTGATCTTGCGCTTATTACTCGTCAAATATCCACGCTCGTTCAATCTGGTATGCCGCTAGAAGAGTGTTTGAAGGCGGTAGCCGAGCAATCTGAAAAGCCACGTATTCGAACGATGTTGTTGGCAGTTCGCTCTAAGGTGACGGAAGGTTATTCGTTAGCAGACAGCTTGTCTGATTATCCCCATATCTTCGATGAGCTATTCAGAGCCATGGTTGCTGCTGGTGAGAAGTCAGGACACCTCGATGCGGTATTGGAACGATTGGCTGACTACGCAGAAAACCGTCAGAAGATGCGTTCTAAGTTGCTGCAAGCGATGATCTACCCAATCGTGCTGGTGGTGTTTGCGGTGACGATTGTGTCGTTCCTACTGGCAACGGTAGTGCCTAAGATCGTTGAGCCTATTATCCAAATGGGACAAGAGCTCCCTCAGTCGACACAATTTTTATTAGCATCGAGTGAATTTATCCAGAATTGGGGCATCCAATTACTGGTGTTGACCATTGGTGTGATTGTGTTGGTTAAGACTGCGCTGAAAAAGCCGGGCGTTCGCATGAGTTGGGATCGCAAGCTATTAAGCATTCCACTGATCGGCAAGATCGCGAAAGGAATTAATACCTCTCGTTTTGCACGAACACTTTCTATCTGTACCTCGAGTGCGATTCCTATCCTTGAGGGGATGAAGGTTGCGGTTGATGTAATGTCGAATCACCATGTGAAGCAACAAGTACTGCAGGCATCAGATAGCGTTAGAGAAGGGGCAAGCCTGCGTAAAGCGCTTGATCAAACCAAACTCTTTCCCCCGATGATGCTGCATATGATCGCCAGTGGTGAGCAGAGTGGCCAATTGGAACAGATGCTGACAAGAGCGGCAGATAACCAGGATCAAAGCTTTGAATCGACGGTCAATATCGCGTTAGGCATTTTTACCCCAGCGCTTATTGCGTTGATGGCTGGCTTAGTGCTGTTTATCGTGATGGCGACGCTGATGCCAATGCTTGAAATGAACAATTTAATGAGTGGTTAACCTGCTGCTCATCAGACGTTAGTTTTTGGATTAACGAGAAGAAGGACATTATTACCTTCAACTCGCTGTCTGTAATTTGGAGAAAATAATGAAAAACAGAATGAAGAAACAATCAGGCTTTACTCTACTCGAGGTGATGGTTGTTGTGGTTATCCTTGGCGTATTGGCGAGCTTTGTTGTACCTAACCTATTGGGTAATAAAGAGAAGGCAGACCAACAAAAAGCCATCACTGATATCGTGGCGTTAGAGAACGCGCTAGATATGTACAAACTGGATAACAGCGTTTACCCAACAACGGATCAAGGTCTTGATGCATTGGTTTCTAAGCCAAGCAGCCCAGAGCCTCGTAACTACCGCGACGGTGGCTACATCAAGCGTCTGCCAAACGACCCATGGGGTAACGAGTACCAATACCTAAGCCCTGGTGATAACGGCACTATTGATATTTTCACTCTTGGTGCTGATGGCCAAGAAGGTGGTGAAGGTATTGCTGCGGATATCGGCAACTGGAACATGCAGGATTTCCAATAAGCATCAGCTTATTGTTTGATTCGTTATTGTTGCTTGATACGTTATTGATGGTAGGACGTAAACAGATGGAGTCTAAAGGTGAAAACTAAGCAAACACAGCCAGGTTTCACCTTAATTGAGATTCTTTTGGTGTTGGTATTACTGTCAGTAACGGCGGTCGCGGTGATCGCGACCATTCCTACCAATAGCAAAGATGTTGCTAAAAAATACGCTCAAAGCTTTTATCAGCGAGTTCAATTACTCAATGAAGAGGCTATTTTGAGTGGTTTGGATTTTGGCGTTCGTGTTGATGAAAAGAAATCGACCTATGTACTGATGGCGCTTAAGTCCGAAGGCTGGCAAGAAGTCGATTTTGAAAAAATCCCCTCTTTAACTGAACTACCGGAAGAACTCGCCTTGTCACTGACTCTAGGTGGTGGCGCATGGGAAGACGATGATCGGTTGTTCAACCCAGGAAGCTTGTTTGATGAAGATATGTTTGCTGATCTTGAAGAGGAAAAGAAGCCGAAACCACCACAGATCTACATCTTGTCGAGTGCTGAAATGACGCCATTTGTATTGTCGTTTTATCCAAATACCGGAGACACCATACAAGATGGTTGGCGTATTCGAGTATTGGACAATGGTGTGATTCGACTGCTAGAACCGGGAGAAGAAGATGAAGAGGAATAATCGTTCTCCTTATCGTTTTCGTGGTATGCCCCTTGGTTCTCGAGGAATGACGCTGCTTGAGGTATTAGTTGCGCTCGCTATCTTTGCGACCGCGGCGATCAGCGTGATTCGTGCTGTTACTCAGCACATCAATACCCTCAGTTATCTAGAAGAAAAAACCTTCGCGGCGATGGTCGTTGATAATCAAATGGCTTTGGTGATGCTGCATCCTGAGAAGCTAAAAAAAGCGCAGGGCACACAAGAGCTGGCCGAGAGAGAGTGGTTTTGGAAGGTCACGCCAATCGATACTAGCGATGATTTATTAAAGGCGTTTGATGTGAGTGTGGCAACCAGTAAACAAGCTTCTCCAGTGGTCACGGTGCGCAGCTATGTGGTCAACTAAGAGCATGCCCGCCAATAAGCGTGTGCCTCGTCAACAAGGACTATCTTCGAAAGGGAGAGGCTTTACCTTAATTGAGGTTTTGGTCTCGATCGCTATCTTTGCCACGTTAAGCATGGCGGCTTATCAGGTAGTCAATCAGGTTCAGCGCAGCAACGAGCTTTCAATCGAGCGCAGTGCTCGTTTAAATCAACTGCAACGTAGCTTAGTCATTTTAGATAATGATTTTCGCCAGATGGCGGTACGACAATTTCGTACCAACGGTGAAGAAGCATCATCTAAGCTGATCTTAATTAAAGAGTATTTACTGGATTCCGACAGCGTTGGCATCATGTTTACTCGCCTTGGCTGGCATAACCCACAGCAGCAGTTTCCTCGCGGAGAAGTCACCAAAGTGGGTTACCGCATTAAAGAAGAAACGCTTGAGCGTGTGTGGTGGCGCTACCCCGATACTCCTGCAGGACAAGAAGGTGTGATTACGCCTTTGCTTGATGATGTTGAAAGCTTGGAATTCGAGTTTTATGACGGAAGCCGCTGGGGGAAAGAGTGGCAAGCCGACAAATCGCTACCGAAAGCGGTAAGGTTAAAGCTAACCTTGAAAGATTATGGTGAGATAGAGCGTATTTATCTCACCCCTGGTGGCACGCTAGATCAGGCCGATGATTCTTCAAACAGTGACTCTTCAAGTAGTAATGAGGGGAATAATGACTCATCGAACTAATAAGTTTGCACTGACAAGGTCTGCCATGGGGCGCAAGCAGCGAGGTGTTGCGCTGATCATTATCCTGATGCTACTGGCGATAATGGCAACCATCGCAGGCAGTATGTCGGAACGCCTGTTTACTCAATTTAAGCGCGTGGGCAATCAACTGAATTACCAACAGGCTTACTGGTACAGCATTGGTGTCGAAGCGCTGGTGCAAGACGGCATTAGGCAAAGCTACAAAGACAGTGATACCGTCAACTTGAGTCAACCATGGGCGTTAGAAGAACAGGTATACCCGTTGGATTATGGTCAAGTTAAAGGCCGTATTGTTGATGCTCAGGCATGTTTTAATCTCAATGCGTTGGCTGGTGTGGCGACGACTTCAAGTAACCAAACACCTTATTTAATTACGGTTTGGCAAACCTTGTTGGAAAACCAAGATGTTGAGCCTTATCAGGCCGAGGTTATTGCACATTCAAGCTGGGAATTTGTTGATAGTGATACCCGAACCACCTCTTCAGCTGGTGTAGAAGACAGTACTTATGAGGCGATGAAGCCATCTTATTTGGCAGCGAATGGCTTAATGGCCGATGAGTCCGAGCTACGCTCGGTTTATCAAGTCACTGGTGAGGTGATGAATAAGGTTCGCCCCTTTGTTTGTGCTCTGCCGAGCGACGATTTCCGTTTGAATGTGAATACTCTTACGGAAAAGCAGGCGCCGTTATTGGAAGCGATGTTTGCCCCCGGCTTAAGTGAATCGGATGCCAAACAGCTGATAGACAAACGCCCATTCGATGGTTGGGATACGGTGGATGCGTTTATGGCTGAGCCTGCTATTGTGGGTGTGAGTGCCGAAGTCAGCAAAAAAGCGAAAGCATATTTAACTGTAGATAGCGCCTATTTTGAGCTAGATGCAGAGGTATTAGTTGAGCAGTCACGTGTACGTATACGGACGCTTTTCTATAGTAGTAATCGAGAAACAGTGACGGTAGTACGCCGTCGTTTTGGAGGAATCAGTGAGCGAGTTTCTGACCGTTCGACTGAGTAGCGAACCACAAAGCCCTGTGCAGTGGTTAGTTTGGTCGACAAGCCAACAAGAAGTGATAGCAAGTGGCGAACTGTCTAGCTGGGAGCAGCTGGATGAGTTAACGCCTTACGCTGAAAAGCGTAGCTGTATCGCTTTATTGCCGGGAAATGAATGCTTAATTAAGCGTGTTGAGATCCCGAAAGGTGCTGCTCGCCAGTTCGATTCTATGCTGCCGTTTTTATTAGAAGACGAAGTCGCACAAGATATCGAAGACTTACACCTGACTATTTTAGAGAAAGACGCAACGCACGCGACAGTGTGTGGTGTGGAACGTGATTGGCTTAAGCAGGCGCTGGATACTTTCCGCGAAGCGAACATTATCTTTCGTAAAGTATTGCCTGATACCTTAGCGTTGCCTTTAGAAGATCAGGGCATCAGTGCGCTGCAGATCGACCAACATTGGTTATTGCGTCAAAGCAACTATCAAGCAGTGTCGATCAATGAGGCGTGGCTAGCGATGTTCTTACAAAGCGATTGGGTTGCCTTAGATGACGAAGAGCAATCACCAACGATTTTTAGCTACACCGCACTGCCAAGTGATGACGTTCAACTGCAAAGTGGCATTGAGTGGCAAGCTAAACCTGCTGAACTGGTGATGTCTTTACTGAGCCAACAAGCCATTACAAGTGGCGTAAACTTACTGACTGGCACCTTTAAAACCAAATCTTCATTCAGTAAGTACTGGCGTGTATGGCAAAAAGTAGCGATCGCAGCTTGTTTGCTGGTGGCGGTGATCGTCACTCAGCAAGCCTTAAAGGTTCAGCAGTACGAAGCACAAGCCGAAGCGTACCGAACGGAGAGTGAACGTATTTTTAGAAGCGTACTTCCGGGCAAGCAACGTATTCCGACGGTCAGCTACCTTAAGCGCCAGATGAACGACGAAGCTAAGAAGTATGGTGGCTCGGGTGATGGTGATTCCTTACTTGGATGGCTAGCGTTACTGCCAGAAACTTTAGGACAAGTGAAAGCCATCGAAGTGAATAGTATTCGCTACGACGGCAACCGCTCAGAGGTGAGATTGGAAGCGAAAAGCTCTGACTTCCAACATTTTGAGACCGCGAGAGTGAAGCTCGAAGAGAAGTTTACCGTCGAACAAGGTCCATTAAACCGTAATGGCGATGCCGTATTTGGCAGCTTTACTCTTAAACCCCATCAATAACCTGCGTAAGGAGATCAGTGATGAGAAATATGATTGAGCCACTCCAAGCGTGGTGGACTTCAATAAGTCAAAGAGAGCAACGACTAGTGATTGGTTGCTCAATTCTATTGGTGGTCGGTGTCGTTTATTGGGGGCTAATCCAGCCACTCAGTCAGCGAGCTGAACTTGCGCAGACCCGCATTCAAAGCGAGAAGCAACTACTGGCTTGGGTAACCAATAAAGCCAATGAAGTGGTTGAACTACGAGGCAGTGGCGGCATTAGTGCCAGTCAACCTCTGAATCAATCTGTGCCTGCTTCTATGCGTCGCTTTAATATCGAGCTGATACGTGTGCAACCACGTGGCGAGATGCTGCAAGTCTGGGTGAAACCTGTGCCTTTTAATCAGTTCTTAGATTGGCTGACATACTTGAAAGAGAAGCAGGGTGTCGAAGTTGAGTTTATGGACATTGATCGCTCCGATAACCCAGGGGTTATTGAGGTCAACCGACTACAGTTTAAACGAGGTTAATGTGAAACGCGGTTTATCTTTGAAGTTAGGTTTACTTTTTGGCGGCATCTTTATTGTCTTTTTCTCGGTTAGTCTGTTGCTGCATCTACCGGCCTCTTTTGTACTCAAACATGCACCGGCTGTGCGTGGCTTGAATATTGAAGGTGTTGAAGGAACGGTTTGGCAGGGCAGCGCCAATAATATCGCCTGGCAGCGTGTTAATTACGGTTCAGTGCAGTGGGACTTCCAGTTTTCTAAGCTATTTCAAGCCAAAGCAGAACTGGCGGTTCGTTTTGGTCGTAACAGCGACATGAACTTGTCAGGTAAAGGGCGTGTCGGGTACAGCATGAGTGGCGCGTATGCAGAGAACTTAGTGGCCTCAATGCCTGCTATGAACGTGATGAAATACGCCCCAGCCATTCCAGTCCCGGTTTCAATTGGTGGAAAGGTTGAGCTGACGATCAAGCATGCGGTTCATGCTCAACCTTGGTGTCAGTCTGGTGAAGGTACTGTGGCTTGGTCTGGTGCTGCAGTCGATTCACCTGTTGGTTCGTTAGACCTTGGTCCTGTGATTGCGGACATAACCTGTGAAGACAGTACAATTGCAGCCAAAGGCGTTCAGAAGAGCACTCAAGTAGACAGTGAGTTCTCAGCGAGTCTAACATCTAACCAGCGCTACACATCTGCAGCGTGGTTTAAACCGGGTGTTGAATTCCCGCCAACGATGCAAAATCAGCTTAAATGGTTGGGTAATCCTGATAGCCAAGGTAAGTACCAGTTTACTTATCAAGGTCGTTTTTAGCTAAACGGCTAAGGGTCACTAAATTACGAGATATAAAAAACGGGCACCTCACTGAGGTGCCCGTTTTGTTTGTTCTGAGAATCTAGAGGATATCTGACAG
>NZ_JBFRKI010000038.1:215234-231988 GCF_041469245.1 Vibrio sp. 10N.286.51.B11 | reverse complement strand
GAAAGCCGCGATGAACCAATAAAAAGCCCCGCAAGCTTTCACTTGCGGGGCTTTTTTAGCTAATTGAGAAAAGGGCTAATTACTTACCAGCTTCTTTTTCTGCTTTAACTTTTGCAATCACTTCGTCAGCAACGTTAGTTGGACATGGTGCGTATTGTGCGAATTCCATAGAGAATTGGCCACGACCAGAAGTGATAGTACGTAGGTGACCGATGTAGCCGAACATCTCAGAAAGAGGTACGTCAGCTTTAATACGAACACCAGTAACGCCAGCTTGTTGATCTTTGATCATGCCACGACGACGGTTAAGGTCACCGATAACATCACCAACGTGATCGTCTGGAGTGAACACGTCAACGTTCATGATTGGCTCAAGAAGTTGCGCGCCAGCTTTAGGCATAGATTGACGGAATGCGCCTTTCGCTGCGATTTCAAATGCGATAGCAGATGAATCGACTGCGTGGAAACCACCATCGAAAAGTTCAACTTCAACGTCTAGAGTTGGGAAGCCAGCTAGTACGCCGTTTTCCATCATAGATGCGAAGCCTTTCTCAACTGCAGGCCAGAATTCTTTAGGAACGTTACCGCCCACAACTACAGAGTTGAACTTGAAGCCAGAACCTGCTTCGCCTGGTTTGATACGGTAATCGATCTTACCGAATTGACCAGAACCACCAGATTGCTTCTTGTGCGTGTAGCTATCTTCAATTGCTTGAGTGATAGTTTCACGGTAAGCAACTTGAGGAGCACCTACAGTTAGGTCAACGCCGTATGTACGCTTAAGGATATCTACCTTGATGTCTAGGTGAAGTTCACCCATACCTTTCAGGATAGTTTCGCCAGTCTCTTCGTCAGTCTCAACTTGGAAAGATGGATCTTCTGCAACCATTTTACCGATAGCGATACCCATTTTCTCAGAACCGCCTTTATCTTTTGGAGATACAGCGATTGAGATTACTGGAGTTGGGAATACCATTGGCTCAAGCGTTACTTGGTGCTTAGGATCACATAGAGTGTGACCAGTTTGCACGTTCTTCATACCAACGATCGCAATGATGTCACCAGCTTGTGCGCTAGTTAGTTCGTTACGGTCATCAGCTTGCATCTCAACCATACGGCCAACACGTTCAGTCTTGCCAGTGAATGAGTTAAGAATCGTGTCACCTTTGTTCAGTTTACCAGAGTAAATACGAACGAAAGTTAGAGCACCGAAGCGGTCATCCATGATTTTGAATGCAAGCGCTTTGAAAGTCTCATCTGTAGAAACGATAGCGTGTTCGCCAGTTTCTTCACCGTTCTCATCCATTAGAGGCTGAGGGTCAACTTCAGTTGGTGCTGGTAGGTAATCTACTACAGCATCAAGGATAAGTTGCATACCTTTGTTCTTGAACGCAGAACCACAGAACGTTGGGAAGAATGCGATATCACGAGTACCTTTACGGATACAACGCTTAACGTCTTCAATAGAAGGCTCTTCACCTTCCATGTAAGCTTCCATTAGGTCATCGTCTTGCTCTACAGCAGTTTCGATTAGCTCTTCACGGTATTGCTCAACGTCATCAACCATGTCCGCTGGAACATCTTTGATTTCGTAGTTTTCAGGAAGACCAGTGTCATCCCAAACGTATGCTTTACGGCTTAGTAGGTCTACAACACCAACGAACTCGTCTTCACGGCCGATTGGTAGAACCATTACTAGAGGAGTTGCACCTAGAACGTTTTTAACTTGGTCAACAACGTTGTAGAAGTCTGCACCCATACGGTCTAGTTTGTTAACGAAGATCAGACGAGATACTTCTGATTCGTTAGCGTAGCGCCAGTTAGTTTCTGATTGAGGTTCAACACCACCAGAACCACAGAATACACCGATACCGCCATCAAGAACTTTAAGAGAACGGTATACTTCAACTGTGAAGTCAACGTGTCCAGGAGTATCGATAACGTTTAGACGGTGATCGTTCCAAAAACAGCTTACAGCTGCTGATTGGATAGTAATACCGCGCTCAGCTTCCTGTTCCATGAAGTCAGTCGTTGATTCGCCATCATGTACTTCACCAGTCTTGTGGATTTGACCAGTTAGCTTAAGGATACGCTCAGTGGTAGTTGTTTTACCCGCATCAACGTGCGCGAAAATACCAATGTTTCTGTATTTCGATAAATCTGCCATTGTCTTACTCTGTTAATAGGATATAAAATGCGCGCAGAGTATATCACAATCTGTGAAGACTGATAGCTTTGCATGCATTTGGGACTAAAAAACTTTGCCTTTTTCTAACATATAGAAAAAGGCACTCAGTAGTAACAATCTAAATGATTGTTAATTATAGTGCTAACCTAAAGCCTAATCGGCGTTAAGGTTAGGCTGAATTGCTGCTGTATAGAGTAGCTGAAGTGAGTTCAATTACAACTCATCAAAAGCATTAATTGCTTCCGATAATTTTTTCACACCGTGGATCTGCATTCCTGGAATGCCACCTTTAGGCATGTTAGCCGCCGGTACAATCGCTTTCTTAAAGCCGTGTTTAAATGCTTCATTTAAACGCTCTTGTCCGCTCGGTACAGGTCGAATCTCACCCGCTAGGCCTACTTCTCCAAATACCACCACATCTTTTGGTAATGCGCGGTCTCTGAAACTAGAAAGTAGAGCCATCACCAACGCAAGATCAGCACTGGTTTCGGTTACTTTAACACCACCGACGACATTCACAAACACATCTTGGTCAGCCATTTGTAAGCCGCCGTGTTTATGCAGCACCGCTAATAACAAAGAAAGCCTGTTTTGCTCTAGGCCGACAGCGACGCGACGTGGGTTAGCCAGCTGTGAATAATCCACCAGCGCTTGGATTTCGACAAGAAGTGGACGCGTCCCTTCCCACACCACCATGACAGAACTGCCCGAGGTTTCTTCTTCACCACGAGACAAGAAGATAGCGGATGGGTTGCTGACTTCTTTTAGCCCTTGGCCTGTCATCGCAAACACACCCAGTTCATTCACTGCACCAAAACGGTTTTTGTGGCTGCGTAGCGTTCTAAAACGGCTATCGGTTCCGCCATCTAATAAAACAGAACAGTCAATAATGTGCTCAAGTACTTTTGGCCCTGCTAAGGTGCCGTCTTTAGTTACGTGTCCAACTAAGAACACAGCAACGTTATTCTGTTTTGCGTAGCGCGTTAATGCGGTTGCCGATTCACGAACCTGTGCAACACTGCCCGGAGAAGATTGAACATCCGCAACGTGCATAACTTGGATCGAGTCGATAACCATGATCTTAGGTTGTTCTTTTTCTGCAACCTGACAAATCTTATCCACGTTCGTTTCTGAGAGCATCTTTAGGTGCTCTTTTGGCAATCCAAGTCGAGACGCACGCATCGCGACTTGTTGCAGAGATTCTTCCCCGGTTACATAGAGAGTCGGTAATTGAGAAGAAAGCTGACACATGGTTTGTAATAGCAGCGTTGATTTACCGGCACCCGGGTTACCACCAATCAGGATCGCAGCACCCGGTACGACACCACCACCAAGTACGCGGTCTAGCTCTTTAAAGCCACTGCTAAAACGTGGGACTTCTTGCAGATCGATTTCTGACAGCGTTTGAACCGAAGATTCAGTTGCACCGCCCGCATAACCACTCAATCGTTCATTACGTGCGACCTGAGGTGAAGCGGCTAACCTAACTTCTGTAATCGTGTTCCAAGCACCACATGCATTGCACTGCCCCTGCCAACGTGGAAAATCGGCACCACAGTCATTACACACATAAGCTCGCTTTGCCTTCGCCATAAAACCTCAATAATTTACTCAATTACACAATGATGTTGTCAATTTGTGACTTATTTGACCGTACGGATGAAAATAAAAGTTGCAGTCATACCACTTATACTTAAAGATCGATTTAAACTAGTCGATAACATAAACGCACCGTCCATTCTAACAAGAAAAGTATGCAGCAATCTGAAATTCTATCTGTAGCAGAACGTTTAATCCCGGCTTACCACGCCGAAGATTTCGAATTCCTTCTTTCTCAAATGACAGAAGGGGAATCGCCGTCTCTGAAGCTGCTCGTTAAAATGGAACTGAATCGTATCATGGCTCCGTGTACAAAGAGCATTGATTTACGCGGGCGTATTGATAATGAGTGTCGTCAGTTCACTCTCGATGGCCGTAAGCACTGGCTCGATGATATCGCTTTAAACGCATATCAACGTGGTACGAAAAAGTTTAAAGGTTACACAGAAGGCGCATGGGAGTTAGTAATGACTCCGCGAACTCAGCCTCTGAGCGTTGTTAAAACATCTTCTCAAGGTAACCACGACATTACTAGCGCCAATAGCCCGTACGAAGCGGAAGCTATTAACCTAGGTTACGACTTAAAACGCCAAGAGAACAGACTCAAGATTAGCTCGCAGGTCGAGATCACCACATCGAAAGGGCAAAGCCTACATGGTGTAACGGTTGATATCTCCCCGTCGGGTGCAAAGTTCAAAGTACCGAGCGCCTTTCGATACAACCTCGGCGAGATCATCAGCGTTAAGTTCTCAGAGCTTATCGAAAAGTCCCAAGAAAACGATGTTAACCAAGCGGTTGAATTTCGTGTTTTGGGTATCGACGAATCTTATGAGAACAACGCGGTCAAATTTCTAAGAACCATCAAGGTAAGCGACAACAATATTGTGGCTCGCTTACTCGATGAGTCTTTAAATAGCACCAGTAAGAAAACCAGCCATGAGAATCAAGATAGGATTATTCGAACTCGTACTCGAGGAATCGAACATACCTATCTAAAGCATACTTGTAACCTACCCCTGTTTTTCAGCGGCAGCGAACTAAAGCTTGCCCTACTGACGGATAACAACCATCCATTATGGCAATATTGGCACGACGAACGAAATCAACAAGCGCTGGGTACCCTGTTCAACGAGCAACGTATGAACCTGTTGGCGAAACCAGGAGTGAAGGGAACCAGTAACGTTATCTACTCTTTTACCCATGAACACCAAAACAAGACCTTGTTCTATTCAATGATGCTGCCTGAAGCCTCTCGTGAACAAAGACAGCTGTTCTGGCACATCGGTGGCAGACGTAAAAGTTGGAAGGCGTTCAAGTTCTCGGTTTTCGAACTTTCAGACACTGAGCGACAAGCATTAGCTAAACACTCGGATACGCTGGCTCAAAGCTCAGCTCAACTGACGCATTGCGGAATCTTGCAAGAGATTGGCGATCACGAAAGTGCGGCGGACTATCTTCTGAGTGAAAAGCCACGCATTCCAAGCAGTGAATTGAACCGCTTCCGTCACCCGCGTACTGTCGTCGGCAATATTCAAAGCATCTACTTTGACTCTCAGACTCGTCGTAAAGAGCCGAGATACCAATTTAAGTCACCGTTGCAACTTACATCACAAGATGGCGCAGCGGCGAACGGACACACCTTAGATATTTCGAAGCGTGGACTGAGCATTAGCCTTGAACACCCAATGGTACTCAAGATTAATGATCCGGTATTAGTGAACTTCAATGAACTGCAGCTCTATGACAAGAACCTGCCACTGAGCACAGTGCCTTACCACGTAATTCGAGTGAGTCCGAATGGTCGCAACGTGCAGTTGGTTATTGCCGAGAACGCCAAGACAATGCGTACCATCGCTTTCCTTAATGGGCTTATCGATCAAAACCAAAGTAAGCTGATTAAGAAGCAAGAGATACTGCCAACACATTCGCTACTCGAATCACTGCACAACATTTTGTTGAGCAAGATGGTCAGTAACCCAATATTCATTGATAAGCCAAGTTCAACGCTGCGCTGTAAGATCATTGGTGTGAATTTCCCACTGAATAAGCATCTAACGTTACTTGCTAAACTTGGTCACAACCAAAAGTTCTCACTCGAGCCAATCTTCAAGGGTCACACCAACTCACTGTTGGCTGAGCCACTAAAAAGAATTGAAGGTGCGGAGCCTAAGCATCATGACGTGTACATTGCTGCAGTGAAGTTTGGCGACAAAATCCAGTCGGTACACACCAAGTTGGTCAAAGACTTCGCCTCAGCAAAGGAACGCATCTTATTCATCAAGAAAGCGCAGCACTTAGGTGATGTGTATGTATTGCGAGTCACCACGGCACCTATCTTTAATCCGCTAACGAGTTTATTCCAGTCGGATTTAGAAGAGCTTTCACGCATCAGTATGCATCAAGCTAAGAAGCTAGAGAATGAGGTGACGGCGTTTATCGGTTATGGCGAGATAGAGGACATTACCGATGAAGTGCTGATTCGATTGGAGCTAACACGCTAGCCTCGAGTGGCGTATTAACTTAAGCATGAAAATTGAAAAAGCAGGCTGATAGCCTGCTTTTTTTGTGTCTGAGCCACTATTGCTAAATAAGATACATAGCCAATAGCACTTAGGTAGAGCCCCTAAGGTTTCGCTTGCCAGCTGATCTTCTGTTGCTTAGCCAATACACCCGACAAGATACACAGCACACCGCCTAAACCTGCGTAACGAACAGCAGTTTGAGCTTGCTGCTCTACTTTTGGTTTTGCGTGGTAGGCAATGCCTAAACCTGCAGAGCCCATCATCACCAAGTCATTGGCACCATCACCAACGGCAACGGTATTATGTAGTTCCAATTCGTACTCTTCAGCCAACTCTACCAAGATATCCGCTTTGGTCTGCGCCGAAACAACATCGCCTAAGACTTCACCCGTCAACTTACCGTTGACGATCTCAAGCGTGTTTGATTGAGCATGGTCTAGATCAAGGGTATCTTTCAGGTAGTCAGAGAAGTAAGTAAAACCGCCTGATGCAATCGCCGTTTTCCAGCCAAGCTTATTTAGAGTATTCACCAGCCCGACCAAGTCTGGCATGAATGGCAATGACTGACGCACTTGCTCTAATATCGATTCATCCGCACCTTTCAGTGCTCCTACTCGCTGGCGTAGGCTCTGTTCAAAGTCGAGCTCGCCTTGCATTGCTCGTTCTGTGATTTCAGAGACTAACTCTCCCACTCCAGCTAGCTTGGCAATCTCATCGATGCATTCAATTTGAATCGCTGTGGAATCCATATCCATCACGATCAAACCTGGCTTAGATAAGTCTGGGACCTCGCTAAGGCAAGCATAATCAAGCTTTAGCGCTTGGAGGATTTCTTCGTGTGCTGGCGTTAGATTGCCTGACATCAAAGCCACTTCATAATGCCCAACCTTCCACGTATCGAGGATGGTGTTGTAAGTGCCAGTGAAAAAGTCGATGTCATCGAAAGATTGTGGAGATAGGTACTCACCAAACACAATCCAATTGGCCTTGGATTTAGCGAGTTGAGAAGCGAAACGAGTCTCGGGGAGTCGAGTTAATAATGTCGTATGCCTTTTTATCGGCAGATATTTCTGAGCGTCCATGTGTATGATTCCTAATTAACTATGCTAAACGTTAACCTATTGCAATTTGAAAACGCAAGTCTCAATATGTCTTAATCATAACATTTGTTTATTTCAGGCTTCGTGAAACATGAATGAATCATTGTTCTCAATACGTAACGCTTTACGAATGCTAGCCCTCATTTTGTTGGCTACCATGTTCGTTGTAACGATTAAAAATACGGTCGTGATCAGTAAAGGTAACGAGAAGATCCAAGCAAAACAGTTGGAAACTCTTACCAAGCTGCTTATCTCTCAGGCATCACTTTCAGCCAGCAAGATGATCACGCAACAAGACCAAGAGCGATTGCTTGATCTGACTAACCAGCTATCTCAAGACCGACTGGTGTTCGATACCACCATCTATGATGCAGAGGGTATTCGACTGGCTTCGAGCGAAAAAGCCCTCTCGGTACGTGAGGTTCTTGGCTTAGATACACCACTTTCAACAGCAAGTATCGGCAGACAACAGTTAGTTGAACCTATTTATTCTCCAGAGAAAACGATCATCGGCTTTATTCGAGTGACTTTTGAAACCGGTAAGATGACGGCGATTTCTGATCACCACTACCGCAAAAGTGATCGCTACATGATCGGTATGGTGTTGATGGGGTTTGTGAGTGGCGTGTTGTTCATCATGCTGATTCGCAGAAGACCAACTAAGTCTGGTGAGAACTTACTATTGAAAAATGTAAGCTCATAAACACACTAGGCTGACAATAAATACTAGACTCAGAATAAATACAGCAATCCAATAAAAAGCCCCGACGCTCAGGCAGCAACGGGGCTTTTTGTTATCTGTTAACTTATCAAGCTAAGACAAATCAAGATTATTCTTGGTCACCAAGCAACACTGAGTCTAGTGCGATAACCATCATGTCGTTGAAAGTCGTTTGACGTTCATCTGATGTCGTTTGCTCACCAGTCTTGATGTGGTCAGAAACAGTACAGATCGTTAGAGCTTTTGCGCCGTATTCAGCACATACACCATAGATGCCAGCCGCTTCCATCTCTACGCCAACAATGCCGTATTTGTCCATTACTTCGAACATCTCTGGATCTGGCGTGTAGAACAGCTCAGCCGAGAACAGGTTACCGACTTTTACGCCGACACCGAGAGCTTTGGCTGCATCTTCTGCCGCGCGCACCATTTTGTAATCCGCAATAGCCGCAAAGTCATGATCTTTAAAGCGAATACGGTTCACTTTAGAGTCAGTACATGCGCCCATGCCGATCACCACATCACGCACTTTGATATCTTCGCTCACTGCACCACAACTGCCCACACGAATGATCTTCTTCACACCAAAGTCTTTGATCAGCTCAGTCGCGTAAATAGAACAAGATGGAATGCCCATACCGTGTCCCATTACCGAAACCTTACGACCTTTGTAAATACCGGTGTAACCAAACATGTTGCGAACGTCGCACACTTGAACCACTTCTTCTAAGAAGGTTTCAGCGATGTATTTAGCACGTAGCGGGTCACCTGGCATTAAAACTACGTCAGCGAAATCACCCATTTCAGCATTAATATGTGGAGTAGCCATTGAAAATATCCTTAATCTCAAAACAAAAAAAGAAGAGAGAGGTTTCCCTCTCTCTTCGTTAACTATTATAGAAAGCTTGTACCGTGTCCCATTGGCGATGTACCAAAGTATGACGCTAAGCTTTGACCGATATCAGCGAACGTATCGCGACGGCCTAAAGAACCGGCTGGAACCTTCTGACCGTAAACAATCACAGGGATGTGCTCACGAGTATGGTCTGTACCTGGCCATGTCGGATCACAACCGTGGTCAGCAGTTAAGATAAGCACATCGTCTTCTTTCATCATATCGATGATTTCATTGATGCGACCATCGAAGTACTCAAGTGCCGCTGCGTAACCAGCAACATCACGGCGGTGGCCGTAAGCTGAGTCAAAATCAACGAAGTTAGTGAACACGATAGTGTTGTCGCCCGCTTCATTGATCGCATCTTTGGTTGCTTCAAATAGCGCAGGGATACCTGTTGCTTTGGTTTTCTGAGTGATGCCACAACCCGCGTAGATATCAGAGATCTTACCGATTGAGTGAACGTTACCGCCCTTCTCATCAACCAACTTCTGAAGAATGGTAGCTGCAGGTGGCTCAACAGAAAGGTCACGACGGTTACCAGTACGTTCGAATTGACCTTTACCTGGGCCAATGAACGGACGAGCGATAACACGACCAATGTTGTAATCTTCTAGCTCTTCACGAGCAATCTGACAAAGATCTAATAGGTTTTGCAGGCCGAATGTCTCTTCGTGACAAGCGATCTGGAAAACAGAGTCTGCAGAAGTATAGAAGATTGGCAGACCAGTCTTCATGTGCTCTTCACCTAGGTTATCTAGGATTTCCGTACCAGATGAGTGGCAGTTACCCAAGAAACCAGACAGGCCTGCACGCTCAAGGATGCGGTCAGTCAGTTCTTTTGGGAAGCTGTTCTCTTTGTCGGTGAAGTAGCCCCAGTCAAACAGTACAGGAACACCTGCGATTTCCCAGTGACCTGATGGCGTGTCTTTACCAGAAGACAGCTCAGCAGCGTGACCGTAAGCGCCAATGATCTCAGCGTCTGCATCCATACCAGGAGCAAAACGACCCGTAGACTCTTTGTGAGCCATCGCTAGACCTAGCTTAGACAGGTTTGGCAGTGCCAGTGAACCTTTACGATCTGCATTGTCTGCAAGACCTTGGTCACAATGATCTGCGATGTGGCCCATAGTGTCAGAACCTACATCACCAAATTTGTCTGCATCCGCTGTTTCACCGATACCGAATGAATCTAAAACTAAAATAAATGCTCTTTTCATTTTCTTCACCAACTTATTGCTCTTTGCACCAGAACTCTGTTTATCGGTATACGCGAGGTATACCGATACCTGTTATTTACACGTCTTCAGAACGAATCTGACGGTAAACGTCTGGCGTTGCTGTATATTCTCCGCCCACAGTGATTGCATTTTGTAATGCTGTTGCAGCTTCTTGCCACTGTTGTTCGTTGCGAGCATGAATCATTGCTAATGGCTTATCTTCACTTGCTACTTCACCTAGGCGAATGAAGTGATCAAAGCCGACTGCGTAATCAATGCTGTCAGTTGCTACACGACGACCGCCGCCCATACCAACCACAGCCATACCAATTGCACGAGTATCCATTGCTGATACCACACCGCTTTCTAGCGCGTACACTGGCTTAATAATGTCTGCTTTTTCTAGGTAGTTATCGTAGTTCATTACGAAATCAACTGGACCACCAAGGCCCGCTACCATTTTACCGAAGCACTCTGCTGCCTTACCGTTATCCAGTACTGCCATCAGTTTTTCGCGCGCTTCGTCTGAGTCTTTAGCTAGGTTACCGAGCACCAGCATTTCAGCACACGATGCTAGAGTGATCTCTAACAAGCGAGGGTTACGGTATTCACCCGTTAGGAACTGAACCGCTTCACGAACTTCTACTGCGTTACCCGCTGAAGAAGCCAGCACTTGGTTCATGTCCGTTAGGATTGCTGTTGTTTTAGTACCCGCACCGTTTGCTACTGCAACGATAGATTTCGCTAGCTCTTCAGATGCTTCGTAAGTCGGCATGAATGCGCCTGAACCTACTTTTACATCCATCACTAGAGAATCAAGGCCCGCAGCCAGTTTCTTAGATAGGATTGAAGCCGTGATCAGCGAGATGTTATCGACTGTTGCTGTGATATCACGAGTTGCGTAAACACGCTTGTCAGCAGGAGCTAGATCGCCTGTTTGACCGATGATAGCCACGCCAGCATCTTTCGTTACTTCACCGAACACATCGTTGGTTGGTGTAATGTTGTAACCCGGAATAGATTCCAGCTTGTCTAGCGTACCGCCAGTGTGGCCTAAACCACGACCAGAGATCATTGGAACGAAACCGCCACATGCTGCCACCATTGGGCCAAGCATCAGAGAAGTAACGTCGCCAACACCACCAGTAGAGTGTTTATCAACGATTGGGCCATCAAAGTTCATGTGGCTCCAGTCAATCACCATGCCTGAATCACGCATTGCACACGTTAGTGCGATACGTTCTGGCATCGTCATTTCATTAAAAAAGATAGCCATTGCGAATGCGGCAATTTGGCCTTCAGAAACCGTGTTCTTAGCCACACCTTGAATGAAGAAGTTAATTTCTTCAGCTGTTAGGACTTCACCGTCACGTTTTCTGCGAATAATTTCTTGAGGTAGATACATTAGTGCCTCCCAAACTCTAGTGAGTATGGTTTGTAGGGAAAAGAGGTAATATGGAGTGGCTTGACGCCACTCCATCAAACAGACTTATTATGTTCAATACTCTAAATATTTGGCGTTGCAGTTAGGCGACCAGTGAGTTCATTCCTATGAGCATAGAGGCTCTATGTGATTAGGAGGAACTTACGCAGTCAACAACGCTGCGGTGTCAAATATGACGAGTAAATTAGTATGCTGCTGGATCAGCAGTCTGGTCTGTCACTTCTAATGTATTAAGAAGGTTAGTTAGTAGGCTTGAAGCACCAAAACGGTAGTGCATGTTGTCTGCCCACTCAGCGCCTAGTAGCTCATCAGCCATTGCTAGGTATAGTTCTGCATCTTCAGCAGTACGTACGCCACCAGCTGGTTTGAAACCAACTGTTTTAGCAACGCCCATGTCACGGATAACTTCAAGCATCATGCGCGCGTACTCTGGAGTCGCGTTTACTGGCACTTTACCTGTTGAAGTTTTGATGAAGTCTGCACCTGCTTCGATACAGATTTGAGAAGCTTTCTTGATTAGTGCTTCTTCTTTCAGTTCACCTGTTTCGATGATCACTTTAAGCGTGATGTCACCACAAGCTGCTTTACACTGTTTAACTAGCTCAAAGCCAACTTCTTCGTTGCCAGCAATAAGAGCACGGTATGGGAATACTACGTCAACTTCGTCTGCGCCGTACGCTACCGCTGCTTTTGTTTCTGCAACAGCAATTTCGATGTCGTCATTACCATGAGGGAAGTTAGTTACAGTCGCAATGCGTACTTCTGGAGTACCTTGCTCACGCAACGCTTTCTTAGCTGCTGGGATAAAGCGAGGGTAAATACAGATTGCAGCGGTGTTGCCTACTGCAGTCTTCGCGTCATGACAAAGCGCCACTACTTTTTCAGTAGTATCGTCGTCATTTAGCGTAGTTAGGTCCATAAGTTTAAGTGCACGTAGAGCTGCTGCTTTTAAATCGCTCATTTCTATCTCCGATCAATATATTCAAATAGTTAACTACTTCGCCCTCCATCCAGTATAGATGGATATTTTAGTAATGCTCAGTAGCCACAAATGAACGGACTTGGTTCCCTGAAGACTTGATAACTTTCGCTACCAATTGCAATCCTTGTCACCGCACAGTACCAGTTTGGTCTATGGCACAACAAATCAGTCATGTTGTGTCTAACATCTATAGCGTATCGCTAAATTTGGCTTAATCCCAGAAGAATAACGTTCGAGTTGATTTCGAGGTTACTTTCTTGCCAACAGAGACATCCTATCCCTTTAGCTTATACATTATAGGTATCCATCAATAAATTGTAGTGCTCCTTAGAACGCAAACGGTTTGTATCTCAAAAAAACATTCTAGACCCTACATCGAATCTAAGCATAAGCGCGTGCATATACTAAAAACGGCAGGCCTAAAAACAAAAAAGCCCCGCAGCAATTTCTTGCTACGGGGCGATATTATTATGGCGTCTATATATCGATTTCTAACTAATTAGAAAGACAGGAAGAAGCCAGCAATTGTTGCTGCCATCAGGTTAGATAGAGTACCAGCAATTACCGCTTTAACACCCATACGTGCGATGTCGTGGCGACGGCTTGGTGCAATACCACCTAGACCACCTAGAAGAATCGCAATTGAAGAAAGGTTTGCGAAACCACATAGTGCGAATGCGATGATAGCTTGAGTCTTCTCAGACATCACTTGACCAGTTGCTGCAACAACTTGAGCGTTTTCACCAACGTATGGTACGAAGTTTAGGTATGCAACGAATTCGTTAACAACTGTCTTCTGACCAATGAAAGAACCAGCGATAGTTGCTTCTTCCCATGGAACACCAATGATGAATGCTAGCGGTGCGAAGATCCAACCTAGAAGAAGTTCTAGAGTTAGGTTTTCCATACCGAACCAACCACCGATGCCACCTAGGATACCGTTGATTAGAGCAATTAGACCGATGAATGCTAGTAGCATTGCACCAACGTTAAGTGCTAGTTGTAGACCAACTGATGCGCCACCTGCTGCTGCGTCGATAACGTTAGCTGGTTTGTCATCGCCACCGTCCATTTCGTCAGCGATGTTGTCGTCTGGCGTATCTGTTTCAGGCTTGATGATTTTAGCGAATAGTAGACCACCTGGTGCTGCCATGAATGATGCTGCTACAAGGTACTCTAGAGGTACACCCATAGATGCGTAACCCGCTAGTACACCACCAGCTACAGAAGCCAAACCACCACACATTACTGCGAATAGTTCAGAGTTAGTCATTTTAGGAACAAATGGACGAACAACTAGAGGTGCTTCAGTTTGACCAACGAAGATGTTTGCTGCTGCAGACATAGACTCGGCGCGAGAAGTACCTAGAGCTTTCTGAAGACCACCACCAAGAACTTTGATTACAATTTGCATAACACCAATGTAGTAAAGTACAGAGATAAGTGCAGAGAAGAAAATCAGAGTTGGTAGTACTTGGAAAGCAAAGATGAAACCGATACCGTCAACTGAGAAGTTAACTAGGCTGCCGAATAGGAAACCAGTACCGTCTTTACCGTAGTCGATCACGTTTGCTACACCAGCAGAGAAACCTGCAAGTAGATCACGACCCCAAGGGATGTAAAGTACGAATGCACCAAGTGCGAATTGGATAGCGAAAGCGCCACCCACTGTTCTTAGATTAATAGCTTTGCGGTTGTCAGATAGTAGTACTGCGATTGCGATCAGTGCAACCATTCCGACTAGGCTCATAAACAGGCTCATAGTTTATGACTTCCTTATTAGTTATTTATTGGCGTGTTACAAAATGGGGCTATAAAGCGGAGGCAATTATACTCATGCGACCACTAATAAAGTAATGCCGTCCTCACACTTTCGTAGAAGATTCATGTACCATTCACACGCAAATGTGAGCCAAATCACAAGCTCAGTGCAATTTACGCAAACGATAAACAAAAACCTTCGGTTTTATTCACATATACCGAATGCGCGATGGCTATTTTGCCAAATTTGCGCTGCAATCGATTGCTTTGGCTCTTTTCTAAGCAAAAAAAGTTCATTTAAGATCGTAACTAAATATTTGGAATGATTAACATTTCCTTGGTTTCCATACAGGGGCATGTCCGGAGCATCCGTTTCCAATACCAGACATTCAAGGGGCAATTTTGCCATGGTTGTGCGTGTTTTTTGCGCTCTTGGGTAAGTTATCGTTCCACCGACGCCAATATAGAAACCGAGCTTGATCCACGCTAAAGCTTGCTGTTCACTCCCTGAAAAGCCGTGAATCACACCACCTAAGGTGAACTTATGCTGCTTTATTAGCTCGATAAGTCGGTTATAAGACTTCCTCTCATGGATGATTAAAGGCAGCTCAAACGCCTTGGCAAGTTCCATTTGTTGGATGAAAAAGCGCTCTTGTTTCTCTCGTTCAACGTCCACAAAAAAGTCGAGCCCGCACTCACCTATCGCGACACATTGGCTGTTTTTTGAAGAGAGTAATTGGCGAAGTTCCGAAAATTGTTCGTCATTGGCCTGCTCTAAAAAGTAAGGATGGAAGCCTAATGCATAGTAAACATTGGGGTGAGATTGAGCGATTTCATCGAGCTTCCTCCAGTTACTTTGGCCAATAGAAGGGATGATTAACTTCTCGACTTGAGCTTGCTTTGCTTCTTTAAGATAGCCATCAATACTTTGTTCAGGTGTAAAACCTTGCTCAAACGCCTCAAAATCCGCGTGGCAATGAGTATCAAACAGCGGAAAGTCACTTATTTGCTGTGTCATCTTCCCTACTCTCTGTTTGTTTCCCTTGAGGATCACGGCGATAAGCAACACAACTGCGCTTGTTCTCAGGCGTTAGCCCAAGCTCTTCACACCACTTATCGTATTTCCTAATCCAAGCTTTTATCCAACCGAACATATTTACCTCGCGCCTTCTATCAATACTTATGAAAAGCCAACACATAAAGTAGAGGACTCAAACTACACATACAAATCATTTAAAAGCCTAATGATTAGCCAAAATATCATAAAAGCATAAATCCAATTTATACATTAACACTAGCTGGCTATATTGTTGAAAATCTCACCACAGCGAATAATAAACGCACTTGCCAAGGAGGCATTGATAGCAAGACGCTCCATTCAATAACGAGATCCTACTTTATGAAAGCATCACTCTTAGCCATATCAATTTCTAGCGTATTAGCAGCACCTGCTTTTGCTTCTGCACCTCAAGTTGACGTAGAACTAGCAAACCAACAAACACTTCAACTTATTGACGGGCAGATGAACGCTATTGATGCTTCTGTTCAGTATAAATTAAACGAACAATATGCCAATGCTACTCCAGGCACGACAGCTACAGTCGATGACGTAACTTACGAAAAACAATCTAACGGTACTTGGGCTGCAGTTGGTGCCGCTTCTGCTGCATTGGTTGCAGGGCTGTTAAGTAGTTCTTCATCTTCCAGTTCATCTGACAACGGTAATACAATCCCAGAGCTTCCAGTCACTACTTCAATGGACAGTGTTGGTACATGGAAAGTCGCGGATAATGACAGTGGATATATTGTGACTCTTGCTGGGCAAGAGGTTTATGTTGATTCAAGCAATGTGACACTTAACAACGATGGTACAGCAACCATTGTCGTGAACGATCGCAAACTTATAGTAGGAATCAATGGAGACGAGCTTTACCGAGTAGATCAAGTTACTCGTCCAGAAATGAATGAGCCAACATTTCCGGGAGAGCCTATCGAACCTGGTATTCCTACAGTTACTCCTGGAACCGGTGAAATGGATTACGTCGCAGAATTTGTTGGCATAGATGGTATGGACTACTTATTTGAAGTAGACGGGGAGACCGTGCGCGTTCCACAACATGAAATCTCGATTACCGATAACATCGTATATTACGACGGTAAAATGTATGGCTTTGATGGCAAATCTTTTTATCTAGTTTCTGGTGACCGTCCTATCACACCACCAGGTACAGATACTCCAATCAAACCGATCATTCCCGGTGAGCCTATCGAACCTGGTATTCCTACAGTTACTCCTGGAACCGGTGAAATGGATTACGTCGC
>NZ_JBFRKI010000038.1:100861-214401 GCF_041469245.1 Vibrio sp. 10N.286.51.B11 | reverse complement strand
TAGTTTCTGGTGACCGTCCAATTACACCACCAACAGATGAACTCCCTTTAGAACCAACACCTCCAGGTCACGGTCATCACACTGTGTCAGTTGATATTAACGATGGCTATGTTGAAATCACGGTAAATGGCAAATCCCAAACGACTGACTATACAGCAGAAGCTGATGACCGTGGTGTTGTTCACATCAAAGATCGTCACGGAAACATTGTGGGTGAAGGCAACATAGATGAAGTCAATGGTACAGTCACTTTTGGGAACGGTATTGTTGTAAATGACCGAGGTGATGTAACACTTCCTCCAGCGGTTAAAAACAACGTAAAAGACAGAGTGCAATCTATCGACCCAACTAAACTACAGAAAGCTAAATCCGCTATTCAACAACGTTTACGCGGCTAAAATTCAACCTGAGTTGAACCCGCTCACCCGATAATAGTGAACGCTATTATCGGGTGTTTTTACTCACTAGCTAAGGAAAGCGATTCGGAATTTGAATATGAAACGCCTTCTATTAATACTTGCTTCCACCTTCCCTTTTCATTCATCAGCAAATGACACTCTGGTTGAATCTATTGAGCGTTTTACGGATATTTTTTCCGTCAGCTTATCTCAAAACCCAGACAACGAAAAAACGGTTGCCACTCTTGATATCAACTATCAAATCAATGATAAATTGCGTGTTTTTGGAGAGGTTGATACTCAAGACTATTGGCAAGCAGGGTTGGGATATTCATTCTGGCAAGGGGACACGTACTACACTGAAAACACCGTAAAAGTCAGCGAACATGAGATCACAACAGGCATTTTTGTTGCTAAGTTGATTCATGAAAATTGGACACTGCTTGGCGATATCAACTACAACTATATGGACAGAGATTTCGATGCTTGTCTTCCAAACTTATGCATGGAATATAGAGCCTCTGACACATTCGATTATAGTGCAGGCGCTCTGTGGAGCCCGATTCAATATGCTGACTTTCTTTACAAATTCAACCAAGAAATCGGATTCAAAAAAGATACCCAAGACTTTTATATTAAAGATGAGACTACTACGAGATCTAGACATATCAGAAATGAAACTAGGACCAACATTCATTATCACGAAGTAGCTGTATTCTTTAACTTGAAGTACGTAAAACCGTCCGTTACCTATACCATATACCCTGAAACCAAAAACTATGTGGAATTCGGTTTAGCCTTCGATTTCTAGCTATTTAATAACTGTTTAAGCTCATCTCGTAACTCTTGATGTTGCCCATTAGTTTGATACTTCTTGTGATAGAAAAACTCAAACTCCACGGGACGCATTGAGAATGGAGGCTCATGAATTTGTAAGCCAATGATTTTTGCTAAATGGATCATGCTAACCGGAACAGCTGCAATATAGTCAGTCCCTTTTACCGCCAATATCAAGTTAGTGATGTTTCTTACTTCGATAGCAACATCACGAGTAAAGCTCTTTTCGGAAAGAAAGTCGACTATTTGAGTATCTTGGCGAAGTAACTTCAAGGTTACATGCCGTGCTTCAAGAAACTCATCCATCGAAATCTTCTCACCAAATTGACTGTTTTCAGGATCACTCATAAGAAGCAATCTATCAGTAGTTGCAAATTCAGACGCTAAACTTGACTGTTTAGGTAAACCAGTATCGACCACTAAATCTACTCGATTGAGTCGGATATCCTCGACAACATTCTCTACAGAAATTGGGGATTCAACTAACTGAACACCATTGAGCATGGGCATTTTGTGGAGCAGATTCGCAGGCATATAAACCGTAAAATCACGCTTTCTTGATACTGCACCTTCCATCAACTCTAAAGCATCAGATAATTGACCAGCCAGTTTGTGAGACATTGACGTTGGTTCTATTGAACGCCCTACTCTTACGAACAACGCATAGCCTACCACCGCTTCAAACCTCTTGATTGCAGCACTAACCGCAGGTTGAGTTAGCTCTAACGATTCAGCCGCTTTGGTTATCGATCTTTGTTGATATACAGAGAGGAATGGCTTTACTAAATTGAGATCAAACACGCTTTACTCCATCAAAACGGTGTACTCTTAGTGTAACAAAAAAGCCGAATGCTAGAAGCAATTCGGCTTTAATATTATCCAACAATGTTATGTAGAACTGTCGCTATTAGTGCTCGCGCGTCGCTCGGAATTGAACTTCAGGGAAACGTTCAGAAGCTAGGTTCAAGTTCACCATAGTTGGTGCGATGTAAGACAGGTTGTCACCGCCATCTAGCGCTAGGTTAGATTGGTTCTTACGTTTGAACTCTTCCAGTTTCTTAGCGTCGTCACACTCAACCCAGCGAGCTGTTGCAACGTTAACACCTTCGTAGATAGCTTCTACGTTGTATTCCGCTTTCAAGCGCGCTACAACCACGTCGAACTGAAGTACACCAACCGCACCAACGATCAGATCGTTGTTCTGCATAGGACGGAATACTTGTACTGCGCCCTCTTCAGAAAGCTGAACTAAGCCTTTTAGAAGTTGCTTCTGCTTAAGTGGATCGCGTAGGCGAATACGACGGAATAGCTCAGGTGCGAAGTTAGGAATACCAGCGAACTTAAGGCTCTCACCTTGAGTAAAGGTATCGCCAATCTGGATTGTGCCATGGTTATGCAGACCAATAATGTCACCAGCGTATGCTTTTTCAGCACGCGCACGGTCGCCCGCCATGAAGGTTACCGCATCCGAAATACTTACGTTCTTACCAGTACGAACATGGTTCATCTTCATGCCTTGGTCGTAAGTACCTGATACGATACGCATGAATGCGATACGGTCACGGTGTTTTGGATCCATGTTTGCTTGGATCTTAAACACGAAACCAGAGAACTTCTCTTCTGTCGCTTCAACATCACGCTCGTTCGCTTGACGCGTTTGAGGTGCTGGAGCCCATTTCGTTAGACCATCAAGCATGTGGTCAACACCAAAGTTACCCAATGCAGTACCGAAGTAAACCGGCGTTAGCTCACCAGCAAGGAACAGTTCGTGATCAAACTCCGGACAAGCACCAATAACAAGCTCTAGTTCTTCACGTACGCTTTCCGCAAGATCAGCACCTACCGCTTCATCTAGCTCAGGGTTGTCCAAACCTTTAATGATGCGAACTTCTTGAATCTCATGACCGTGGCCAGATTCGTACAAGATCGTTTCGTCACGGTGAATATGGTAAACACCTTTAAACTCTTTACCACAACCGATTGGCCATGAGATTGGAGCACAGGCCATACCTAGCTCGCTTTCCACTTCATCAAGCACTTCCATCGGGTCACGAACATCACGGTCAAGTTTGTTCATAAACGTTACGATTGGAGTATCACGCAGACGCGTTACTTCCATTAGTTTACGAGTACGATCCTCGACACCTTTCGCAGCATCGATAACCATCAAACATGAATCAACCGCTGTTAGCGTACGGTACGTATCTTCCGAGAAATCTTCGTGTCCTGGAGTATCTAGTAGGTTTACTAGGCAATCATTGTATGGGAATTGCATTACCGACGTAGTTACCGAGATACCACGTTCTTTTTCCATCTCCATCCAGTCAGATTTAGCGTGCTGGTTAGAGCCACGGCCTTTTACGGTACCCGCTTTTTGAATCGCGTTTCCGAATAAAAGAACTTTTTCAGTAATCGTGGTTTTACCCGCATCCGGGTGAGAGATAATCGCAAACGTTCTACGTTTGCTCACTTCTTGTTGGAAAGACATAGTCGCCCTTTGCTGATCTAAAGCGTAAAAAGGGCAAGTAGATAATACTTGCCCTTGAATTCTGTGTGCGGATTATACAGAAAGCGTATCACTTTCTAAAGGGTCAGTTTACACCCTATTTTTTGGCTAATTTTGTGATTAGCTATCTAGTTAGCGAAAAGACGTAACATGACTAGCTAAAAGACATAAAAAGATAGCTCATAATGATGGCATCTTCGTTGCCTTGTTTAGTTGGATAGTAATTACGACGGCGATCAACTTCGTTGAAGCCTGCCTTTTCGTAAAGATTAAACGCGTTCACATTACTTTCGCGAACTTCCAGCCAAGCGCTTTCAGCATCAGCTTGTTCACATATATCAAGGAAATGTTCAGTTAGTGCCTTACCATAACCTTTGCCTTGCTTGCTTGGGTCTACCGCAATATTAAGCAGCGTCACTTCACCAACAATATTTTGAGCGAAGAAATAGCCCACCACTTGTCCATCAACTTCAAGGACATGATGACAAGCGCCTCGGCTATCAAGATCTCGGATCATATTTTCAGACCAAGGGTGAGAATGCGCGGCCTGCTCTATCTTCCAAATGGCGTCTAGGTGTTGTTGTGAAGTCGGTAAAAATTGATTAGTCATAAGCACAAATTTGTTGCCATAAGTCGCGGCGGTGTTGGTTGTTACCGTTAATGTCAGACAGTAATGGCGATTGAAGTGTTTTAGCCTTCAGCTCTTGAGCCGACTCACAACCCGCAAACCATATCCACTCAACCGAACCTAAATCCACAGTAGACAAGTGTTGCGGTTGAAGGTGTAAAGCCTGAGATAAGTCGAGCTTGATACTTTTGAGTACTCGCTCAAACATCACGGCGAGATCTTCCTGAGGTTTTTCAGGCGAAACCAACAGTAACTTGCAATCGCTCGAGAGCGGAGTCAATTCAGATTCATAACCTGCTAAACGCTCTGGGTGACTTAGTTCCCATTGGCTAATGCCCATCTCATGTAGGTATTGCGCGTGTGTTTGTGACATATCTAGCGGTAGTAACCTTAAGTTTATTGGAGCCAAAGTTTATTGAAACCAGAAGTTTGTTAGAACTAGTTTTGTGAAAGCTGCCTCTATTGAAAGAGCGCTTATTAGAGCAGGGCTGATACTAACAAAAAATAAAGGAGCATCAAGCTCCTTTATTTAGACTAAATCAGTTTGTATCTTGTTGCGTGATAAATCAGCTTATAAGTCGTTGAACTCGGGGCTGTAAGCAATCTCACCAGCATGTCCAGCAAACGCACCGTTTACCAATTCAATCGCTTGGAAAGCACCTTCAGGCACATCCCAAACACAACTCAGGCCAAACTCGCTCGCAGCCTTGAAACCAAAGCGGCTGTAATAAGCAGGGTCACCCAACACAACGCAAGCTGGGTAACCAAAATCAACCAAAGTGGAAAACGCATCTTCAACTAGAGATTTGGCAATGCCTTGGTTGCGGAACTCTTCTTTCACAGCGAGAGGCGCAAGCCCTTGCCAGTTATGATCGTCGCCATCAAGAGTGATAGGGCTAAACATCAGGTGACCAACCACCTCGCCTTCATCAGAACAAGCCACCAGCGATAGCGTTAAATGGCTATTCTCACGCAAGCTCATAACCAAGTTAGCTTCTGCATCTGTTTCAAAAACAGATTTCAATAAACGATCAATGACAAGTATATCTGCCGGTGCTTCAGTTCGAATAAGCATTCATTACCTCACTTTGTGTATCTGGGGATTGTACTCCCTTCTGCACAAAATCAGCTAATTGATTTAACAAAGTTTTCATAGGAGTCGGCAATAAGTCCAAATCTACGCTATCCATCAAGTTTTTAACTTCTAAACCGAGCTCGGTATCGCCTTCAATAGACAGTCTACGTTGGAAGAAAAGCGTATCTGGGTCTTCTTTACGCCCCGCAATCAACACAAGATCGTTAAGATTGCCGCTAAAGCTTACATCTTCAACCACCTCTTTATCAGCTACAACCAGTTGCTCATTTTTGTAGCTAATACACCAACTTAACCCCATGTCTTTTATTGAGACTTTCAGCCATTTGTCTTCTAAAAACTCAAAGTCACCGTCCTCTAAAGCTTCCTTGAATACATTCTTAAGCGCCTCCAATAAGGCTCTTTTTTGTACTGTTTTAGGCAATAACTGGACTGGAGATCGCAAAATTGATGCGGCATTTTGAACTAGTTGAGTGCGAATCTTGTTTATCACGTGACTTATCCGTAACTTTGTCAATAATATGGAATGCATCATAGATGATGTTGAGATCTCAGTTACTGTTATGTATCAAATTAACTTCTGTTTGATACTCGACCTTTAATATCCTGAAAATCACAGTTATAGTAACTCAGGTAATGAGAATTACAGCGGATCGCTGCACTCACAGGTAAATATCGATAGCCACACAAAAAGTAATAAATATTTATCGATAGTGAATATTCAAGCTCTTGGAGAATTGGTAGTACTTTGATGCCTCCCCAACAACTACAACATTGGTTTACCCAGCTAACTGCAAATAGTCCGTTCTTTTTTGCAGTACTTGATGCTCAACATAACTATTTTATGGTGAATGAGCGTTACTGCGATATTGCTGGTTTGAGTCAACCAGAGCTTGCAGGCATGAATGATCGCCAAACATTGGGCGAACAGTTCTACCAACATCTCAAGCCTTACTATGAGCGTGCATTCAGTGGCGAAACGATTGAGGCCGAAGTCACCCTCAACGAAACAGACCTCGATACCAGCCTTCATTTCAGCCTATCTCCGCTTACCAATGGCAACAAAACCGACTACATCGTCTTTCACGCCTTCGACACATCAGAAAACCAAGTACTTGTCCGTTCTTTAGAAGAATCCGAAGCCAAATTCCACAAACTATCTCAACTACTCCCTGACGGATTACTGCTCGTTGAAAGTGACTATATCTTGTCATCCAACCCAGCGGCAGCGCGCCTGCTTGGCTTTAACTCAACCACAGAGTTAATTGGCGAACAGCTGGGACGCCTATTTATCGATGAACAAACCAAAACAGTCTTCAATAATAACCTCAGCTCTATTATTTCTGAGTCTGGTTTGGTTTGCTTAACGGGTGCGCGATGCGGCTTTGAACGTAAAGTTCAGCTCAACATCGACTCCACCACCGTTCTTGGAAGCAACACTCAGCTGGTGCTTATTCAAGACGCACAAGAAACCGCAAAACAATACACACCAGCAAACAGTGAAGATGCCTACATAGATGCACTGACCAAGCTCTACAACCGAGTTGGGTTTACTAAGCGTCTTGAGCAGTTCATTCACAATGATACGCCGGTGGTGATGCTCTACTTAGACATTGATAACTTTAAGAATATCAATGACTCACTTGGTCATCACATCGGTGACAAGGTGATTAAAGAGGTCGCTTCGCGTCTTAAACGCTTACTGCCTCGTAAGGCCGTGATTGGACATTTAGGCGGGGATGAGTTTGGTATTATCCTGCCAGAACCTGAACATCAGCGAACACCTGAAATGCTCGCTGAAAAGATCATATCTCTGATCAATCAACCCTTCGATCTTCACCACTTTAGCAAACGCTTAGCCTGCTCAATTGGTAGCGTGAGCTTTCCTCAAGATGGGACTGATGCTCGTATCTTGCTGCAAAATGCAGACACAGCAATGTATGAAGCCAAAGATCGTGGTCGCAACCGCCTGATCAAGTTCAACGAACAGATGAACAAAGAAGCGCGCATGCGACTGTGGCTTGAGATAGAGCTCCAAAAAGCACTGCAACAAAATGGACTTGAGGTTTGGTATCAACCGAAAGTGAATGCCCGTGATTTCACCATCAACGGCGCTGAAGCTCTGGTACGTTGGAAGCATCCTGTCGAAGGTTATATCAGTCCGGCCGCGTTCATTCCTGTGGCGGAACGAGCAGGGCTTATTGAACAACTTGGCCGAGTGGTAATGCGTGAAGTGTTTGCTACGGTTAAGCGCTGGAAGATGCAAGGTATCCTTCCAGGTCGTGTCGCGATCAACCTATCTCCAGAACAGTTTGGTAACCCAAAGCTGATTGATTATATGGAAAAATTGCTGCGTTCGACCGAGCTTGATCCAAGTGCGATTACGTTTGAGCTAACGGAAAGCGCGGTAATGAGTGATAGTGAACACACACTTCAAATGCTTAACGCCATCAAGAAACTTGGCTTTGCTCTCTCAATTGATGATTTCGGTACAGGTTACTCTTCACTGTCTTACCTTGCTCGCTTCCCAATTGATGAGCTTAAAATAGACCGTGCTTTCATCTCTGATATCGATACCCTACCAAAGCAAATTACCGTAATTGAAAACATCATCAACCTAGGTAAATCTCTCGATTTGACCGTGGTTGCAGAAGGTGTCGAAACCAGTGAGCAAGCGACTCTGCTGTCTAACCTCAACTGTAGTTCGATTCAAGGCTTCCACTTCTATCGTCCGCAACCAAAACAAGATGTCGAAGAGTTGTTTGCTCAAAACCGCCGTCATAAGAACTGATTAGACGATTCCAATACGCACCTCATTCAAAACCAAAGCAACACACAAAACTACCACTCGTCAGTACCTCAAACGGAGTAAAAGCAGATTTATCCATCTAAACCTGCCTTACATCAATTCCGTCATTCACAATTCTTCATAAAATGCTCGCTTCAACTTAATTCTACTGGTAGTGAGCAAATGGAACTCTTATGCCCAGCGGGTAACTTACCTGCTTTGAAAACCGCTATTGATTGTGGTGCGGATGCTGTCTATATCGGATTCAAAGACGATACCAATGCCCGACACTTTGCAGGCCTAAACTTTGCGGGTAAAAAGCTCGATCGTGCTGTGCAGTATGTGCATGACCACAACAAGAAAATTCATGTTGCCCTAAATACGTTTGCTCACCCAAATGGCTTCGACCGTTGGACTAATGCCGTAGACAACGCCGCTGCTCTGGGTGTTGATGCGCTGATCATCGCAGACATCGCGGTGCTTGAGTACGCAGCAAATAAGTATCCAGATCTAGAACTGCACCTATCAGTGCAAGCATCTGCGACCAATGCGGCGGCTATCGACTTCTACCATAAAAACTTCAACGTTAAGCGTGTCGTACTACCGCGTGTGTTGTCGATTCATCAGGTCAAACAGCTTTCTCGTAACATCACTTCTGACGTTGACCTTGAAGTATTCGCTTTTGGTAGCTTGTGCATCATGGCAGAAGGCCGTTGCTACCTCTCTTCATACATGACAGGCGAATCACCAAATACCGTTGGTGCTTGTTCTCCCGCAAAATACGTTCGCTGGCAAGAAACAGAAACTGGCCTCGAGTCTCGCTTGAACGAAATCCTTATCGATAAGTATGAAGCAGGTGAGAACGCAGGTTACCCAACGCTGTGTAAAGGCCGCTTTGAAGCCGAGATCGATGGTGAACGTAAGCGCTATCACGCACTTGAAGAGCCCACCAGCCTCAACACGCTATCCATGTTGCCTGAGCTTTTCGCGGCAAACGTTGCCTCAGTGAAGATTGAAGGTCGCCAACGCAGCCCGGCTTATGTTGAACAAGTCACTCGCACTTGGCGCGCAGCTATCGATCGCTACTTAGCGAACCCAGAACAATACCAAGTGGAACAAGCTTGGAATGCGACACTGGCGAATGTATCTGAAGGTACACAAACCACGCTTGGCGCTTATCACCGTAAATGGCAATAGAGCCAAATGGAGAACTCAATGAAATACGCATTAGGCCCTCTACTTTATTTTTGGCCAAAACAAGACGTTGAAAGCTTCTATGAGCAAGCGAAATCAAGCTCAGCCGATATCATCTACCTAGGTGAAGCGGTGTGTTCAAAGCGTCGTGAGATGAAAGCGAAACACTGGATGGACATTGCTAAAGAGCTGTCGGCTTCAGGTAAGCAAGTCGTACTTTCCACCATGGCATTGCTAGAAGCACCAAGCGAAGTCAACATCATGAAGAAGTACATCGATAACGGTGACTTTGCGATCGAAGCCAATGATGTGTCTGCTATTCAACTGGCCAGCGAAAGCAAAGTACCTTTCGTGGTTGGCCCGGCAGTAAACACCTACAACGCACGCACCCTGAACCTGTTCTTGAAACAAGGTATGACGCGTTGGTGTATGCCGGTTGAGCTTTCTCGCGAATGGCTAAGCAACGTAATGACCCAGTGCGAAGAGCTAAATATTCGTAACAAGTTCGAAGTTGAAGTGTTTAGCCACGGCTACCTACCGCTTGCTTACTCAGCACGCTGCTTTACCGCTCGCGCTGAAAACAAAGCTAAAGACGATTGCGAAACCTGCTGTATCAAGTACCCAACAGGGCTACAAGTAGAAAGCCAAGAAGGCCAATCAGTCTTCAACCTTAACGGTATTCAGACGCAATCAGGCTACTGCTACAACCTAGTCAACGATTTGCCAAATATGCACGACTTGGTTGATGTGGTTCGTTTAAGCCCTCTCGGTATCGATACCTTCTCTGAAATCAACAACTTCAGAGCAAACGAGCAAGGTCAAAAACCGATGAAAATTGAAAGCCGCCAATGTAATGGGTATTGGCATCAGCTTGCAGGTTTAGACGTTAAGAACATCTAGTTCCTCGCATTGGACTAACCAGTAACAAATACAAAAAAGGTCTAGCATTCGCTAGACCTATTTTATTCGACTTAAGAAACGCGACCTATGCCGCCGCGGTTTCCATCGATGAGGCATCGAGCTTCTTTATATCTTTGTAGAGCATCACCATCACCACCACACTTAGCGCGATGTTAGACAGTGGGTACGCAATCCAGATCCCCGGCACACCATACAACTTAGGCATAATGTACAAGAACGGTAGTTGGATAAGCATATTACCTATAGTCACAAACATCGCCTTGCTGCCCTTGTTCACCGCTTGATAGTAAGCAGCTGCGACTACCAAGAAGCCATCCAGCGCCAGTGCAAACATGTGAAGGCGAATACCCAACACGGTGTACTCAACCAACTGAGGTTCGTCTGAGTTAAATACTGATACAAACTCACGTGGGAACGCATTGAGAAGCAGCACGAACGCCACACCAATCAATACCGAACTCATCATCGCAATCTTAAGTAGCTTGCGGATGTTTGCTTGGTTACGCGCACCATGGTTGTAGCTCACCAATGGTTGCATGCCGTTGGCGATACCTTCAGCCATGAGATAATAAACCGTCACGATGTAGCCCAAAATCGCGTAAGCACCGATCATCAACTGGTCGCCATATTGAGAGAACAACGCATTGTGCAACGCCACCATCATCGAACCATAAGCGTACATAAAGAAGCTTGATGTACCAATGGCGAAGATTTGTGGAATCACATCCAGCTTCAATCTCAACTCATTCCAACGTAAACGTAGGTTTGCTCGACGCGAGAAGAAGTAAGCCAAGCCGAGAGCCGTTACTACAAACTGGGCAATCGCTGTTGCTAATGCTGCACCCATCAACTCCCAGCCATAGAGAGCGATAAACAGGTAATCGAGCACGATATTAATCACCGCACCAACGATCATCAGTATCGTCGCTAAGTTCGGACTGTCATCGTTACGCAGTAGAAACGGCATCGCGATCGAACCTAGCGTGAAGACACTAGCACCAATCAGAATGTGTAAGTACTGCAGACCAAGTTCATACACTCGCCCTTCAGCGCCCTGCCAAAGCAAGAAGTTATCAGCAAACAAGAACAGCAATGCAGAGACAATAGGCGTTATCGCTAACAACAAGGTTAAGCCCGTTGCTAAGATCTGCTTAGCGCCTTGAGTATCTTTTTCACCTTGGCGAATCGAGACAAGCGCACCTGTGCCCACACCCACCAACATACCAATACCAAGAATCGAACCAATCACAGGCCACGCAACATTGATACCTGCAAGTCCATCAGCCCCCACATAGCGGCCAATGAAGATGCCATCCACCACTTGGTACAGGCCATTAACCAACATGGCCGCCACGGTAGGGATTGTGTATCGCCAAAATTGACGACTAATTGAGTTACTCATTTCTTACTCTACTTTCATTTGTGAGTCGCATATCAACAAGATATGACTCGAAAAATTAGTTAACAAGGCTAACTAAATATCTAAATTATTTACTTTAAAGCTTTATTTAATAATAGGTTTAACTGCTGAGATTCTTGCTCAGACAAACGGCTTTCCAGTATCTGTGCCATGACCTGATAGATCTTACTTTCTTCTTCCAAGCCGACTTCCGCTTTGCTGGTCAGTACGACCAACTTAGACCTCGCATCTTCGAGCGAAGCTTTACGCTCAACGAGACCTTTTCTCTCTAACCTTTGAACCATAGTAGTTGCTGAAGGCTTGGTTACTTGCATTTCAATCGCCAGATCTGTCAATCGAATCGGTTCAGGAGAGGCTTGAATGACCTTCAAATAGTCATATTCATTGAAGCTCAATTGGCAAATAGGATCTTCATTTACCTGAGTGCGCCATATCTTAGAGGCGAAGCGCTCAATCTTTTCTAAATTCTGGTTCAGCATACTCACCTAATCAAAGAATGGCATTTAGTTAGCAAGACTAACTATTTTAGTGTTGTTTAAATAAAAAGCAATCAAAACGAGATGAAGATCATAAAAAAGGAGCATAAAAAAACCGCTGACAGACAGCGGCTTTTCGGAATCAAAATGTGTTGCTTACTTAGCGTTGGCTTCTTCTTCGGCCTCAGCCAGCTTAACTTGCGCTAAGTGCTCAGCTTTAAGTGTGGTGAAGATACGGCTTAACTCTAAGAAAGAGTAACGATGTTCTACGTATTCATACACGTTAAAAGAAACCGCTAACTTGTACAAAGAGATAGCATTCGCGTAATCACCATTCATATGGTAACGCTTAGCAAGGTAGAAGTACGTCTCTGTTAGACGCTGCGCAAGTAACGTGTTGTCACGAGTACCGGTTAAGATCGCCTTGAAAGCCTGCTCTTCAGTAATGTCATCAAGCATAATCGCGACTAATACCCAACCCCACTGCTCATCACGGCTCTCGTAACGTTTTTGCAAATCAAGCTTAGCCTGCTCTGGCGTCAGCTCATGCTGAATGATGTACAACCACAGAGCGCGAAACGGATCGCTAGGATCGTCGGCATAGTGCTTCATCATCTCTTCATTGGCTAAGTCGTAACGCTCGCCATAGTAAAGCGCGATAGAGCGGTTCCTTTCTGCGTAAGAGTTTGCAGGATCAAGCTCTAACGTAGAATCAAAAGATTCATAAGCCGCATCAAACTCCCCTACCTGCGTAAAGTAAACACCCAAAAGATTGAAGATATCAGGTTGAGCAGGGTTCAATGAAAGAGATTGGTTGAAGTCGAGACGCGCGAGATCACGCAGGCCAACATTGTCGTAGTAGTTACCACGTTCAAACAGCATCTTAGCTCGAACTTCATCGTTCAAATCTGGGCGCTGTAATAACTGACTAAGACGTGCAATTTGAACTTCTTGCTGAACGCTTGGTTGCAGTGGCACAGCCATCGGTGGATAAACCCAACTTGAGGTGTTATCTGATGTTGTCGCACAACCTGTTAGTACAAGCAGTAAACACATACTCGCGGTTTGAAACCATTTCACAAATAATTACTCCTGTTATGACCGCAATAAAAAAGGGGAGCGATATGCTCCCCTTTATAACATGCTTTGTTGACGATAGGTTAGAAATCACTAAAAAGCGATATCACCATCGACACACTGAGAATTACTCAGCAGCAGGTGCTTCGCCTTCAGCTGGCGTTTCAACTGCTTCTTTCATGCTTAGACGTACACGGCCTTGACGGTCAATTTCAAGAACCTTAACAGGAACTTCTTGACCTTCAGTTAGGTAGTCAGACACTTTCTCAACGCGCTTGTCAGCGATTTGAGAGATGTGTACTAGACCATCTTTACCTGGAAGGATAGTAACGAATGCACCGAAGTCAGCTAGACGAGCAACTTTACCTTGGTAAATGCGGCCAACTTCAACTTCAGCTGTGATCTCTTCGATACGACGGATAGCTTCTTTAGCAGCTGCGCCTTCAGTTGCAGCAATCTTGATTGTGCCATCGTCTTCGATTTCGATTGTAGTACCAGTTTCTTCACAAAGAGCACGGATAACTGCGCCGCCTTTACCGATAACATCTTTGATCTTATCAGAGCTGATTTTCATTGTGTGGATACGTGGAGCGAATTCAGAGATATCTTCACGAGCACCAGAGATAGCTTCATCCATTACAGAAAGGATGTGCTTACGTGCACCTTGCGCTTGGTTAAGTGCAATTTGCATGATCTCTTTAGTGATACCTTCGATCTTGATGTCCATTTGAAGTGCAGTGATACCAGCGTTAGTACCTGCTACTTTAAAGTCCATGTCACCTAGGTGATCTTCGTCGCCAAGGATGTCAGAAAGAACAACGAAATCGTCGCCTTCTTTAACAAGACCCATTGCGATACCCGCAACAGAAGCTTTGATTGGAACACCAGCATCCATAAGAGCTAGAGATGTACCACATACAGAAGCCATTGAAGAAGAACCGTTAGATTCTGTGATTTCCGATACAACACGAACTGTGTATGGGAATTCTTCAACAGAAGGCATTACTGCTTGGATACCACGTTTAGCAAGCTTACCGTGACCAATTTCACGACGCTTAGGAGAACCAACGAAACCAGTTTCACCTACACAGTATGGAGGGAAGTTGTAGTGTAGAAGGAAGTTGTCTTTCTTCTCACCCATCAGGCTGTCGATGATTTGAGCATCACGTTGTGTGCCAAGCGTTGCAGTAACAAGTGCTTGAGTTTCACCACGAGTGAATAGAGAAGAACCGTGTGTACGTGGAAGAACACCAGTACGTACGTCTAGCGCACGAACCATGTCTTTTTCACGGCCATCGATACGTGGGTTGCCAGCGATGATGCGGCTACGTACTACGTTTTTCTCTAGAGAACCAAGCATGCCGCGGATTTCGCGCTCATCTAGGTTTTCGTCTTGTGCAATTAGAGCTTCAACAACGTCGTTCTTGATTACGCCAACTTGCTCGTAACGAGCCATTTTCTCAGTGATCTGGTACGCGTCAGATAGACGAGTTTCAGCAAGTTCAGCAACTTGAGCTTTAAGCTCAGTGTTAACTGCTGGTGCTTCCCAGTTCCAAGATGGAGTTGCAACTTCAGCAGCAAACTCGTTGATTGCTTTGATTACAACTTGTTGTTGGTCGTGACCGTAAACAACAGCTGAAAGCATTTCTTCTTCAGATAGGTTATCTGCTTCAGATTCAACCATAAGTACTGCGCCTTCTGTACCAGACACAACTAGGTCTAGTTTAGAGTTTTCAAGCTCAGTATTTGATGGGTTAAGAACAAGTTCGCCGTCGATGTGACCAACACGTGCAGCACCGATAGGACCATTGAATGGAGCACCAGAGATAGCAAGCGCAGCAGATGTTGCGATCATAGTGATCATGTCTGGGTTTACGTCAGGGTTGATAGAAACAACCGTAGCGATAACTTGAACTTCGTTTTTAAACGCACTTGGGAAAAGTGGACGAATTGGACGGTCAATCAGACGAGCTGTTAGTGTTTCGCCTTCAGATGGACGACCTTCACGCTTGAAGAAACCACCAGGGATTTTACCCGCAGCGTATGTACGCTCTTGGTAGTTTACTGTTAGTGGGAAGAAGTCTTGACCTGCAACTGCTTCTTTCTTAGCAACAACAGAAACGAATACTGAAGTATCGTCCATAGTCGCCATTACAGCAGCAGTAGCTTGACGTGCAATTACGCCCGTTTCTAGAGTAACGGTGTGGTTACCGTACTGGAACGATTTTACAACTGGTTTTTCAAACATTGTATATCCTTAGCTCTAAAGTCAGACTTTAGATTAAGTGAATAATGACTCAAGACATTACCAATCGCGACTAGTGAAAAGGGACTTAGGATGGTGACTCTTTGTATGTGTTCATACGCCGAATTAAGACCAAATCCGCCTTTGAATAGTCGCGACCTATTGGCCGACATCTGTGACTGTAATCTCTTGAGAGGTTGATTGCCAAACGCTGAAAACGCTATAGGCGGGCGTAGTATAAACTATTTTTATTAGGAGATATATTTCCTATCAGAAAAAGCCAGATGATATTCTGAGCATCCAGCCTAGCATTTTCTTACAGGCACAAAAAAAGGAGCATAAATGCTCCTTTTCTTCAAACTGTCTTTGCAGACATCGCTATTAGCGACGTAGGCCTAGACGCTTGATTAGGTCTTGGTAACGAGCAAGGTTTTTGCCTTTCAAGTAATCAAGAAGCTTACGACGGCTAGAAACCATACGTAGTAGACCACGACGGCTGTGGTGATCGTGTTTGTGCGCTTTGAAGTGACCTTGTAGGTGGTTGATAGAAGCAGTAAGTAGTGCTACTTGTACTTCTGGTGAACCTGTGTCGCCTTCAGATTGTGCGTATTCTGCAACGATTGCTGCTTTAGTTTCTGCATTCAGAGACATAATTCTCTCCTGATAAGAGTAAGTTTATATTTGTAGCAGCCAATCTCTGATTCAGCCGCTACGCGAGCCGAGGATTATAGGGAAGTTTGTCAGTTGGTGCAATAACAATCGAACCCATTAAAAACGAAAAAAGCGAACCACCTAAATTAGGCGTTCGCTTTCTATCTTATTTGCTCGCTTTTCACGACTCAGCGCTAAGATCCGATGTAAGCGCTACGCTTGTGGCTCTTCATCTCTGAAAACAACCAAACGCTTCGGTGCAACTCGGCCATCTTCAGCAATCTGAGCTACGCCGACAAACAGCTTCTCTTCGCCACTTGTCATACGAACCGTGCCTTCAGTTGGCGCACCAGCAACCTGAACTGGCATACCGTGCTGAACTAGGTCAGTCAGTTCCGCGTTCAGGTTTACTTCTGGTAAGTCTTCAACGGCAGTGTCCATTGGCATCAGCAGTGGATCAAGCAGCTCTTTCGGTGCAATTTCTTGCGCCTGTGCTTGCTCTAAGATCTCGTTTAACTGCTCCAAAGTCACCATACGCTCGTATGGGTACTTCGCGACACCTGTACGACGAAGCATGGTCACGTGAGCACCACAACCTAGCATCTCACCAAGATCGTCGGTAATTGTGCGGATGTATGTGCCTTTCGAACAATGCACTTCCATTTCAACTTCATCACCTTCAAAGCGAAGCAGTTCAATAGAGTACACAGTGATCTTACGAGACTCACGAGGAACCTCAATACCTGCACGTGCGTATTCGTACAAAGGCTTACCTTGATACTTCAATGCCGAAAACATTGATGGTATCTGATCGGTTTCACCCTTGAAGCTCGCAATGCAACGCTCAAGCTGTTCTTGAGTCACGTTAACATCACGTGTCTCTACCACTTCACCATCAGAGTCAGAGGTATTGGTACGCTCACCAAGCTTAGCGATAACAACGTAGCGCTTATCAGAATCTAGAAGAAACTGAGAGAACTTCGTCGCTTCACCAAGACAAATTGGCAGCATGCCAGTCGCAAGAGGATCCAGAGCACCGGTGTGCCCTGCCTTCTCTGCAAAGTAAATACGCTTTACTTTTTGCAGTGCATCATTAGACGAAATGCCAGTCGGCTTATCTAATAGAATTACCCCGTTGATAGGGCGACCTTTACGACGGCGAGCCATTACTCTTCGCCCTTAGACTGAGCTTCGTCAGTGCGGCCAGCTTCTTCTTGCTTACGCTTATCATCGTTCAGAACTTCACTTACTAGGTTAGACATACGCATGCCTTCTACTAGTGTGTTGTCGTAAGTAAAACGAACTTCAGGCGTTAGACGGTGGCGAATACGCTTACCAAGAGCCATACGAACTGGCACTTCATGCTCTTTAAGAGCTTTAAGGCATGATTCAGGAGTTTGCTCACCAACACACAGGAAAGTCACGAACACTTTTGCGTAAGCAAGGTCACGAGACACTTCTACGTCTGAGATAGTTACCATACCAATACGTGAGTCACGAACTTCACGTTGTAGGATAAGAGCAAGCTCTTTTTGAAGCTGCTGAGACACACGTTGTGTGCGGCTAAATTCTTTTGACATTTTCTTTTCTCACTTAGAAAGATGGGGGGCTTGGTAATTACCAGCCCCCCATGGTGTATTCAACAACCGATTACTTATTACCTTTACTAGTAATGTTAGTAACCTTAGTCAATATGTCGAGTCGTACAGACTGATTAGTCTAGAGTACGTTTAACCTCAACGATTTCGAATACTTCGATCTGGTCACCAACGCGAACGTCGTTGTAGTTCTTAACGCCGACACCACACTCGTAACCGTTCTTAACTTCTTGTACGTCATCTTTAAAGCGACGAAGTGACTCTAGTTCACCTTCGTAGATAACAACGTTTTCACGAAGTACGCGGATTGGGTTGCTACGCTTAATCGTACCTTCAGTCACGATACAACCAGCGATTGCACCAAGTTTAGGCGACTTAAATACGTCACGAACTTGTGCAAGACCAATGATCTCTTGACGGAATTCAGGAGCAAGCATACCGCCCATCGCCTGTTTAACTTCGTCAATTAGTTGGTAAATGATTGAGTAGTAACGTAGATCTAGGTTTTCGTTCTGAACCGTGTTACGCGCAGTTGCGTCAGCACGAACGTTGAAACCAAGGATGATAGCGTTAGAAGCTGCAGCAAGAGTTGCATCAGTTTCAGTAATACCACCAACACCAGAACCTACGATGTTCACTTTAACTTCGTCAGTAGACAGTTTCAGTAGAGAGTCAGCAATCGCTTCTACAGAACCTTGAACGTCAGCTTTAAGTACAACGTTAAGCTCAGCAACTTCGCCAGCCGTCATGTTCGCGAACATGTTCTCTAGTTTCGCTTTTTGTTGGCGAGCTAGTTTAACATCACGGAATTTACCTTGACGGTAGTTCGCAACTTCACGTGCTTTACGCTCATCACGTACAACAGTCGCTTCATCGCCTGACGAAGGAACACCAGAAAGACCTAGAATTTCTACAGGAATAGATGGACCTGCAGTTTCGATGTCTTTACCGTTTTCATCACGCATTGCACGAACACGGCCGTACTCTTGACCACAAAGAACGATATCGCCTTTGTTTAGAGTACCAGACTGTACTAGTACTGTTGCAACTGGACCGCGACCTTTATCAAGACGAGATTCAACAACAACACCAGACGCCATGCCTTCTTTAACCGCTGTAAGTTCAAGAACTTCAGACTGAAGAAGGATTGCTTCTAGAAGACCATCGATGTTTGTACCCTGTTTTGCAGAGATGTGAACGAAGATGTTCTCACCGCCCCATTCTTCAGGGATAACGTCGTATTGAGCTAGCTCATTCTTAACGTTGTCTGGGTTTGCACCCTCTTTATCGATCTTGTTCACAGCAACAATCAGAGGAACGCCTGCCGCTTTCGCGTGCTGGATTGCTTCGATTGTTTGTGGCATTACGCCATCGTCTGCTGCAACTACAAGTACAACGATATCTGTCGCTTGAGCACCACGAGCACGCATAGCGGTAAACGCCGCGTGTCCAGGAGTATCAAGGAAAGTGATCATGCCGTTGTCAGTATCTACGTGGTAAGCACCAATGTGCTGCGTGATACCGCCAGCTTCCCCAGAAGCAACGTGTGCTTTACGAATGTAGTCAAGTGTTGAAGTTTTACCGTGGTCAACGTGACCCATGATAGTAACAACAGGAGCACGACCTTCAGCGATAGCATCGCTATCACGGTCAGCTAGTACTGCTTCTTCAAGTTCGTTTTCTTTACGTAGGATTACCTTGTGACCCATTTCTTCAGCAACAAGTTGTGCTGTTTCTTGGTCGATCACTTGGTTGATAGTCGCCATAGCGCCCATCTTCATCATTACTTTGATAACTTCAGTTGCTTTAACTGACATTTTGCTAGCCAGTTCAGAAACAACGATAGTTTCGCCGATAGCAACGTCAGATTTAGCAACAGTTGCTGACTTATCGAAGCCTTGCTGCATTGAAGTTGGTTTAGCAAGCTTACCTTTACCGCCACGACCACGTTGGTTACGACCACCACGGTTGTTTGCAGGTTGGTTAGCAGGAGCTGCTTTCTTCTTGCGACGACGAGGTGCTTTCTCATCTTTCTTATCTGCCGCATCTTCAGCTTCACGAGCGTAAGTAGAAGTAGTCACATGGTAATCCGCAGATTTCTCTTGCTCTTTCTTCTTCTTCTCTTCTTCAGACCAACGTTCTTGGTTCTCTTCTGCTAACTTACGAGCTTCTTCAACAAGCTTAGCTGCTTCAGCTTCTGCTTTACGAGTTGCTTCTAGCTCTTGACGAGCTTTAAGTTCATCCGCTTCTTTTTTCGCTTGTGCGTTAGCGTCTGCATTTTTTGAATTCATGTCTTTTTTAGCCTTTTCAGCTTGTGCGCGTTGAGCCTTCTCTTCAGCTTCACGTTTTGCATCCGCTTCACGTGTTACTTTTTCTTCGGCTTCGCGCTGTGCTTTCTCTGCAGCATCACGTTTCGCTTGCTCTTCAGCATCGCGTTGTGCTTTCTCTTCCGCTTCACGATTAGCTACTTCCTCAGCTTCACGTTTCGCTTCATCTTCAATAGTGCTGCGCTTCACGTAAGTACGCTTTTTACGTACCTCTACTTGAACATCCTTACTCTTACCGCCTCCAGCGGCAACACTTAGCGTGCTGCGGGTCTTGCGTTGAAGAGTTAAACGAGTCGGTTCTGTTTCGCCTGAAGTATCGCCGTGCTCCTTTTTAAGGTGCGTTAGCAATGTTTGCTTCTCTGAATCAGTCACTTGATCCGACCCTGCTTTCTTCATGCCTGCATCAGCAAGTTGTTCAATTAAGCGGTCAACTGGCGTACCAATCTCTTCACTCAGTGCTTTAACTGTTAATTGTGTCATACCGCTTTCTCTCCTTGCTGAATTATTCTTCGTCGCCGAACCAACAGATGTTACGCGCAGCCATAATTAGCTCGCCTGCACGCTCTGCAGTTAGGTCTTCGATGCCTTCTAGTTCATCAACGCCTTGGTCAGCTAGGTCTTCCAGTGTCGCAACGCCTTTTGCTGCTAGCTTGTAAGCCATTTCACGCTCAAGACCTTCAAGTGCAAGTAAGTCTTCAGCAGGCTCAACACCGTCGAAAGTTTCTTCTTTCGCTAGCGCTAGAGTAGTCAGTGCGTCTTTTGCGCGGTTACGTAGTTCTTCAACGATACCTTCGTCTAGACCGTCTACTTCAAGAAGCTCGTTCACAGGAACGTATGCTACTTCTTCAAGCGTAGAGAAGCCTTCTTCAACAAGCATTTGAGCAAAGTCTTCTTCAATGTCTAGGTGCTTCATGAAGTTTTCAATAGAGGCAACTGCTTCTTCTTGGTGCTTCTTCTCAAGATCAGCAACAGTCATTACGTTCAGTTCCCAACCAGTAAGTTGAGACGCTAGACGTACGTTTTGACCGCTACGGCCAATCGCTTGTGCTAGGTTATCCGCTTCAACAGCGATATCCATAGAGTGTGCGTCTTCATCAACGATGATTGAAGCAACATCAGCAGGAGCCATTGCGTTGATTACGAATTGAGCCGGGTTATCATCCCAAAGAACGATATCGATACGTTCACCACCAAGATCGTTAGAAACAGCTTGTACACGTGCGCCACGCATACCAACACACGCACCAACTGGGTCAATACGTTTGTCGTTTGTTTTCACAGCGATTTTAGCACGAGAACCAGCGTCACGTGCAGCACCTTTAAGTTCAATTAGCTCTTCACCAATCTCAGGCACTTCAACACGGAATAGTTCAGCTAGCATTTCTGGCTTCGAACGAGTAACGAAAAGCTGGAAACCACGAGCTTCTGGTTTAACTGCGTAAAGAAGACCACGAACACGGTCACCTGGACGGAAGTTTTCACGAGGAAGTTGGTCATCACGAAGGATTACCGCTTCAGCGTTGTTACCTAGGTCTAGGATAATAGTGTCACGGTTAACTTTCTTAACTGCGCCAGTTACTAGCTCGCCTTCGTTATCGATGAACTGCTCAACGATTTGAGCGCGTTCAGCTTCACGTACTTTCTGTACGATAACTTGCTTAGCCGTTTGAGTCGTAATACGGTCAAACGTTACTGATTCGATATCATCTTCAATGAAACCGCCAAGCTCGATCTCTGGGTCATCGTACTTTGCAGCTTCAATAGAGATTTCTTTTGTTGGGAATTCAACTTCCTCAACAGCTTCCCAACGACGGAAAGTTTCGAAATCACCCGTTTTACGGTCAATTTCAACACGAACTTCAATTTCTAGTTCGCTTTTCTTTTTTGTTGCCGTTGCAAGCGCGATTTCAAGCGCTTCAAAAATACGCTCACGAGGAACTGCTTTCTCATTTGAAACAGCTTCTACTACCGCCAAAATTTCTTTGTTCATTAATCTAGCCTCTTAAGCTCTTCTCTCTAGGAGAACTAAAATTTAGGGATCAGGTTAGCTTTCGCAATATTGCTCAGGACGAATTCTTCTTCTTGTCCTTCAACCAATACTTTCACTGTCTCGCCTTCGATAGATTGGATATCACCTTTCCATTTACGACGGTTGCCGACAGCCATTTTCAAAACGATGCTTACCTCGTGACCAATAAATTGTTGGTAATGCTCTGCTTTGAACAGTGGTCTCTCTAAACCTGGTGAAGACACTTCAAGGTTATAAGCCACTGAAATTGGATCTTCAACGTCCATTACGGCACTTACTTGGTGACTAACTTCAGCGCAATCATCTACATTGATACCGTTTGGTGAATCGATGTAAATACGTAGCGTTGAGTGCTCACCAGCACGAATAAATTCTAATCCAACTAACTCATAACCTGATGCTGCTACTGGAGCGTCAAGCATTTCAGTAAGTTGTCTTTCTAAACCAGTCATTTAACCACTCCAGAAACAAAAAAAGGGCTCAAAGCCCAATTTAAATTCCAAGCAAACATTATCTAAATACATTTACAAATGCTTAGATAACAAAAAACCCCGTATAAGCCGGGGTTTTTGTTGCTGGACCCTTATATGTTAAGTGCCATCACATTCGATATCGCACTTAACTCACAGTGAGGTTCACACTGTGCAAACTTGCAACCAATACAAGCTATATAATAGCATTGAAATTGGTTGCGGGAGCCGGATTTGAACCGACGACCTTCGGGTTATGAGCCCGACGAGCTACCAAACTGCTCCATCCCGCGTCCGACTTGCGAGCATTATACGCCCAACAAGATGTTTTACAAGTTTGTAAACATGGTGCCGAGAGAGGGACTCGAACCCTCACACCCTAAGGCACTAGCACCTCATGCTAGCGTGTCTACCAATTTCACCATCTCGGCATCAAATCTTTACAGATTATTGTGGAATTTCGTCGCCTTGCGCCGGAACTTCACTCACTGCATCATCAGCTTGTTGAATCACCTGACCTTGGGTCGGGTCAATCCATTGTGACTCAGTTTTATGTGTAGACATATTACCAAGCACTAAGCTAAGGATAAAAAATGTAGTTGCAAAAATTGCAGTCATTCGGGTAAGGAAATTTCCTGAGCCACCAGCACCAAACACAGTGTTTGAAGCGCCAGCACCGAAAGAGGCTCCCATATCTGCGCCTTTACCTTGTTGAATCAACACTAGGCCAATTACACCAAGCGCTGCCAACAGGTAAATCACAAGTAGAACTGTAAACATTTTTCCACCTATGTTCCTAATTGTTGAGCCAGCGCCGTTCAAAAAACTATTTTTAAGAACAAGGCTAGCGACCTCCTAACTGAAGGCCGAGCAATACTAGCGAATGCGACGATGGCTGACAAGGAGAATTTGCTAAAAAATAAGCCTTTACCAAGTGAGTGGTCAAAAAAAGGTCAAAAGCGACACAAAACTCATTTATGTCTCTTTTGACCGTTATATCTTTTGACCGTGATATCTTTTGACCGTGATATAAGTCAACCACTTCTAATCACAAGCGCTATTCGCTGCGCCAGCTAAGTAAAAGGTTAAATTAGCAGTTTGCTTTTACTGCATCTGCAATCTTAAGCGCTGATGCTTGAACAAGCTCTGCATCTTCGCCTTCAACCATGACACGCAGTAGTGGCTCGGTACCAGACTTGCGTAATAGTACACGGCCTTTCTCGCCAAGCTCTGCTTCTACTTCAACAACCGCTGCTTTTACCGCTTCGGCTTCTAGTGGGTTTGAATCTCCGCTGAAACGAACGTTTTCTAGAACTTGAGGGTACAACGTCATGCCCTGAGACAACTCATTCAGTGTCATTTCGCTATCAACAACTGAAGCCAAAACTTGCAGAGCAGCAACGATAGCATCACCCGTCGTCACTTTATCTAGTAGGATAACGTGCCCCGAGTTTTCAGCGCCGATCTTCCAGCCTTTAGCAAGAAGCTGTTCCATTACGTAACGGTCACCAACAGCAGCACGTACAAACGGAATACCTAACTGCTTAAGGCCGTTTTCCATACCCAGGTTGGTCATTAGTGTACCAACAACGCCGCCTTTCAACTCACCGCGACGCAGTGCATCACGAGCAATAATGTAAGCGATTTGGTCGCCATCAACTTTGTTGCCTAGCTCGTCAACCATGATGATACGGTCACCATCACCATCAAAGCCAAGACCTAATGCCGCTTTTTCTTCAAGCACTTTTGCTTGCAGAGCACGTACATCCGTCGCACCGACTTCGTGGTTGATGTTAGTACCGTTTGGCTCAACACCAATCGCAACGACCTCAGCACCCAGTTCTTTAAATACAGCAGGCGCAATGTGGTAAGTCGCACCATGTGCACAATCGATAACGATCTTCATGCCAGCTAATGTCATTTTATGTGGGAACGTACTTTTACAGAACTCGATGTAACGGCCAGCCGCATCGTTCAAACGTACTGCTTTACCTAGCTCTGAAGAATCAACACATTCGATGTCTTTATCCAACTCTGCTTCAATTGCCAACTCGATATCGTCCGGCAGTTTTGTTCCCTCAGAAGAGAAGAACTTGATACCGTTATCGTAGTATGGGTTGTGTGATGCAGAGATAACAATACCGGCTTCAGCGCGGAAGGTTTGAGTTAGGTAAGCCACAGCAGGTGTTGGCATTGGGCCAGTAAACGTAGCCTGAAGACCAGCAGCAGCAAGGCCAGCTTCTAGCGCTGACTCAAGCATGTAACCAGAGATACGAGTATCTTTACCAATGATGACTTTCTTTGTGCCTTGCTTCGCAAGAACACGACCCGCAGCCCAGCCAAGCTTCAGAACAAAATCAGGTGTAATCGGGTACTGGCCTACTTTGCCACGCACACCATCTGTGCCGAAATAACGTCTTTTATCAGACATAGTGATTTTCCTTAATTATATTTAGTGATTGTTGTTCATCACTTCGATTATTTTCATCGCTTCCAGTGTCTCCTCGACATCATGAACGCGAATAATTTGTGCGCCTTTCATCGCGGCAATCGTCGCGCAAGTGACGCTTGCGACCATGCAGTCGGCCGGAACCTTGTCTAGCAATTTAAAGATCATCGATTTTCTCGACATCCCCGCTAAAACAGGTAAGCCTAACGAATGAAACTTTTCAAGATGCGCTAGTAGGTGATAATTGTGTTCGATGGTTTTCCCAAAGCCAAAGCCAGGGTCAAGGATCAGCTGATCTTTTGAAATACCCACCGCCTCACACGCTTCTACCCTTTCTTGCAAGAATGCTTCTACATCCTGAAGAACATCATCATAACTTGGGTTAGCTTGCATGGTTCTCGGCTGACCTTTCATGTGCATCAGACAAATCGGAACATTAGCATCAGCGGCGACTTGTAATGCTCCAGGCTCTTGCAAAGCGCGCACATCATTGATCAAATCAGCGCCCGCTTCAACAGCTTGGCGCATCACTTCCGCTTTACTGGTATCAATGGAGATCCACACATCAAACTTAGCGCGAATTGCTTTAATGGCAGGAATAACGCGAGCGAGCTCTTCTTCTAAAGGAACGTCAGGCGCTCCCGGGCGAGTTGATTCACCACCAATGTCAATAATGCTAACACCAGCTTGAATCATTCGCTCTGCTTGCAGTAAAGCATTATCTAATGAATTGAATTTTCCGCCATCAGAGAAAGAGTCAGGCGTAACATTGAGGATACCCATCACATGTGGGCGGTCTAAAACGAGCGTTTTATTATGTGCTTTTAATATCATGGAAGGTGGGTCTTAAAGGTAAAAACATCTAGGGCTAGAAACAGAAAAACCCTGAGCGTACTCAGGGTTTTAATTGATAGTTTAGCGATTAAGAATCTTTGTTTTGAGCATCATCTGATTCAGATTTAACTTCTTCAACTTTTGACTCTTCAGCTTTAGGTTCCGCTTTAGCTTCTTCTGCCTTAGCTTCAGGTTTTGCTTCTTCCTTTGTAGGTTCAGCTTTTACCTGATCACCCCAACCAGCTGGATCACGAATCTCTTGCTTACGCTCCATCAAGTCATCAATTTGACCTGCATCGATCGTTTCGAACTTCATTAGAGCGTCTTTCATCGAATGCATGATATCCATGTTATCTTCAAGAATCTTCTTAGCTCTATCGTAGTTACGGTCGATAAGGATACGAATCTCTTCATCGATAAGCTTAGTCGTGTCATCAGAAACGTGCTTAGCTTGGCTCATGCCGCGACCTAGGAAAACTTCACCTTCTTCTTCTGCGTAAAGAAGAGGACCCAATTTCTCAGAGAAGCCCCACTGCGTAACCATCTTACGAGCAATATCAGTTGCACGTTCGATATCGTTAGACGCACCAGTTGACACTTTGTCTTTACCGTAAATAAGTTCTTCAGCAAGACGACCACCGTACAGGCTAGAAATCATAGACTCTAGATGTTGGCGAGACATGCTCACACGGTCTTGCTCTGGCAAGTACATGGTTACACCAAGCGCACGACCACGTGGAATGATTGATACTTTGTACACTGGATCGTGTTCAGGTACCAAACGACCAACAATTGCGTGACCCGCTTCGTGGTAAGCCGTTGACTCTTTCACTTCTTCAGACATAACCATTGAACGGCGCTCTGCACCCATCATAATTTTGTCTTTCGCAAGTTCAAACTCAACCATAGATACATTGCGCTTGTTACCACGAGCAGCAAATAGCGCCGCTTCGTTCACAAGGTTCGCAAGATCTGCACCAGAGAAGCCTGGAGTACCACGAGCGATCAGCGACGGTTCAACATCACCTGATAGTGGCACTTTACGCATGTGTACTTTAAGAATCTGTTCGCGACCACGTACATCCGGTAGACCAACCACAACTTGACGGTCAAAACGACCAGGACGAAGTAATGCAGGGTCTAGTACGTCTGGACGGTTAGTCGCAGCGATAACGATAATACCTTCGTTACCTTCGAAACCATCCATCTCAACCAACATTTGGTTCAGTGTTTGTTCACGTTCATCGTGACCACCACCAACACCAGCGCCACGTTGACGACCTACAGCATCAATTTCATCGATAAAGATGATACAAGGTGCCGCTTTCTTCGCTTGTTCGAACATGTCACGCACACGAGATGCACCAACACCAACAAACATTTCAACGAAGTCAGAACCAGAGATAGTAAAGAACGGTACTTTCGCTTCACCGGCAATCGCTTTTGCAAGCAATGTTTTACCCGTACCAGGAGGACCAACCAACAGGATACCTGTCGGGATCTTACCACCTAGCTTTTGGAAGCGGCTTGGGTCACGAAGGTAGTCCACAAGCTCTTTCACGTCTTCTTTTGCTTCGTCACAACCAGCAACATCAGCAAACATGGTTTTGATTTGTTCTTCGCTCATCATTCGAGCTTTACTCTTACCGAAAGACATCGCGCCTTTACCGCCGCCGCCGCCTTGCATTTGACGCATGAAGAAAATCCATACACCAATCAGTAAGATCATTGGGAACCATGAGATGAAGATAGTGCCAAGCAGGCTCTGCTCTTCAGGTGGTGTACCCTGAACTTTTACGTTTTGATTAATTAAGTCATCAAGTAGCTTTTGATCATAAACAGGCATGTAAGTTACATACTTAGAACCACCACCACGACGTGTGAAAGTGATTTCGCTGTTATTGAACTGTGCGTCTTGAATCTGGCCTTGGCCAACTTCCTGTACAAACGTGGTGTAATCTACTGCTCTGCCGTTACTTTCCCCAGGGCCGAAGCTCTGGAATACCGACATCAACACTACCGCGATAACAAGCCACAGAATTAAATTTTTTGCCATGTCACTCAAGGTGTAAGCCTCTCGATAACTAATTGTAATTAAAGGTAGGGTACTACAGTTTGTAACCTGTAGCCATGTTGTTAACTCTCACTCTTGGAAGAGAATCGTTAACCTTTGTAACCAGTGGCTACGATAAACACTTCACGAGATCGAGCTCGAGAAGAGTCGGGTTTTCTAACTTTTACTGTTTTAAACATCTCGCGGACGTCCTTAACGTATTGGTCAAACCCTTCGCCTTGGAATACTTTTACAACAAAACTACCATTGGTAGCTAGAACTTGTCGACACATATCCAAAGCTAATTCAACTAAATACATAGCTCTTGGCTGATCCACAGAATTGTTGCCTGCTATATTAGGTGCCATATCTGACATCACGACATCAACCATGTTTGGTTGTATACGTTCCAACAAGGCATCTAGCACAGCTTCTTCGCGGAAATCGCCTTGTAAAAAGCTAACACCAGCAATCGGATCCATTGGTAACAAGTCACACGCAATGATTTGTCCGTTGTCTCCAACAATCTTAGCAGCATATTGAGACCAACCGCCAGGTGCTGCACCCAAATCCACAATGGTCATCCCAGGAGACAGCAATTTATCTTTCGTTTGAATCTCTTCCATTTTGAAATAAGCACGTGAACGATAGCCTTTCTTTCTTGCTTCATTTGCGTACTTGTCGTCGAAGTGTTCCTTCAACCAACGGCCTGAACTGGCCGAGTGTTTCTGTTTGCTCATTGGATACCTAAATTGGAGGAAAGTACTAATTGCTGAATAAATTATAGTCTTCAGCTTTAGATGGCGTTAAAATAGGTTTTTTCAACCCTAATAGTAAAGAAAATTGGCCGCGTAATGAACCTAAGTACCAAACAAAAGCAGCATCTAAAGGGCCTAGCTCACAGTTTAAAACCTGTTGTGCTAATGGGCGCAAATGGACTTACTGAAGCTGTTCTAGCGGAAATCGAATTAGCTCTAGACCACCACGAACTGATCAAGATTAAAGTTGCATCAGAAGACCGTGAGACTAAGCAACTGATTATCGATGCAATTGTACGTGAAACTAAAGCTGAGAAAGTACAGACTATCGGTAAAGTTCTAGTACTGTTCCGCCAGTCAGAAGCACGTAAAATCGAGATTCCACGTAAATAAGCGAGTTTGATATAAGCTAACTTCACTAATAGGAAGCCACAGCGCTTATCTTTTAGTGTAGCGTGAGAAACGAAAAAGGTCGCATTTAGCGACCTTTTTACTTATCAGAAACAAAGAAAATTCAATTAGATATATTCTACTTTGTCGATTTCGAAGTCTTTGTCACCACCAGGGGTAGAGATCATGACTTCGTCGCCTTCCATTTTACCGATAAGACCGCGAGCAATTGGCGATTTCACAGAAATGCGACCCGTTTTGATGTCTGCTTCGTCTTCTGAAACGATTTGGTAGCGGAACTCATCATCGGTATCCACATCAATCAGTGTCACTGTCGTACCAAAGATAATCTTGCCCGTATTATCCATTTGCGTTACATCGATGATCTGAGCCAGTGATAGCTTATATTCAATATCACGGATCTGAGCTTCACAAATACCCTGCTCTTCACGAGCGGCGTGGTATTCAGCATTCTCTTTCAGGTCACCTAGTTCACGTGCTTCACCAATAGCTGCTGAGATAACAGGGCGTAGCTTAAGTAGGCGATCTAATTCGTCACGTAGCTGCTGAGCGCCACGTACTGTCATTGGAACCTTTTCCATTTTTTACCTCTATGCCAAAGCTTTCTTTGGCCAACATAAATACACCCAACGTATTTATTGGGTGATAGAAACAAAACGATTTGGCTTAGTGTAAACAAACTTTATGGCTAAATCACCTTTATTCCACTTTGCGTTATAAAAGCTTTATCTAGGTCTAAATTACAGACATCACAAAAATGAATAATAACCTCCCCATCAATAAGTGGAGAGCTAAATACCTAAAAAAACAAAAAACAAACAAAATAAACACAGATCACACTTTTATAAAATACACTCAAAAACAACCACTTAAACAAAAAAGATATAATAAAACAGTGTTCATTTTTTAGTTTTATATCATTTTACTAACTGACCATGGAACTTTAGAGGTAAAAAGTAACCCATGGATTGCACTGGCATTTTCAGACTTCTGTTCTAATCATGATTATGAAGCCTGATTAATACAGGCAATACACAAAAGGGTTCAAATCCTTAATAAAACTTCTATGGACAGTAATTAGGAAATAATAACATGAACAAGACTATGATCGCGCTTGCTGTATCTGCTGCAGCTCTTGCTACTAACGCAGTGGCAGCCGACGGTAAACAAGCTGGTGATATTGCCGGTACTTCTGTATACAGCTCAAACGGCACTTCTCTAGAGATCGGTGGTCGTGCAGAAGCTCGTCTATCGATGAAAGATGGCAAAGCTGACGACAAATCACGTGTACGTCTTAACTTCCTAGGTAAAGTTGAAATCCAAGACGGCCTATACGGTGTTGGTTTTTACGAAGGCGAATTCACAACTGCTGAAAACGGCGGCTCTACTGATAACAACGACGGCGACATCACTAACCGTTACACATACGCTGGTATCGGCGGTACATTCGGTGAAGTAACTTACGGTAAAAACGACGGTGCGCTAGGCGTAATCACTGACTTTACCGATATCATGTCTTACCACGGTAACTCTGCTGCAGACAAAATCGCAGTAGCTGATCGTTCAGACAACATGCTTTCTTACAAAGGTCAATTCCAAGACCTAGGCGTTAAAGCTAGCTACCGCTTTGCTGACCGTTCTGAAACAACTAGCGGTGACTTCAGCGACAACGGTAAAGATGGCTACTCTCTATCTGCTATCTACGCAATCGGCGATTCTGGCGTTAAGCTAGGTGCTGGTTACGCAGACCAAGATCAATCTAACGAATACATGCTTTCTGCATCTTACCGCATCAGCGATTTTTACTTCGCTGGTGTATTCACTGATGGTGAAAAACAAGCAACTTTCAAAGATGCTGATGGCAACGTTTTTGAATTCAGCAACCAATCTGTAGACTACACTGGTTACGAATTCGCAACTGCGTACACGCTAGACCAAACTGCATTCACACTAACGTACAACAACGCAGAAACTGACGGTGAAACTTCAGCAGACAACGTTGCTATCGATGCGACTTACTACTTCAAGCCTAACTTCCGTACTTACATCTCGTACAACTTCAACCTAATCTCTGAAGGCGACAAGATTGGCGGGACTTCTCTAGTAAACGGCACAGCATCTAAAGCACAAGCTGAAGACGAGCTAGCTCTAGGTCTACGTTACGACTTCTAATTCTGATTATCTAATGATTCATTAGTTAATTGAGAATCAAAACGCCCGCTATCTAGCGGGCGTTTTTTATATCTGTATACTGAAAACATCAGCCATCCAAGAAATCTTCTATGCGCCTTCTATCCACACTACTGGTATGTAGTTTTTCCATTAGCGCTTTCTCAGTTAACGCTTTCGCTTACCCCCCTCTAGATAAACTGCCTGATGGCAGTAGCACCAGTGTAATTTTGGAATCCCTGAAAGGCGATTCAAACAAAATGAATTCCAACAGTGATGGCTTCTATCCCCCCGCTAGTACTTTAAAGCTGGTGACAGCGTTGGCGGCTAAGTTGGAGTTAGGGGATGACTTCCATTACACGACCAGCGTTGCTCGTTCTGGTAATGATGCAATCATTTCGTTTAGCGGCGACCCAACACTGCAACGTGAGCAGCTAAAAAGCCTGTTAACTCAATACGCTAAGTCTCAATCCAGAACCATCAAGGGCAATTTATATCTGGATAACACAGCTTATACCGGCTATCAGCGAGCGGTGGGGTGGCCTTGGGACATTCTAGGGGTTTGTTACAGCGCGCCTTCTAGTGCAATGACCTTAGACAGCAACTGCGCACAAGCCTCTATTTATACAAAAGGTAATGGCAGCACTCGCGTTTATATTCCCGCTCACTATCCGATAGACGTGACGACCACCGCTGCCACGGTAACTCGCTCTGGGCAGAAGGCGACACAATGCGACTTGGAACTCATCACCACACCAGATAACGCTTACAAGCTCTCTGGTTGCTTGGTTGAGCGCAAAAAGCCACTGCCACTTAAGTTCGCCATTCAAAATCCAGAACTTTACACCTATCAAGTTGTTGCATCGCTTCTCAAAGAACTGAAAATAGAAGTAAAAGGTGATGTGATTATTGGTAAAAAAGAGAAAGCAGACAAAACCACGTTAGTCGCTAGTCACAACTCAGAAAAGCTTCCTGAACTGCTCGATATCATGCTCAAGAAGTCGGATAACCTTATCGCAGATAATCTAACTAAAACGCTAGGAGCCACATTTTATGTTCAACCAGGCAGTTTCAATAACGGTACTGAAGCGATAAAGCAGATATTGCTGACCAAGGCTAATATTGACCTCAGTAAAGCGCAGCTCGTCGATGGTTCAGGGCTATCTAGAAATAACCGAATGAGGTCACAGACCATGGCTCAAGTGCTTCGTTATATCTGGGAAAACGATCAACAGCTCAACCTAATTGAGGCTATGCCTACATCAGGTGTAAATGGAACGCTCAAGTACCGTCCAAGCATGAGAAAAGCACCGATTCAGGGCAACATCACAGCCAAAAGTGGTTCTTTGTACGGAACGTACAACATGGCGGGATATGGTTTAGATGAGTCCGGGAAACCAAACTCTTTGTTTGTGCAGTTTATTCGTGATTACTTCCCTGAAGAGCAAGATCCAGACAGACCGGTAGAGGCTCCAATCACCCAGTTTGAGCGTGCTTTCTACAAAGATGTAGTTGAGTTCAGTCAAACACAAAGCAAATCGAAGTAATGTTTGGCTCTGTGTAAACTTCTACTCAAACAATAAAAATGGCGCTAAAGACCTTAAATCTTCAGCGCCATTTTTGTTTCTCAGATGTATTTAGCTATTTTTATAGGTGCCTATTTTTATAGGAGCTAAGCGATACCGAGGAATGAGTTAACCACAGTGAAGTAGATCCACATTCCTGAGATATCAACTATGGAAGCAAGCACTGGGCTCACTAACACCGCTGGATCAAGCTTAAATAGCCTAGCAACTATCGGCAATCCGCCACCCAGCACGGTTGATATGGTCACCTGAATAAACAGCGCTACCGCAATAGCTAACGCAATCATGTTGATATCATAACCACCTGTCGCTTGGTTTTCACTAAAGAGCAAAATACGTCCAATCATCACCACAGCAATCGCTAAAGCTAAACAAATAGCGACTCTAAACTCTTTCCACAGAACGTTAGCCCATTGGCGTTTTTTTAACTCACCTGTGGCTAAGGCTCTGATAACCAAAGTCGCGGCTTGTGTCCCGGTATTACCACCAGCTGCAGCAATTACCGGCATGTAGATAGCCAAAAGTACCAACTGACTGAGAATGTCTTCATATTGAGCGATAATAAGCCCTGAGACGATGCCCAATAGTGCTAACGCAATAATCCAACCGATACGCTGTCTAACGTGGCTCATGACGCCAGTAGAAAGATAGCCCTGCTGAGGTTCTACCTCTGAGTAAATCAGCCCTAGTTGGTGAGCTAGATGTCGAGAGCGCTTCTCAAAGCCCTGCTCTTCTAGCTCACTAAGTAAAGTCTGAATCGTACTAAGAGAGCATTGCCCCAGCACTAACACCGCATCTTCGAGCAGCATTCGGTTCAAAAGGTTAATTTGTTGTTCACGTCCGTACTGTTGAAATGCATTCGACACAGCTTGGATGTCTTGCTCTGAGTACAGAGCTTCAATAGATAAAAAAGTGTTGTTCATTACCGTCATGGCGAATCTCCCGATTGGCAAAGGTAACGACCATCAAAACAAATAGCATAGATTTATAGATTTATAGATTTATGCGCACCAAGAGCTGAAAGCTACTGGTGTGTCTACTTGTTAGAATCTAGTGTGTGGAAAAGAATGAGGGGGAAAAACAAAGATACCCTACCTGAACGGCAGGACAATAGATCAATACCGAGACGGGTTATTCTTCTCCATTCAAACTAGGAGGATGGTCGGTATTGTTCATAAAAATCTCCAGAATTACTGTCAATTTGACAGCGCGCATAGTGTAGCAATAGGCGTTTCAAAGTTTCGTCAATTTTAAGTCAATAAAAAAGGCATCCGTGGATGCCTTTGGTTCAATTATTGATGTGCATTATTACTTAATAGTAATACGAGCAAACTTACGCTTACCTACTTGGTAAACGGCAGTACCTGCTTCAGGCACGAATTTGCTGTCTTCAATCTTCTCGCCTTCAAGCTTAGCCGCACCTTGCTTGATCATACGCATCGCATCAGAAGTCGAGTTTACAAGACCCGCTTCTTTTAGAACGTTCGCAATTGGCAGGCCTGCTTCGAATTCAAACTCCGGCATTTCATCAGGAACTTGGTTCTTAGCAAAACGGTTAACGAACTCTTGCTCAGCGGCTTCAGCATCTGCTTCACTGTGGAAACGAGCGATGATCTCTTTAGCAAGAAGCACTTTAACGTCACGCGGGTTCTTACCTGCATCAACGCCAGCTTTCAGTTCCGCAACTTCTTCAAGAGGACGGAAAGACAGCAGCTCGTAGTAGCTCCACATTAGATCGTCAGAGATAGACATGATCTTACCAAACATCTCGCTTGGTGCTTCGCTAATACCGATGTAGTTATGCGCAGACTTAGACATCTTCTTAACACCGTCTAGACCAACAAGTAGTGGCATCATTAGTACCGCTTGTGGTTTTTGACCTGCTGCTTTTTGCAGTTCACGACCCATTAGAAGGTTAAACTTCTGGTCAGTACCGCCAAGCTCAACGTCGCTCTCTAGTGCAACAGAGTCGTGACCTTGTAGAAGTGGGTACATGAATTCGTGGATTGCGATCGGTTGACCACCAGCGTAACGCTTTTTGAAGTCATCACGCTCAAGCATACGAGCAACAGTTTGGTTAGAAGCAAGACGAATCATGCCTTCAGCGCCAAGCTCAGATAGCCATTCAGAGTTGAAACGAATTTGCGTCTTCGCAGGATCTAGAATCTTGAATACTTGCTCTTTGTAAGTTTCAGCATTCTTCAATACGTCTTCGCGGCTTAGCGGTGGACGTGTTGAGTTTTTACCTGATGGGTCACCAACCATTGCAGTGAAATCACCGATAAGGAATGTCACTTCATGACCAAGCTCTTGGAAAGCACGAAGCTTGTTAAAGATAACCGTATGGCCTAGGTGGATATCTGGAGCTGTTGGATCGGCACCCAGCTTAATGCGTAAAGGACGACCTTCTTTTAGTTTTGCAATCAGTTCGTCTTCTGGAATCAGTTCTTCTACGCCACGTTTGATCTCGGCTAGTGCAGCTTCAATACTCGCCATTCTTGTTCACTCCCACAGATTTGGCAAAAATACATTAATTAGACATCTTACTTGAATAGCGATGTATTTTGAAACCAGTTACACTATTCCGTCGTCGATTTTCATAATATTTACAGAACGAACCGGAACATGTTGTCTATTTTTGCACGCCTTCCTATTTTGCACCGGGCTTTTATCGCATTTTTTAGTGCCATAATTTTCGTCGCGATTTTCTTACTCCCCGACGTCAACAGTTTGCGTGACGATTCGGGCGCTTTAGTTGTGGGAAAACATTACCCACTGACTATCAATGCCTCTGCACTTATTAGCTCAAGTGACGCGCCGCCGACGGCAGTGCTCAATTGGGAGAAATACACCGTTCGCTCTGGCGAAAGCACCTCTGTTTTATTTGAACGTATTGGCCTCTCATACCGTCTGCTGATCACGCTACTCAATACCAATAATGATATTAAGAAGCAGCTGTCTAACCTAAGACCTGGTGATGTCTTGCAGTTCGGCTTTGATGAAAACAACGACCTTATTCAGTTAAAACGACAACTTAGTGCGTTTGAAAGCTTCAAGATCACTAAATCTGGCGATTCTTTCTCATCAAGTTTCGACAAAAAAGAAGTGGTATACCAATACAATTATGCCGAAGCCAACATCACCTCTAACTTCTGGAACGCTGGCGTCAGCGCAGGTTTAACCGCAAACCAAATTATGGAACTGGCCGGCATCTTCGGTTGGGATATCGACTTTGCGTTAGATATTCGTAAGAACGACAGCTTCAAAATCTTATACCAAGAGAAAGTGGTTGAAGGTGAAGTAGTTGGTCGCGGTAAGATCATGGCAGCCGTATTCAAAAACCAAGGCGATTCATTTACCGCGGTATTGGATGATAAAAGCGGCAACTACTTCGATGAAAATGGTCGTGCGATGAAGAAGGCGTTCTTGCGCTCACCAATTGATTTTCGTCGCGTAACATCGAACTTTAACCCTACCAGGAGACACCCAGTAACCGGTAAGATTCGAGCTCACCGCGGTACTGACTACGCAGCCCCTGTTGGCACGCCTATCTGGGCAGCCGGTGACGGTATTGTTCAGAAGTCAGGTTACAACCAATTCAATGGTAACTACGTGTTCATCCGCCACAGCAACACCTACATCACCAAGTACCTGCACATGAAGCGACGTATGGTGAAAACCGGTCAGCGCGTAAAACAAGGCCAAACCATTGGTACTTTGGGCGGTACAGGCCGTGTGACTGGCCCGCACTTACATTATGAATTCTTGGTTAATGGCGTACATAAAAATGCGCGTACCGTGAAATTGCCTCAATCCAAGTCGTTAACTGGTAAAGCAAAAGCAACCTTTATTGCCAACTCAGAGATTCGACTGAATAACCTTGAGCGATACGGCCAGTTACTAGCGACTAATTAGGTTAAGAACCCTATAAACCAACGAAAAGAGCGCCCACCAAGGCGCTCTTTTTTATGTTCATCGAACCACTGTATCTACTATTTTTCCGGCTTCTTATCTCGCCCTAACATTAATAAACAAGGAGTCAGTACCAAGGTCAATACCGTGGCGAATGCTAAGCCTCCCGCAATTGCCGTAGCGAGTTGCGACCACCATTGCGTGCTCGGCGCACCAAATTCTATCTTTTGATTAATCAAGTCGATATTCATTTCTAGCACCATCGGCATCAAACCTAAAATGGTGGTGACCGTGGTAAGCATTACAGGCCTTAAACGCTGAACACCGGTTCTCAGAATCGCATCTCGCTTATCCAAGCCTCTTTTAATCAATTGGTTATAAGTATCGATCAGCACGATGTTGTTATTCACCACTATACCAGCCAGCGCAATCACCCCAATACCGGACATCACGATGCCAAACGGGCGCTGGAAGATAAGTAAACCAACGAACACACCAACCGTTGAGAACAACACTGCACTTAGAATCAAGAACGCCTGATAGAAACTATTGAACTGAGTAATCAGAATTAAAGCCATCACCGCTAGTGCCACCAAGAACGCGCTTTGTAAAAAGGCTGACGAGTTCTCTTGTTCTTCGTTTTGGCCACGGATACGAAATTCCACGCTACTCGGCAGCCCTAGCTCACTTAATGCTTGTTCGATCTTTGGTAGTTCCAGCGCAAGGTTATAGCCTTCTTCCATATCTGCCATGATGTTCACCACACGCTTACCATCGAGACGTTTAATCGTATCTTGCTTATGGTCGGGAACAATCTGAGCAAAGTTGGTGATCGGCACCAAGCCAGCTGGCGTTTTCACTCTCAGCTGGTCAAAGCGTCCAATATCCCTTTTATCATTCGGGTAACGCACCAAGATATCGACCTCTTCTGATGAATCATCAGGCAAGTAATCACCAATCTTTAATCCATTAGTGACGAACTGAACGGTATTGCCGACCAAGGTCGCGTCAGCTGCAAAACGGGCGGCATCATCGCGGCGGATATCCACCTTCCAATCGATGCCATCTTTACTAGCAGTGTCGCTGATATTGGTCAGTGCTTGATTGCCATCAGCCCAGTTTCTCACAATTTTTGCGGCCTGATTAAGTTGCTCTGGTGTTTTAGCCGACAGCTCAATCACTAAGTCATTTTCAACCGGAGGCCCAGCATCAGGGAACTTATATTCAATCTCAACACCAGCGTATTGATCGGTTTGTACCTTCAACTCATCAATAATCGCCTTAACGCTGCGGCGATATTGCCAGTCAACAGGCGTAATTGAGATCAAACCAATCTGGTCGTCACCACCAGTACGCGTGTAAACGGTATCGAACTCATCATGATTGAGCATCATCAGTTCAATATCGCGCATAATGTCATCCTTTTCTTGGATAGACAGATCACCATGAGAACGAACTTTGACATTAAAGAATGGCGGATCAACCTCAGGAAAGAACTCTGCTCCAAGGCCGGCTTTTGAATACGTGAAACCAACCGCAACCGCGAGCAGTATCGCACTACAAAGAATCTTAAAGGGGTGCTTAATCGCAATAGAAAGTGTGTGGTAATACGCCTTGGTTAAGCCTGTCGCCTGTGAGAAATCCCCATTATGCAAAGCCACCATTCGAGCTTGGCTCTGAGACGAGACGTATTGCGGTTTACCAATCAAACCACCGAGTACGGGCACAAACAATAAAGCCATGATCAGTGATGCAGTTAATGTCGCGATCAATGTTAATGGAAGGAACTTCATGAATTCGCCTGTTACATCAGGCCAAAACAGGAGTGGAGCAAATGCGGCCAAGGTTGTGGCAGTCGATGCGGTTATCGGCCACGCCATCCGTTTAGCTGCATCTCGGTAAGCGGCTTTACGCCCTTCACCTTCTTGCATTCGCCTGTCGGCAAACTCGGTCACCACAATGGCGCCATCAACCAACATACCAACCGCCATGATCAACGAGAACAGCACTACGATGTTGACGGTTAGACCAAACACAGACAACACCAACAACCCCGTGAGGAACGACCCAGGAATTGAAATTCCGACCAATAGCGCGGTTCGAACACCAAGAATGGCGATGATCACGATCACCACTAAGATGATGGAGGATAAGATATTGTTTTGAAGATCGTTGAGCATGATCTTCACATCTTTAGATTCATCCCAGGTGTATTTGACCAATAGGTTATTTGGCCACTCGGCTTGCTGCTGAGCACCAGCCATTACCGCTTTGACTAGCTCAACGGTTTCAATGATGTTTTCACCCGCACGTTTCTTGATATCCAAGACAACCGCGGATTTGCCATCTAAACGGGCAAAGCTTTCAGGATCTCGAAACGCTCGGCGAACCGTAGCCACATCACCAAAGGTTACTACCTGCTTGCCATCCACTTTGATAGGTAATTCAAGTACGTCTTTTAAGGAGTTAAACACCGAAGGGACTTTGACTGAGAAACGTCCGTAGCCGGTATCAACAAAGCCAGCAGCAACTACTCGATTATTCAGAGCGATCAGATTGTAGATATCCGCTTGATCTAAGCTGTAGCTCTCCATCAATAATGGATCAACGATGATTTCCACGATGTCATCGCGATCGCCTGCAATGTCGACTTCAAGGATCTGACGATAGCTTTCGAGTTTATCTCCGAGCTCTCGGGCAATTTGCACTATGGTGCGTTCAGGAACGGTACCGAATAGCACAACAGACAGAACAGGCTGCTCAGAAGCCAGCGTCACCTCATTTACGGTCGGCTCGTCACTGTCTTCTGGCAGTTTTGGTTTAGCCAGGTCAACCGCGTCACGAACATCAGCCATCGCTTTAGTAAGATCGACGCCAACATTAAACTCTAACACCACAGAGGCGTGCCCTTCTGCTGCGGTTGCTGTCATCTCTTTTACGCCTTCGATTGACCTAAGCTCTTGCTCAATAGGTCGAACCAATAAACGTTCTGCATCCGTTGGCGAGATCCCTTGGTGCCCGACCGAAACATAGATAATTGGGATGGTAATGTCTGGGCTCGATTCCTTAGGTATCGTGATATAGGTGACGACACCGGCTACAAGGATTAACGCTAAAAGGGAGAGCATTGTTCGAGCACGAGACAAGGCTGCATCAATAATTGAATACATCGGCTATCTCCTACTCAGCAATTACATTAGAGAGTTCAGCGCCTTGCTCAACAGCAATCACCGAATCACCATCACGAACAAACCCTTGGCCTACTGTGATGATATCGACGCGTTGACCTAGCCCCGTGAGCCACACTCCATCTTGTTCGGCCTTTACTAGCTGAATGCCTACAAACTTCACCGTTGGTGAGTCATCGACTGAAACCAAGGTTTTGACCCCTAGGTTACCCGCCTCATCCAATGCTAGCATCGCCGGTGTTATCTTTATTGCATCTCTTGTTTCTAGGTTGAGTTTAACTTCGGCACTGACACCTGCTGGTAATAGGCCTTTAGAGTTATCGATTTCTATCTCGATTGGGAAGGTATTAGTAGCAACAGAAGAGATACGAGAAACATAGCGTAAACGGCCTTCCGCTTCTTCTCGCCCTAACAAACGAACCAAAGCAGATTGATTGACTAGCAAATGTTGGATATGACGCTCACTGACATCCGCCTCAATAACCAAAGGATCGAGGTCAATCACGCCAGCAACAGGATCGCCAACACTAACGAAATCACCGAGCTCCACCATCAAATCTTGAACCACACCCGAAAAAGGCGAAGTAATCACAGTATTCTTTAAAGCCAACTCCGCATTGCGCATCATGGCTTTTGCTTCTGTTAATGAAGCCTCAGCTGTGGTGTAGGCGATTTCACCTTGCAGTCCTCTTTTCTTCAGTGACTGCGCCGCTTTGAACTCTTTCTGCTTCAAGCGATATAACGCAGATGCTCGCTCTAGTTGAATCTCTAAATCACCCTTATCTATCTGGGCAATGGCTTGTCCTGCTTTAACCATCCCCCCCTTAACAACATTCAATCTGACAATCTTACCCGCGACTTCTGCACCTAGACGAGCATGCCTATCGGGCGCCGTTCTTCCATAGAGATCAATCGTTTTAAAGGTCGGTGATGAGGTGAAGGTTTGAAAGGAAACCTTAGCCAGCGGAATTTCTGTTGCCTTTTTTTCAGGTGACTCTTCTGCTTGCCCTACGCCTAAACCAAGCCAGATCGACAACAACACGACTAGAGTCAGAGAAACCAGCCACGGCTGCTTCAATTTCTGAAAAAGTGGTGAGTTAGAAAATAGAGTGGGCATAACAAATCCTTTTGTCCGATGTCATTCAGGCGCGCTAGTTGGCTTAATAGCGTGATGTGCAACTTCCTTATGCACAAAGGTAACCTTAACAGACCAATCCTCAACGAAGTTGGACGCTATCGACAGTTTAAAAAATATGCCGTGTACTAAAAATGACAAAATAGAAGGTTGGAATGATTTTAAAAGCAATAACTTAATATGTCTTAGCAATTTTGAGGCTGCGTGACAAACAAGAGCCTTGCTAAGAAAGGAGCTTTGTTATGAAGAGAAATTTGGGGATATAAAAACAAAAACGCCGAACATAAGTTCGGCGTTTACAACCTTCTGGTGTGGCTTTCAGCTAATGCAGCTTTGAGCTCATGCTATACGCTAAATGATGCACCACAACCACATGTTGTTGTCGCGTTCGGGTTGTTCACAAAGAAACGAGCGCCTTCTAGGCCTTCTGTGTAATCAACCATGCCGCCCATTAAGTACTGTAGGCTCATTGGGTCAACAACCAGCGTTACACCGCTGTTTACAATCGTAGTGTCGCCATCATTTACTTTTTCATCAAATGTGAAGCCGTATTGGAAACCGCTACAACCACCACCTGTAATGTATACACGCAGTTTTAGTTCTGGGTTTTCTTCTTCAGCAATTAGCGTTTGTACGCGGGTAGCTGCTGCATCAGAAAAAGACAATGGGATATTTACTTCGCTCACGACAACCTCTCTTACCTGTGTCAAAAACAACATGATACAAATCTAATTCGAGACCATAGTTGTTGAGTATTTTCTTATATTCCGGTGATTATCTAATACCTGACTGAAACGTTCAAGTATTCACCACAGGATCGGTCCTTTTACTGCTGTAAACTCACCAATATCTAACAATTAAAACGTGTAACCACACAAAACAACCAGATTCGGGTGATTATCTGGGCGAAAGCATTCCTAGTTGGATTAGGGATAGGTACAATGCGTGCCAATTGGTCCGACAGTCAAAAGAGGATATATCAATGACCAAATCAGCAGAGCTGTACGAAAAAGCACAGCAAACTATTCCTGGTGGCGTAAACTCTCCAGTTCGTGCATTCAATGGCGTAGGTGGTTCTCCAATCTTCGTTGAACGCGCTGATGGCCCACTTATTTTTGATGCTGATGGTAAAGCGTATATCGATTACGTTGGCTCTTGGGGGCCAATGATCCTTGGTCACAACCACGCTGTTATTCGTGATGCTGTGATTGCAGCAGCTCAACGCGGCCTTAGCTTCGGTGCTCCAACCGAAACTGAAATCAAAATGGCTGAACTTGTCTCTGAGATGGTTCCATCAATGGAACAGCTACGTATGGTGAGCTCAGGTACAGAAGCAACAATGAGCGCGATTCGTCTAGCTCGTGGCTTCACTGGTCGTGACAAAATTCTTAAGTTTGAAGGCTGCTACCACGGCCACGCAGACAGTCTACTGGTAAAAGCTGGTTCCGGCGCACTGACTTTAGGTCAACCAAGCTCTCCTGGTGTACCGGCTGACTTTGCTAAGCTGACATTAACGGCAACCTTCAACAATCTAGATTCAGTACGTGAAATCTTCGCAGCAAACAAAGGCGAGATCGCTTGTATCATCGTTGAGCCAGTAGCGGGTAACATGAACTGTATCCCTCCTGTAGAAGGCTTCCACGAAGGTCTACGTGAAATCTGTGACCAAGAAGGTGCATTGCTAATCTTTGATGAAGTAATGACAGGTTTCCGCGTTGCTGAAGGTTGTGCTCAGGCTTACTACAACATCAAGCCAGACCTAACGTGTCTTGGTAAAGTGATCGGCGGCGGCATGCCTGTGGGCGCTTTCGGTGGTCGTAAAGACGTGATGCAATACATCGCACCAACTGGCCCTGTTTACCAAGCGGGTACGCTTTCAGGTAACCCTGTTGCAATGGCTGCTGGCTACGCATGTTTGAACCTTCTACGAGAAGAAGGCAACGAAAAGCGTCTAGCTTCAAAAACTAAGCAGTTGGCAAAAGGCTTCAAGCAACTTGCTGACAAGCACGGCATCCCAATGCTAGTTCACCAAGTTGGCGGCATGTTTGGTTTCTTCTTCACTGACCAAGAAACTGTGACGTGCTACGAAGATGTAACTAAGTGTGATGTAGAACGCTTCAAGCGCTTCTTCCATCTAATGTTAGATCACGGTGTTTACCTTGCACCGTCAGCATTCGAAGCAAGCTTTACTTCTCTTGCTCATGGTTCCAAAGAACTGGATGCAACACTAGAAGCTGCTGATCGCTCTCTTGCGATCATTGCTGCTGAAAGCAAATAGTCGAAAGCATTTTATAAGTCGCTAACCGATTGAATTTAGGGCTGCATTAGATGCAGCCCTTTTTAATACATCACGCTCGCTAACCACAAATATGACAGCTTACTTCCCCTTCGATTAAGGCTAAAACTGAACTAAAAGCGCCTAACGTTCCCAGAAAAGAAAAACCAACAACATCAAGGTGCCAAGGAACATTCTGAACCAAGGGATCTCTTTTTTTGTTTGCTGTTCTTCATCTTGGCATTTCTTATCTTTATTACAGCATCCCATTATCAAAACTCCTCATTGCTAACTCTCTGTTTTGCAGCCATTATAAACTCAGAACGCAAATATAGAGACCATTAACGTGTCAGAAAAACTCAAAATCAATACCAGCCACTGGGTGATCATCATTGCCCTACTTGCGGCGGCTTATGCTTGTTACTTGCTTATAGAGCCGTACGTCAACTCAATCGTGATGGCCTTTATCATTTCACTATTGATGTTCCCAATCCATGAGTGGCTTGAAAAAAAGCTCCCGAATAAAGAAAACATCGTCTCTCTACTGTCTTGTGTGATTCTGACTTTCATTATTGTTATCCCTTTATTGGCAGTATTCGCAGCAATTGTTCAGCAAGGTTCTCTGTTCTCTCAGAACACCTACCAATGGGTGACCCACGGCGGTATTCAGACTTTATTTGCACACCCATTAGTGGTCAAAGCGCTGTCATTTGTGAATAACTACTTGCCTTTCGACAACATTGAGCCTCAAGCCATCGCACAGAAAGTCGGTGAATTTGCGACCAGCTTTGGCTCAAAACTGGTTGGTATCAGTGCAAAAATCCTTGGTGATGCGACCAATTTCTTGATGGATTTCTTCTTGATGCTGTTTGTTCTGTTCTTCCTACTAAGAGATCACGACAAAATCATCAGTGTGGTTCGTCATATTTTGCCTTTATCTCGTAGCCAAGAAGACAAATTGCTAACCGAGATTGAGCAAGTATCGAAATCAGCTGTAATGGGTTCATTCTTAACCGCAATAGCACAAGGTTTTGCGGGCGGTTTAGGTATGTGGATTGCCGGTTTCCCTGGCCTATTCTGGGGCACCATGATGGGCTTTGCCTCTTTCATCCCAGTTGTGGGTACCGCTCTAATCTGGATCCCTGCTGCGACCTACTTGTTCCTAACAGGCGATACCACATGGGCAATTTTCCTAACGGTTTACTGTGTAGCGATTGTTGGTTCGATTGATAACCTGCTTCGTCCGCTGCTGATGCAAGGCAGTGCAGGCATGAATACCCTGATGATCTTCTTCTCACTGTTAGGTGGTATTCAATTGTTCGGCTTAATTGGTCTTATCTACGGCCCACTAATCTTTGCGATTACCATCGTCCTATTCAACATCTACGATGAAGAGTTTAAAGACTTTTTAAACCAGCAAGACAAGAGTTAATCAACTGTTCGACAACTTGGTTGCCGAACGAGTATTAAACACTTCAAGCTTTGGGCGGATTATGCGAAAATCCGCCCTCATTTTTTGCTAACGATTCAATAGAGTGTCCTATGTCAGCTTATATTGCCCCAAGCCAGATTGCTCAACGTCAACTCGCCTACTTTGAAGGCAAACATGTTTTAGTTGCAGGTGAGGCAGAAGACTTATTCCCTGTTGAATTAGCGAAACATTGTGAATCAGTCACCGTGTTTACCTCTAATTACAGCTACTACCGTCAATTAGAAGGCTGCAACACCATCCAACGTTTTTATGGTGCGGAGTTTACCGAAGAAACCAAAGCCGACTTAGTGATGCTGTACTGGCCAAAGGCTAAAGCAGAAGCGGAATTTCTGTTGGCGATGTTATTTGCCAAGCTAGGTAAAGATACCGAGATTGTCGTAGTTGGCGAGAATCGTTCTGGTGTTAAAAGTATCGAGAAGATGTTCGCTCCTTACGGTAAAGTCGTGAAATACGATTCGGCGCGCCGTTGCTCTTTCTACTGGGGTCAATGCTTCGAGCAACCACAAGCCTTCAATCTGCAAGACTGGTTTAAAACCTATACGGTTAACATTGATGAGCAATCACTTACGGTAAAAAGCCTTCCTGGCGTCTTCAGTCACGGTCAATTCGATGTCGGTAGCCAACTTCTGTTGGATACTCTGCCAAAGCTGAAAGGAAAGGTACTGGATTTTGGTTGTGGTGCAGGCGTATTGGGCGCGGTAATGGCATCTCGTCACCCTGATATCGAGCTAGAAATGTGCGACATCAGTGCATTTGCCGTGGCATCAAGCCAAGCTACGTTAGAAGCGAACGGTTTAACGGGAAATGTCTTCGCCTCAGATGTCTATTCCGACACATCAAAAGACTACCAATTCATCATCAGTAACCCACCATTCCATTCTGGTTTGGATACAAGCTACAGCGCGACTGAGACCTTACTTGCTCAGGCTCCTAAGCATTTGAAGCGTTCTGGCGAGATGATTATTGTTGCGAATAGTTTCTTAAAATACGTTCCAATTATTGAACAAGCGTTTGGAAAATGCGCGACTCTAAATAAGACCACTAAATTCGCGATTTACCACGCAAACAAATAGCCTATCTAGCACAGCGCAGGGTCATTATCTGCGCTGTCTGTTCATATTTTTGTCAAAACTCTATAAAAATGAGCTTTTGCACACGCTTTAAATACCACTTACTTGTCAAAGTAAAAAAACTCGTTAATTTCGTTAAATTGGAACCCGTTAATTCTATTCTCTGTACTTGTTTTCAGCCCTTTTAGCAGTACATCAAAGGAAAGTAGTACCCAATTTATGTTTAGATTCTATCGTAAGCAGAAGTTTAAGCGCCTTCAAAATACCCTAATGCTGGCATTTCTTGTCCTCAGTATTACCCCAGTGACACTTATCGCGATATTTTTCCTCCAGTCGCACAGTCAGGATCTTCAGGAACAAAGTACTTCGCACCTTGTTTCGGTCCGTGATACTAAGCAACAGCAAATTGTCGATTACCTACAAGCTCAAGAGTCCCAAGTCATGGGTTTTGTTCGCTCAGAATTGGCCAATGCCAGTGGCGGGCGATTCTATGGTTTAATCAATGCGTTCCAACGCTTAGGGTTAGATATTGACGAAGCGCGCAGTAATGCGCAGCAGCGTTACATTCAAGGCTCTGGCGATCAAATCAAGACATCGATTCTTCCAGAATCTAGTAGCTTTATTGGCAGCGAACGTTATCGACTGCTTCACAAGCGCTACCATAACTCATACCAAGAATTGCTTAAGCGTTCAGACTTTGATGACATTCTATTAGTCGACATTAACGGTAACGTCGCTTACTCAATCTTTAAGCGTGATGATTACGGCACTAACTTGCTAACAGGTAAGTACAAAGATTCAAACCTAGGCGTTACCTTTCAACGCTTAGCAAAAGACGTAAAAGACAAACGTAAATCCAACGAGGACTATACACCGGTTATCGTTTCTGACTTTAAAGATGAAAACGGTAAGCAGACGGCTTGGTTAGGTGCGCCTATTGTTCAACAAGGCTACCTGCACAGTTACGCCATGTTTAGGCTGCCAATCAATGGGATTACTAAGCTGATTGCGGATCTCAACAAGAGTTCAAATATTCAAACACTGCTTGTGGGTGATGATCACCTGCCACGCAGCCTCGCCCATTCGCAAGAGTCGATTAATTTAAGCTTAGACGTTGTCGATAAAGCATTGGCTGGCGAAACGGCCGTAGGTACGTTCAACAATACTCAAGATCAAGCGATCATCGCAGCATATACCCCAATTGAGCTGAAATACGCAACATGGGCTCTTGTCGTAGAGCTGCCAGAAAAAGAGGCGTTTGCCCGTATTCATCAGTTAGAGAAGATCTTCGTGATCGTGATGCTCACAGCGATCATTCTTGTGTTTGTTGCATCGCATTACCTGTCCAATTTCATCACTTCTCCTCTCCTCAAGCTCACATGGGCTGCCGAGAAAGTCTCTGCTGGTGATCTTGATGAAACCATGATCAATACCGAACGCAAAGATGAGATTGGTCGACTCGCGGTTAGCTTCGAAAGAATGCAGCGATCGATCCGTGAAAAAATGCAGCTCATCAAGAGCCAAAACGGTGAGCTTGAGGACAACCTTAAGACCATTCAAAAGCAAAACGAAGAGTTGCAACTGGCGAACAAACTTAAAGATGAATTCTTAGCCACCACCTCACACGAATTGAGAACGCCATTGCATGGCATGGTTGGCATCGCTGAAGCGCTAATATCTGGTGCTAACGGTCCTATTCCGGCCAACCAGAAGTACCAATTGGATATCATCATCAATAGTGGTCAGAGGTTGGCTACACTGGTTGATGACCTGCTTGATTATCACAAGATGCGCTATGGCAGCTTAGATATTAAGAAATCAGCCGTTGATTTGTCGGCAGCCACCAGCTTGGTCCTAGAGTTGTCTCATCACCTATTGGGCAATAAGCCAATCCGTATTATTAACCAAGTCCCAAGTGATTTAGGTCTGGTTTCATCGGATCCTCAACGACTTGAGCAAGTGATGTATAACTTGGTCGGCAATGCCATCAAGTACACCTCAGAAGGTAAAATTGTTATCTCTGCCAGCGTTATCGATGACAACATTCGTGTGCAAGTTGTCGATACTGGCCAAGGTATACCGGCCGAGTACCTTGAGCACATCTTTGAGCCATTGATTCAAGCAGGCCAAGATGCGAGTAACTACCGCCAAGGTGCAGGGCTTGGACTATCGATCAGCCGTCAGTTGATCGAGCTAATGGGCGGTTCACTGTACGTAAGTAGCCAACCAATGCTTGGCACTACGTTTAGCTTTACCCTGCCCCTAGCGACTCAAGGTGAGCTGGACAGTTACAACGAATCCGGTCATTACTCGCACTTCCAAGCGCCTGATTTAATTGATAACAGCCAACAAGAAAACAGTGTTATCAGTGAAAACCCAGATGGCCCGTTATTGGTTATCGCCGATGATGAGCCGGTTAACCTGCGAGTATTAGACAGCTTCTTGAAGTTAGAAGGTTATCGAGTACGTACTGCATGTGATGGCCCTGAAACCATTGAACTGATTGAAAAAGAGAAGCCAGAGCTGCTTCTACTCGACATCATGATGCCAGGAATGAGCGGCTATCAGGTTTGTGAAGCACTGAGAAAGCAATACGATCATGCTCAGTTGCCAATCATCATGCTAACGGCACTCAACCAAGCAGAAGACCGTGTTCGAGGTTTCGAAGCGGGTGCCAATGACTACTTGTCTAAACCGTTCAACAAACAAGAACTGGCGGCTCGAATTACAGCACATCTATCAGCAAGCAAAGCTGAACAGAGACGCCTTGAAAACGATCAACTGCAACTCGAACTCAAACATAGAGCGATGGTTGAAGCTAACTTGTTAGAAACTCAAGGCCGCTTATTAGAGCAGCTAGAATCGGCACCTGAAGCCATCATCTGTATTCGCGATGACCAACGCATTCGTTTTGCTAACGAAGCCGCGGCGAAGCTATTCAGACGCGGACAGGAGCAACTCAAACGCTCAATGGCTGACGAGATCATTGCACCTAAATACCTTAAGGTAGAACAAGCCCACTACTGCGGTGATATTGATATCTATATAGACGATACACGTCAGCGCATACCAAGTGACATCCTTAAGCTGCCTGAAGGCTCAGGGCTCGACACCATGTATATCTTTAATGTAGGTGGTGGTGTTAACTCAAACCGAATCAATAACCTTGAAACGGCGGTTGAGGCTCTCTCTAGTTATGCCTTTGAAGGCGACAAAGATAAGTTACAGCAGCTGAAAGAGCTTGGCGGAGAATTTACTCGTCTTGCTGACAAGGCAACCGGTGAAGGTAAAAACAAGCAAGAGTTAATGCGTGAGGTACTGGTCGATGCGATGACGAATGCCATCATCTACTGGGAATCGGTGACTGGTGAAACCAAGTTTGCTTTCGCCGAGAAGAGTGGCTTGTGGCGCGTCTACTTAGACCGCAGTACGCTGCAAACTCGAACGCTAGACAAATACCTACGCGTAGAAACCCTACCGAAAACGCCTCGCTGGCGAACGGTACTGAGCTCAATCGAATTCATTCTGGAACACTGCAAAGAACAGACGCCAGAAAGAACCCATATTGAGATGCTGAGGGATAAACTTCAGAAACTACTGACCAGTTAAACCCTGAACCAACATCACGATACTTTGAATAATGGAGCCCACCTAGCGTGGGCTTTTTTGTACGCCTTATAATCACAAAAAGTAGAATCCCATCGCTTGCAACGCACTTTTTTTACGCCCTTAAACAAGGAAGAATTCACGCCAATCACGTACAGTGTGAGCTCGTAACGGTCAGTACTTTTCGTTCTATTCTCAATCATATCTGACCGTTATCTGACTCTTTGTTGCAGTTTGAGAAGCGAGTCACAACAGAACGGCAGATTTAATTTTCTAGGGAAATTTAACGTAAAACTGGCAAGTGACCGAGATCTACAATTATACCAACTTAGGGTAAAGCATTATAATAAAAAGCCTTTAAAGTTAGTGACCACTTACAACCTGCAAGAACCTCAAAACCAAATGCGAGTCACATCACTTTAACAATTGCGTACAAAAAACCACCAAAGCAACCTATTTTGACGTTAATGACGTGGGGTTGTGTGTTTTTAACGTTTTTGACGGGAAACGAGTTTGATTAATTCATCGATAAGGTGTTTTCTTACTCCTGCCAAAGGCCTACAGGCCACTCTTACCACTTCTCAGAATCAACGATGAATCTGGAGCAACGAAGAAGAGGTAGGCCTTTAACCAGAGTGTGTATCTACTAAACAATTTAGCGACAGATAACATTCAATCCATTAGTGAAATGAAAGCAAATAGTAAGGAACAGCTATGCTTGCCAATATAAAAAAAACAGCAATAGCAACAGCAATTATTGCAACTGCTACAACAGGTTTTGCATCAGTAGCAACCGCTGCAGAACGCAGTGAACTGACCGTTCACCCGAAAGAGTACACTACATTCGTACGTAACTTTAACCCGTACCTTGGTGCTACTAACCTACATACTACAACTGACTTCATGTATGAGCCGCTAGTAGTATTTAACGAAATGCACGGTAACACTCCAGTGTTCCGTCTAGCTGAAAACTTCAAGATGTCAGATGATCTGATGAGCGTTGTTTTCGACATTCGTAAGGGTGTTAAATGGTCAGACGGAGAAACTTTCTCTGCTGATGATGTTGTTTTTTCTTTCAACCTTGTAAAAGAGAAGCCAGAGCTTGACCAATCTGGTATCAACTCTTGGGTAACTTCTGTAGAAAAACTGAACGACAACCAAGTTAAGTTCACACTAACAGAAGCAAACTCAAACGTACCTTACGAGATTGCTAAAGTACCTGTAGTACCTAAGCACATCTGGAAAGACGTTAAAGATCCATCAACGTTTACCAATGAGAACCCGGTAGGTTCTGGTCCATTTACAGAAATCGATACGTTTACAGCGCAGCTATACATCCAGTGTGCAAACCCGAACTACTGGGATGCAGACAACCTAGATGTTGACTGTCTACGTGTTCCACAAATTGCGAACAACGACCAATTCCTAGGTAAAGTTGTAAACAGTGAAATGGACTGGACGTCTTCTTTCGTTCCAGATATCGATCGTACATACGCAGCAGCTAGCCCTAAACACCACTACTGGTACCCGCCAGCAGGTACACAGGCATTCATCGTTAACTTCAAGCACCCTGATGCTGCGAAGCATGAAGCATTGAGCAACGTTGACTTCCGTCGTGCTTTCTCTATGGCTCTTGACCGTCAAACTATCATCGACATCGCATTCTACGGTGGCGGTACTGTGAACGATTTCGCATCGGGTCTTGGCTACGCGTTTGAAGCTTGGTCTGATGAAAAAACTCACGACAAGTACAAAGGCTTCAACACTTACAACGCTGAAGGCGCGAAGAAGCTTCTTGCTGACGCTGGCTTCAAAGATGTGAACAAAGATGGTTTTGTTGACACTCCATCAGGCAAATCTTTCGAACTAATGATTCAATCGCCAAACGGCTGGACTGACTTCAACAACACAGTTCAACTAGCGGTAGAACAACTGAACGAAATCGGTATTAAAGCGAAAGCTCGTACACCTGATTTCTCTGTTTACAACCAAGCAATGCTTGAAGGTACATACGACGTAGCATACACAAACTACTTCCACGGTGCGGATCCATACACGTACTGGAACAGTGCTTACAACTCATCACTACAATCTGGTGATGGTATGCCTCGTTTCGCAATGCACTTCTACAAAAACGACAAGCTAGATGGTCTTCTAAACAGCTTCTACAAAACAGCTGATAAGAACGAACAGCTAGATATTGCACACGGTATCCAGCAAATCATCGCTGCAGACCAAGTGACAATCCCTGTGATGTCTGGTGCTTACATGTACCAATACAACACAACTCGCTTCACTGGTTGGTGGAACGAAGAAAATCCAAAAGGCCGTCCAAACATTTGGGCTGGTATTCCAGAGCGTCTACTTCATGTACTGGACCTAAAACCAGTTAAATAAGTAATCGTTCAATCCTTGCGGCGTAACCTCTTACGCCGCTTATAAAAATCCCCACACTCTCAATTGAAAGTATGGCGCTAGTCGTCAGGGGATTTTTCGTTCCAAATTTCGCTAGGAGCGACCTGAATCCAGAAACAGGGAAACAATCTGGGTGAGTAAGGTGTGAGTTATGGGTTATTTTTTAAGACGTTTGTCATTTTATTTTGTCGCGCTATTAGTTGCTGCGACGTTAAACTTTATTATTCCAAGAGCAATGCCTGGTGACCCGGTTACCATGATGTTTGCGAACGCTTCTGTACAAGTTACTCCAGAGCGTATTGCTGCAATGAAAGAACTATTAGGCTTCGTTGATGGTGGCTACTTAGTTCAATACGTGGCGTACATGAAGAACATTCTTAGCTGGGAACTTGGTACATCAATTCAATTCTACCCACTTTCTGTAAACACACTGTTGGGTGGAGCATTCGGTTGGTCGCTTTTCTTAGCCGGCACCGCAGTTATTCTTTCTTTCTCGATTGGTTCAATCCTAGGTATTTTCGCAGCGTGGAAACGCGGCAGTAAGTACGATGCCTTCGTAACGCCAGGGATGCTGATTCTACAAGCCGTTCCTCAAGTTGTTATCGCGATGATTGCACTATTTACCTTTGCAATTGGCTTGAAGTGGTTCCCAACAGGGTATGCCTACACCGCTGGTACTATACCTGATTGGACAAGCTGGGCATTCATTAAAGATGTCGCTTACCACGCCTTCTTACCACTGTTCTGTGCTTCTGTTGTTCAAATTGGTGGCTTCCTAGTAAACATGCGTAACAACATGATCAACCTACTAGCCGAAGACTACATCACCATGGCGAAAGGCAAAGGCCTGAGCGAAAACCGAGTGGTATTCAACTACGCAGCTCGTAACGCGATGCTACCTAGTGTGACAGCCCTGTCAATGTCGCTAGGTATGGCAATCGGCGGTCAGTTAATTATCGAAATCATCTTTAACTACCCAGGTCTTGGCAGCGTACTTTTCAACGCAATTAACGCTCGTGACTACCAAGTACTGCAAGGTCAGCTGCTTATCATGACGCTATTCATGCTGTTCTTTAACCTAGTTGCAGACATGCTTTACGTTGTTCTTGACCCTCGTCTTCGTAAGGGTGGTAAATAATCATGAAAGACTTTTTAAAACTCATTTGGCGTAACCCGATGGCCCTAACAGGCGTCATCATCCTAAGTATTTTTATTCTTGGCGCGATTGCAGCTCCATTAATCACCAAACATGTACCAGACAAGCGTACAGGTAACCCACACGAATATCCTGGTTTCGTGGTGAAGTCTGCACAAACTAACCCTGATGGCTGGGTTGCTCAGAATCTAGCAGACGACCGTCGTACATTGATCATGTCTAAAAAGGCAGACCACGTACTAGGTACAACTCGTATGGGTCGTGACGTTTGGTCTCAAGTGGTATACGGCGCACGCGTATCTCTTGCTGTAGGTTTTGGTGCGGGTCTAACCGTATGTTTACTCGCAACTGTTATTGGTGTTTCTGCAGGTTACTTCGGTGGCCGTGTCGATGACGTTCTAACAGCCGCAATGAACATCATGCTGGTAATCCCTCAATACCCATTACTGTTCGTAGTAGCAGCCTTTATCGGTGAGGCAGGGCCACTCACCATAACCTTGGTTATCGGCTTTATGTCTTGGGCTTGGGGTGCCCGTGTTGTTCGCTCCCAAACCTTAGCACTGCGTGAAAAAGAGTTTGTAAAAGCCGCTGAAGTTTTGGGTGAATCTTCATTCCGCATCATCTTCGTAGAGATTCTGCCAAACCTTATCTCTATCGTTGGCGCAAGCTTCATCGGTTCGGTGATGTACGCAATCATGATGGAAGCAACCATCTCGTTCCTAGGTCTTGGTGACCCGAACACAATCAGCTGGGGCATCATGCTTTACAACGTTCAAACCTCTTCATCAATGCTGATTGGCGCTTGGTGGGAACTGTTGGCTCCTTGTATCGCATTGACACTACTTGTAACTGGTCTTGCTCTACTTAACTTCGCGGTCGATGAAATTGCTAACCCGCAACTGCGTTCTCACAAAGGCATGAAGCGTTGGAAGAAACTAGCAGCTCAAGACAAAGAAGAACGTGAACCAGAACTACCACCACAAAATGCACTTTGGAGCGGAGATAAATAATCATGTCTGAACCACTAATTTCTATCCGCAACTTATGCGTGGATTACATCACAGAGTCTGGCGATGTTCGTGCGTGTAACAACGTAAGTTTCGACATCGCTCCAGGTGAAGTCTTCGGCCTAGCTGGTGAATCTGGCTGTGGTAAATCAACGGTCGCTTTCTCTCTTATGCGTCTTCATAAGCCGCCCGCTTACATCAGTGGTGGTGAGGTTATCTTCAACGGTGAGAACATCCTTGAATACAGTGATGACCGTATGCAGTCGTTCCGTTGGAGTGAGATGTCGATGGTATTCCAGAGCGCGATGAACGCACTCAACCCAGTACTACCGATGGAAGAGCAGTTCTGTGACGTAATCATGCGTCACACCAACATGACTCGCGAGCAAGCTAAGCAGCGTGCTGAAGGTCTACTTGAAATCGTCGATATTCACCCGAGCCGATTGAGTGACTATCCTCACCAATTCTCTGGCGGCATGCGTCAGCGCTTGGTTATTGCTATCGCGTTAGCACTGAATCCAAAGCTGATCATTATGGATGAGCCGACAACCGCACTTGATGTGGTTGTGCAACGCGAAATCCTACAAAAGATCTATGCACTAAAAGAAGAATTTGGCTTCTCAATTCTGTTCATCACCCATGACTTGTCATTGATGGTCGAGTTCTCTGACCGCATCGGCATCATGTACTCAGGTGAGCTAATCGAAGTGGCTAACTCTCAAGATATTCTAGAAAACCCTTACCACCCTTACACCAAAGGGCTGGGAAATTCTTTCCCTCCACTGACAGGGCCAAAGACAAAGTTAGCAGGTATTCCGGGTAACCCTCTGAACCTGTTAGAGATCCCTGAAGGGTGTCGTTTCCAAGCTCGTTGTGACCGTGTACATGAAAAGTGTACCAAGGTGCCAACCAAGCTGCGTTCTATCGACCCGGGACATTTGTCTAACTGCCACCTGTACGGTGACCCAATAGTACAAAGGAAGCTATAGCTTGCGTGAATAACGAACAAGGCGGCTCGACCGCCTAAAAACAAGCAAAGCGAATAAGGATTCTGGAGACAATTATGAGCAAAGATTTCGGTCAATTATTGGTAGAAGGCAAGAATGTCGTAAAAGACTTCCCAATAAGCAGTACCACCATTCAAACCCCAATGATGCGTGCGATTAACGACGTGTCATTCAAGATGTACAAAAGCCGTGGCCTAGCAGTGGTTGGTGAGTCTGGTTCAGGCAAATCAACAACCGCAAAAATGATCGCAAAAATGTACGCACCTTCAGGCGGCACGATCGAATACAAAGGTCGTGATATCCAAGAGATCTCAAGCAGAAAAGATCTTATGCACTACCGTGAAGGCGTGCAGATGGTATGGCAAGACCCGTTTGGTTCATTGAACCCAACGCACAATATCTTCCACCACATTGCTCGACCACTGTTGATCCACAAGAAAGTATCTCCGGGCAACAAGAAAGAGCTAGAAGAACGCGTTTACGATCTTTTAGAGCAAGTAGGTCTCATTCCGCCAAAAGAGACGGCGAAGAAATACCCTCACCAACTGTCTGGTGGTCAGCGTCAACGTGTCAACCTAGCCCGCAACATCGCGGTAGGTGCCGAAGTTGTACTAGCCGATGAGCCAACTTCAATGCTTGATGTATCGATTCGTGCCGGTGTTTTGAACCTGATGGAAGAGATGAAGTTCGAGAAGCAAATGTCTCTGCTTTACATCACTCACGATATCGCAACCGCTCGTTACATCGCTGAAGACCTTTCGGTGATGTACGTGGGACACATGGTGGAATGGGGCGATACCGATGACGTGATTGCTAACCCTCAGCACCCATACACCCAATTGCTTGTTTCGGCCGTTCCAGATCCTAAGAAGTCGATCCACGAGCAACTTGCAGGCAACAAAGGTGAGATTCCTCTGTGGACACCAGTATCAGCAGGCTGCCCATTTGCAGGCCGATGTACTCACGCAATGGATAAGTGCAAAGAGCAGCTACCAGGGGTTACGCAGCTCGCTGATAACCACTTTGTGCGCTGTTACCTACACGAAAGCTAAGCAATAAAACCCAAGTTAGGGTCTTCGGACCCTAACTATTTATATCCAAAACATTCAAGTACCTAGCCAATAGAAACTAGGACTGTCGGAGAATATTGATGCTGTTATTGACCAACCATATTGGCTATGAGTCCACAGGCCCGAAGCAAGCTATCCTACAAACTAAGAAAGCTCGCCTATCAAGCACTACGGCTCTACTCGTCTGTGCTGACAACCATATGACTGTCGGAAATTTTGATGTGGTTAAACAAGGCCGCGTAGCAAATTGGCATCAAGGGCAATTCTTCACTATTGATTTCAGTTCAGTCACTGAATCTGGTCGCTACTACCTACGTTTTGACAACCTGCGTTCAGAAGTATTTGAGATTGGTAGCAACCTATTAATGAACCACACGTTTTCTGATGTGCTTCATTACTTTAAGTCACAACGCTGTGGCGGGATTTTCGACAAAAAAGATCGACAAGCACAAATTCTAGGTACCGACCGATACGTCGATGTCCACGGTGGATGGTATGACGCATCAGGTGATGTCAGTAAGTATTTTAGCCACCTGTCTTATGGTAACTACCTAAACCCACAACAAATTCCGATGGTCGTTTGGAACATGCTAAAAAGCGTACGCTTGACTGGCCATAACCCAGACTTCCCGAAATTCTCCATGACTCGTCTAACGGAAGAGGCTCTGTTCGGTGCCGACTTCTTAGTGCGTATGCAAGACGCTGACGGATACTTCTATATGACGGTATTCGACAAATGGAGCAAAGATATCAACCAACGCGATATCTGCGCTTATGCGACTCAAGAAGGTCATAAATCAACGGACTTACAAGCGGGCTACCGACAAGGTGCAGGTGTTGCTATCGCAGCATTAGCCGCAGCTTCTGAGCTTGAAATCTCTGGCAGCTACCCGAGCCACACATACCTTGAAACGGCTGTTAAGGGTTACTGGCATCTAAAAGAGTACAACCTCCAGTATCTAAACGATGGTGAAGAGAACATCATCGATGAGTATTGCGCCCTACTCGCAGCCAATGAGCTGTATCGCGTAACACAAGACCAGCAATACCTATCAGAAGCAAGAACTTGGGCGACTCGTTTAATCTCTCGTCAGCAATCCGATGATTCATTTGAGCACTTCTGGTCGGCAAACTCTGATGGCTCTCGTCCATACTTTCACGCAGCTGAAGCCGGTCTTCCGGTGATTGCACTATGTGAATACATCAACAACGAAACCGATGCTGAACTAAAAGAACAGGCTCGCACAGTTGTTGAACAAGCTTGTCAGTTCGAAATCAACATCACCGACAAAGTCACCAACCCATTTGGCTATCCAAGACAATACGTAAAATCTATCGATGGTGATAAACGTGATGCCTTCTTCGTCGCTCAACAGAACGAAACCGGTTACTGGTGGCAAGGCGAGAACGCACGCCTTGGCTCACTCGCAACCATGGCTTACCTAGTTCAACCGCACATTAAAGATAGCGAGCTTCAAGAGCGCTTAATCCAGCTTTCACAAAATAGCCTTGATTGGATCTTGGGCCTCAACCCATATCACATGTGCATGCTCGATGGTCATGGCCATAACAACCCAGACTACCTACCTCAGCTTGGTTTCTTCAATGCGAAAGGCGGTATCTGTAATGGCATCACGGCTGGTTTTGAAGATGAACAAGACATTGCGTTCAACCCTCCAGCACAAAAAGATGACATGCTTCAAAACTGGCGCTGGGGCGAACAATGGATCCCTCACGGCGCTTGGTTCCTATTAGCCACAGCGGCACAGTTCAGCTTCCTAGCTCAGCGTAAGGAGCAATAATAATGACTCTTTACTACGTAGGTATTGATGGTGGTGGTACTTCTTGTCGTGCTCGTATTCGTGACGACCAAGGCAAATTGATTGGTGAAGCGAAAAGTGGCAGTGCCAACATCCTTTTGGGTGTTGATGTTGCGATGAGCTCAATTATTGATGCCATTACAAAAGCAGCACAACAAGGGCAACTCAACTCAGACCATTTTTCAAATATGCATGTTGGCCTAGCACTGGCTGGCGCTGAGCAAAAATCAGCATGGTTCGACTTCATGGCTCAACCACACCCTTTCGCAAGCATGACACTAAATACCGACGCTTATGGCGCTTGCATTGGTGCTCACAATGGCCAAAACGGCGCAATCATGATCGGTGGTACGGGTTCTTGCGGTATCTTCCTAAAAGACGGTGAGCAATATGTGGTTGGCGGTCGTGAATTTCCGATTTCAGATCAAGGCGGCGGCGCAGTCATGGGCTTACGTTTGATTCAACAAGTCTTGCTTGCAGAAGACGGTATTCGCAACAAAACCCCGCTGACTCTACATGTGATGAATCACTTTAATAATGATGTGGATGCCATTGTCGAATGGTCAAAAGGTGCTATTCCAAAGGATTACGGTCAATTCTCACCAGTTATTTTTCAACTCGCTAATGAAGGTGACGAACTGGCTATCGAGATGCTCAAGCAAACCGCCGCTGATATCGAAATGTTTGTACTAGCACTGCATCACAAAGGTGCGGACAAGGTATGCCTGATGGGAAGTATCGCAGAGCGAATTCTCAACTGGCTATCACCACCAGTACAGCAATGGATCGTTAAACCTCAATTCGACGCTATCGAAGGCGCATTGATGTTTGCCGGGAAACCACAACACAACTTGTATCAACAGGCTTAGCAGGGAAGTTATATGAATTATCGCATCGACTTAGCTGTTCTTTCTGAACAAAAAAATAACTGCCGATTTGGCCTTACGGTACATAACTTAAGTGACCTCGACGTAACAGATTGGTCTCTGCACTTTGCATTTGATCGATTCATCCTTCCAGAAAGTTTATCGCAAGGTGAACTGACTCAAGTTGGAAGCTTTTGTTCGTTCAAACCAAGTTCGTCAGTGTTAAAGGCGAACAACCATTACTACCTTGAATTCAGCATTCAAAGCGCCCCATTCCGTTTTTATTCTGACGGTCTAAACGATGCCTTTATCCAAACGCATCACCAAGGCGAAACCTCGGTACTGCCAGTCGCGATATCACCTATTGTTCTGGCGTCACCATACCGTGAACGCAATCAGATACCTGAAGTGAACGCTGCTGAGGTGGCATTAATTCCTCAGCCTAATCAGATCGAATTTCAGCAAGGTAGTTTCGCGCTAAGTAACTTCGCGCTAAATAACGACTGCAAAATTGAGGTTCAATCTCACCTTGCAGAGAAGGCCAGCGCTTGGTTACAACAAGAGTTACTGATTACGTTCGAGCTAGCGATTTCAACAGAACTCTCACCAGAAGCGAGCGGAGACATTCTACTTCGTAGCAACCCAACTTTAGATGAAGCCGAGTACAAGCTAACAATCACAACTCAACAAGTGGTCGTAGAATCAGGCAGTCAATCAGGCTTCACTCATGCAGTAGCTAGCTTAATCCAATTAGTTCAACAACAAAATGCTGAACGCTTCTCTGTGCCATGTTGCAAAATCGCCGACCAACCTCGTTTCAAATACCGCGGCATGATGTTGGACTGTGCACGTCACTTCCACTCGGTGGAGCAAGTGAAACGTTTAATCAACCAGTTGGCGCACTACAAATTCAACGTTTTTCATTGGCACCTAACCGATGATGAAGGTTGGAGGATCGAGATAAAGAGCCTACCTCAACTCACTGAAATCGGTGCTTGGCGAGGTCCTGACCATGCATTAGAGCCACAATATACCCATATTGCTGAAAACTACGGCGGCTTCTACACCCAGCAACAGATTCGCGAAGTGATTGAATACGCAGAACAACGCAGCATCACGGTTATCCCTGAGATCGATATCCCGGGACACTGCCGTGCAGCAATCAAATCACTGCCTGATATGTTGGTAGAGCAAGCAGACACTACTCAATACAAGAGCATTCAGCACTACAACGACAATGTGTTAAATCCAGGTTTACCGGGCACTTACCAGTTCTTAGATGCGGTTATTGAAGAAGTCGCAGAGCTATTCCCTAGCGAATTGATTCACATGGGCGCAGACGAAGTACCACCGGACGTATGGACTAACAGCCCTGCAGCTCAAGCGCTGATGAAAGAACATCAATACCAAGACAGCAAAGATTTGCAAGGTCACCTATTCCGCTATGCCGAGAATAAGCTTAAGCAACTCGGCAAACGCATGGTGGGCTGGGAAGAAGCTCAGCACGGCGACAAGGTGAGCAAAGAGACCATCATCTATTCATGGCTCAGTGAAGAAGCGGCTGTGAACTGCGCTCGCCAAGGCTTTGATGTGGTATTGCAACCTGCACAATTTACCTATCTCGACATGACCCAAGATTATGCACCGGAAGAGCCGGGCGTAGATTGGGCTGCCGTTATCCCATTAGAACAAGCTTATACCTACGAAGCGCTTGCTGAGATATCCGACACCGACCCAATTCGTAAGCGGATCCGCGGAATTCAGTGTGCTCTATGGTGTGAGATCGTCACCAACCAAAAGCGTATGGATTACATGGTATTTCCAAGAATTAGCGCTTTAGCTGAAGGATGTTGGACACATAAAAACAACCGAAACTGGCTAGATTACCTGTCTCGCCTAAAGGGTCACTTGCCGCTACTCGACAGACTCAATGTTGACTATCGCAACCCTTGGAAAGCTCAATAAAACAAAACCAAAGCAACACTCACATCGAGCGCTTGCTAACTCAAATTAAGGTGCTCAGTCAGATAAGACTCAGCATCACTATTTAAAAATTAGCTGCATAGATGCAGTTTGTTAAAAAGGAAATGACAATGAAATACGGCTATTTCGATAACGACAATCGCGAATACGTCATCACTCGCCCTGATGTACCAGCACCTTGGACCAACTACCTAGGTACTGAAAAGTTTTGTACCGTGATTTCGCACAATGCGGGCGGTTACTCGTTCTACAACTCTCCGGAATACAACCGTGTTACTAAGTTCCGTCCAAACGGCACCTTTGACCGTCCTGGACACTATGTTTACTTGCGTGATGATGAGACGGGTGATTACTGGTCTATCTCTTGGCAACCAGTGGCCAAGAGCCTAGATGAAGCGAACTACGAGGTTCGTCACGGCCTGTCATACTCAAAGTTCAAATGTGAATACAGCGGCATTACCGCAACCAAGACGCTATTCGTACCTAAGGGTGAAGATGCAGAAGTTTGGGACGTTGTATTAAAGAACAACACTGACAAGCCACGTACTATCAGCACTTTCTCGTTTGTTGAGTTCTCTTTCAGCCATATTCAATCAGACAATCAAAACCATCAGATGTCTTTGTACTCTGCGGGCACGTCTTACCAAGAAGGTGTTCTGGAATACGACCTGTACTACAACACTAACGACTTTGAAGGCTTCTACTACCTAGCTTCAACTTTCTCACCAGACAGCTACGATGGCCAACGTGACAACTTCCTTGGTATGTACCGTGATGAAGCAAATCCAATTGCGGTTGAAAACGGTAAGTGTTCTAACAGCGCTCAAACTTGTTACAACCATTGTGGTTCTCTGCACAAGCAATTTACGATTCAACCCGGTGAAGAAGTTCGCTTTGCGTATGTACTCGGTATCGGTAAAGGCAACGGTGAACGCCTACGTGAGAAGTACCAAGACACAGCAAACGTAGACGCCGCTTTCCAAGGCATCAAAGATCACTGGGACGAGCGTTGCAACAAATTCCAAGTTAAGTCGCCAAACGAAGGCTTAGACACAATGATCAACACGTGGACGCTATACCAAGCGGAAACCTGTGTGGTTTGGTCACGCTTTGCATCATTCATCGAAGTTGGCGGTCGTACTGGTCTTGGTTACCGTGATACGGCTCAAGATGCTATTTCAGTACCCCATGCCAACCCACAAATGACCAAGAAACGTATTATCGACCTGCTTCGCGGCCAAGTGAAAGCGGGCTACGGTCTACACTTGTTCGATCCTGACTGGTTCGATCCAGAGAAAGCCGACGTTGAGCCATCAAAATCACCAACAGTTGTTCCAACACCGTCAGATGACGACAAGATCCACGGCATTGAAGATACATGTTCTGATGATCACCTATGGATCGTTCCAACCATCATCAAGTACGTGATGGAAACCGGTGAGCACGACTTCTTCGATGAAGTGATTCCATACGCAGACGGTGGCGAGGCGACAGTTTATGAACACATGAAAGCGGCACTGAACTTCTCTGCTGAATACGTGGGTCAAACGGGTATCTGTAAAGGCCTTCGTGCTGACTGGAATGACTGTTTGAACCTAGGTGGTGGTGAATCTTCAATGGTTTCATTCCTACACTTCTGGGCGCTACAAGAATTCCTAGATCTTGCTAAGTTCCGCAATAACGATGCTGACGTTGCGAAATACACTGAAATGGCTGCTAACGTTCGCGAGGCGTGTGAAACGCACCTTTGGGATGACGAGGGTGGCTGGTACATCCGTGGTCTGACTAAAAATGGCGACAAGATCGGTACCGCTCAACAAGCTGAAGGTCGTGTGCACCTTGAGTCAAACACGCTCGCGGTTTTATCTGGTGCTGTTTCTCAAGAACGTGGCGAGAAAGCGATGGACGCTGTTGATGAGAACCTTTTCTCTGAATACGGCCTACACCTAAACTCTCCTTCATTCGCAACACCAAACGATGATATCGGCTTCGTAACTCGCGTTTACCAAGGTGTAAAAGAGAACGGTGCAATCTTCTCTCACCCTAACCCATGGGCTTGGGTAGCAGAAGCGAAACTAGGTCGTGGTGACCGTGCTATGAAATTCTACGACGCACTGAACCCGTACAACCAAAACGACATGATTGAAACACGTTACGCAGAACCATACTCGTACGTGCAGTTCATCATGGGTAAAGATCACCAAGACCACGGCCGTGCAAACCACCCTTGGTTAACGGGTACGTCGGGTTGGGCTTACTTCGCGGTAACCAACTTCATTCTTGGTGTTCGTACAGGCTTTGAAGGCTTAACGGTTGATCCTTGTATCCCGACTGATTGGCCAAAGTTCGAGGTTACTCGTCAATGGCGTGGCGCAACTTACAACATCACAGTGCAAAACCCGAATGCAGTAAGCAAAGGCGTTGCCTCTATCACTATCAATGGTGAGTCAGTTGAAGGCGCAATCCCAGTACAAGCAGAAGGCAGCGTGAACGATGTTGTCGTTGTTCTAGGCTAGTCACGCAATTTAACGAACAGCTCTTGTCTCAAGTCTTTACGGGCTTGAGACAATGAGACTAAAAGGATTTTCTAATGATTAAATTTGGTACAGGTGGCTGGCGCGCTTTCATTGGTGAAGAGTTCACTAGAGAAAACGTCCGTTTGGTAGCGCAAGCGCTCGCTAACATCATTAACAACGAAGATGCAGCCAAGAATGGGTTTGTGATCGGCTATGACCGTCGTTTCCTTTCCGATAAAGCCGCATGTTGGTTTGCAGAAGTACTTGCGGCGAACAACATCAAAGTAAGCTTCATCGATAAGTTTGTTCCAACACCTATCGTGATGTTCCAAGCAAAAGAGATGGGATGCACCTACTCGGCGTGTATTACCGCCTCTCACAACCCAGCCGATTACAATGGCATCAAGGTATTCATTGAAGGTGGCCGTGATGCTGATGAGATCATCACAGAGAAGATCGAACAGCAAATCGCAACACTGACCAACGAAGATATTATTCGTGTCGATTTCGAGCAAGCGTTGAATGACAAAGAGATCGAAATCATCAACCCGATGAACGCCTTTGTTGATTCCATCATTAATGCCATCGATATTGAATCGATTAAGAAAGCGAATCTACGCGTGCTGATCGACCCAATGTTTGGTGTGGCGAAAAACGCTCTGCAAACGGTTCTTATCAACGGTCGTTGTGATGTCGACGTAATCAACGATGGTAAAAACCCAGACTTCGGTGGCCTAATGCCTTCTCCTAGCGCAGCAACGCTCTATCGCTTGAAGCACTTAGTTGCAGCAGAAGGCTATGACATTGGTATTGGTACTGATGGCGATGCCGACCGTTTGGGAATCATCGATGAGAAAGGTCACTTCATTCACCCTAACGAAGTACTACTCCTACTTTACTACTACTTGCTGGAATACAAAGGTTGGAAGGGCTCTGTCGTTCGTAACATCGCAACCACACATCTACTGGATAAAGTCGCGGCGGATCATGGTGAGAAGAGCTTTGAGGTTCCTGTAGGCTTTAAGCACATCAGCTCACAAATGGAGGCCGATGACTCTCTGATTGGCGGCGAAAGTTCGGGGGGTTTAACCATTCGTGGTCATATCAAAGGTAAGGATGGCGTATTTGCTTCAAGCTTACTGGTTGAGATGATCAGTGTGACAGGCAAGAAGCTGTCTGAATTACTTGATGAGATTTACTCTAAATATGGCTATGCCTACACCGCAGAAGGCGATTATAAGTTTAAACCTTCAGAGAAAGAAGCGCTCTACACTAAGATCTACGTCGAGAAGCAACTGCCTGAATTTGAATACGAAATTGAAAGAGTCAGCTATGAAGATGGTGCCAAGGTGTACTTCAAGAATGGCGGCTGGGTCATTGCTCGCTTCTCAGGAACAGAGCCGTTACTACGAATCTTCGCAGAAATGGAAGATAAAGACACTGCAGAACGTGTTCTTCAAAAAGTGAAAGACTTCCTCTCTCTATAGGCTTATAGAGTGCAGCAGTTTTGTATGGGACTTAACAAATCACTGCCTTGTTAAAGCCTATAAGTGAAGAACTCTTGCCCAGTACTTTGATTAAAGTGCTGGGCTTTTTTATCGCGATTCTTGTAACGATTAGTATCGCGTTATATCTCTTTAAAAAGCCAATACGCCTTTTGTATCGACTTTTACGTTGACCGGCATACCCACTTCAAGTGCTTCTGACGAGGTTGCTAATAACTTCTGACCATGCGCTTCGATTACATAACGACAGTGATCACCCATAAATTGCTGTTCTAGCACCGAAATAGCACTATCTTGCTCGTAACTTGCTTGGATATGCTGGGGCCTTAGCAGAAGCTCACATGTATTGCCGAACTCAATCTCCGTTTGCGGTTTGGCTTCAACCATACCCAAACTGGTTTCAAATTCATGCTCCGAAATACGCTGTGCCTTTAAGTAGCTACCGCCACCCAAGAAATCAGCAACGAACTTACTCGAAGGGTGGAAATACAACTCAGATGCCGAACCATACTGTTCAATCACACCATGGTTCATCACAGCCATCTTATCTGCAAAAGCAAATGCCTCTTCGCGACTGTGAGTCACAAAAATAGCGGTCACACCCTGCTTCTTAAAGATCTTACGAATTTGAGAAATCAGCTCATGACGAACTTGAGTGTCAATGTTCGAGAATGGTTCATCTAACAGCAGTAAGTCAGGCTTGTATGCCAAAGATCGGGCAATCGCAACACGCTGCTGTTGACCACCAGAAAGTTGATGCGGGTATCGTTCACCATACTCATCTAAATGAACCAACTCTAACATCTCTTGAACTTTCTCTTTCTTTTGCTGCTCTGAGAGTTCTTTTAGTCCAAAGCCAACGTTCTGGTTGACCGTCAAGTGCGGGAACAGAGCGTAGTCTTGGAAAATCATACCGATATTTCGTTGCTCCGGTGGCAACCAATTATCGCCATCATCGATGGTTTGACAGTTCAAACTCATTACGCCACTACTCAATGGAAGCAGGCCAGCAATCGCCTTAAGTAAGGTGGTTTTCCCGCAACCACTTGCACCAAGAAGACAAACAATTTCACCATGCTCAACTTCTAACGAGAGCGCTTCCAAGATGGTTTGCGACTCATACTTACAAGTCAGATCTTTAATTGATAATGCACAACTCATTAGTGTTTCTGCTCCAAAGAACGGTTTACGATGATCAGAGGAATTAAACCTACTAACACCAGTAATACAGCAGGCATCGCCGCCAATTCGAGGTGCTCATCTGAGGCATAGTTATAAACATAGGTCGCTAATGTTTCGAAGTTGAAAGGACGCAGCAGCAATGCCGCATTTAGCTCTTTCATTGATTCGATAAACACCAGTAAACCGGCGATCAGCGCGCCGCGTTTAATCAAAGGTAAATGAACACGACGTAACATCTGGTTGGTATTGCAACCCATGGTTTTAGAAGCCATATCCAATGAAGGAGATACTTTACTCAAGCTACTTTCAATACTGCCAATCGCCACTGCTGAAAAACGCACCACCATTGCAAAGATAAGCGCAAACATGGAACCAGAGAAAATCAGCCCCGGACGTCCCCACTCCATCACTTTGGCAATATCATTGACTAAGTGATCCATGAACAACACAGGCACCATCACACCAATCGCCAACACAGTGCCTGGAACAGCATAGCCCATCGAAGCAATACGCATGTAAGCCTGATTTTTCTTACTCGGGCTGACACGTTGATTAAAGTTCACAATCATCGCAATGATAACGCCAATAATCGCCGCGATTACTGACACATAAAGACTGTTAACAGCATACTCTCTGAATTCAGGCGTCCAACTTTGTGCAAAGTATTTGTAGGCATAGATCATCAACTGACCCAGAGGGAATAAGAATGCAACGCACACTAATCCCCAGCACCAAAACAGTGCCAACCACTTCTTCCAACCGGATAGGTCGTAACGAAAGTCTTCACGACTGCTGAATTGATTCTGGAACAGTTTCTGTTTACGACGACTGTAGCGCTCTGAACTCAACAGCAAGATCACGATGACTAGCATAATTGCCGATATTTTCGCAGCAGCCGTTAAACTTGAATAACCTAACCAGGTATCGTAAACCGCTGTCGTTAAAGTGTTGACTGCAAAGTAACTCACGGTACCAAAATCACCGATAGTTTCCATCGCAACAAGCGATAGACCTACCGCCATTGATGGGCGAACAAGTGGCAACGAGATACGACGAAAGCTTTCCCAAGGTGAGCATTTTAGCAACCGAGCGGATTGCAGTAAGGAGACGTTTTGCTCCATAAATGCGGCGCGGCACAGCAAGTAAACATAAGGATAGAGAACGAGAGACAGAACAATAATAGCACCAGATAAGGTTCTAATATCCGGGAACCAATACTCACCGGGTCCCCACCCAGTAAGATCTCGCAGTAGAACTTGAACAGGCCCAGCAAAGTCGAACCAATCGGTGAATATATACCCAACAATATAGCCTGGCATTGCTAATGGCAGTACTAGCGCCCATTGCAAAACCCGCTCTCCCGGAACACGGCACATTGCCATAATCCAAGCAGACGGAATACCAAAAACCAAAGACAGGAATAAGGTTCCCATGACTAAAACCACCGTATTGTAAGCATAGGTGGGCATTACTGTGGACATCAGATGAGAAAATAGCTCATCTGTTTCTCCAACAGCCGTCGTAAAAATCGCTAAGATCGGTAAAACCAGTAATACAGCAATAATGCCGCTACTGGTGTTCCATAAATAATTCTTTTCTTTCATCGCCTAACTACAAAGAGGCTTAATGAAACACAAATGCATTTGCAAATACATCTCATGTCCTTTTAATGGTGGGGTTATTTATACCCATATACTGTAATGACTTCAAGGTGAGATGCTAATAACTCAAGGGATCGACGGCGAGCTTTGTATCAAAAAGTGATTTTCCAAAACAAACAACCCCAAGTGACCGAAAATGGCGACTTGAGGTTGTCATTTTACTTGGGCCGAAGCCTACAGTAATAAATTAAAGATCGAACTTAACTTCGTCTAATAGTTTAATTGCTGCTGCGTGGTGGTCAGCAATTTGGTCTAGAGAAATTGTATCTGCTTTGAATTCACCCCATGAAGCAACAAGCTCAGAAGGTTTAACATCAGCTTTCACTGGGTATTCATAGTTCACTTCTGCATACATGCTTTGTGCTGTGTTACCCGATAGGAATTCCATTAGCTTAACGGCATTCTCTTCGTTTGGAGAGTATTTAGCCATTGCCATACCAGAGATATTCACGTGAGTACCCGTTGTCTCTTGGTTAGGGAAGTTAATGTAAACAGCGTCAGCCCAAGCTTTTTGCTCTTTATCGTTAACCATCTTGCCTAGGTAGTAGCTGTTACCAAGAGCAACATCACATAGGCCTTCTTTAATCGCTTTAACTTGTGCGCGATCGTTACCTTGAGGCTTGCGTGCTAGGTTAGCTTTTACGCCTTCTAGCCACTCTTTCGTTTCAGCTTCACCTTTGTGAGCAATCATCGAAGATACTAGAGAAACATTGTATGGGTGCTTACCGCTACGCGTACAGATCTTACCTTTAAATTCAGGCTTAGTTAGATCTTCGTAAGTAAACTCCTCACCTAGACGACCAACACGGTCACGTGAAGAATAAACGCTACGTGTACGTGTTGTTAGAGCGAACCACTCATTGTTTGTATCTTGGTATTGAGCAGGAATATTCTTTTCAAGAACTTCGCTTTCAACAGACTGAACTAAACCTTGTTTAGTTAGCTCAGATAGACGGCTGATGTCTACAGTTAACACTACGTCTGCAGGGCTGTATTCGCCTTCTTGAGCTAACTTTTCTGCTAAACCTTTTTTAGCAAACTTAACGTTTACTTTAATGCCAGTCTCTTTTGTGAATTCCTTGAACATTGGTTCAACTAGGAAAGGTTGACGGTAAGAGTATACGTTTACTTCTTCCGCAGCCATTGCTGTCGGGGCAATTACACCACACGCTAGAGCTGAAAGTGTTAGCAGTTTCTTCATTGTAAAATCCTTTATATCGAAATGATAATGTCTATCAGTTGGGTTATTATATTCATCATTAACATTATTACAATGACGACCAACAAAAAATCCGTCTACTCAGACCATTCAAACTCTCACTTTTGTAACAAACCATTTCAACTTTGTGTCTTGTCGTTCCTCTTAAACAATGAGCCTAACTTCAACGTTCGTGTTTATATATTGTGCAACCGTAAATACAACAAAGCCCCGCAACAAGAGTTGCGGGGCTTTCTTTGTCCAACCTAACCCATTCAGATTAGGCGACGACTGTTGATTATTTTACTGATACAAACTCAGGGTAAGCGCCGACACCACAATCGTGCATGTCCATACCTTCAAGTTCTTCATCTTCCGTTACTCGGATACCGATTGTTGCTTTAAGCACCGCCCATACTGCTAGGCTAGCACCGAATACCCATGCAAAGATGACTGCTGCACCCATTAGCTGAGCACCAAACGTTGCATCAGCGTTGCTTAGTGGCACAGCCATTAGACCGAAGAAACCACATACACCGTGTACAGAGATAGCACCTACTGGATCATCAATCTTAGCTTTGTCTAGAGCGATGATGCTGAATACAACCAATGCACCAGATACCGAACCAATCGCTACAGCAAATAGAGGTGATGGTGATAGAGGGTCTGCAGTGATTGCTACTAGGCCAGCTAACGCGCCGTTAAGAATCATTGTTAGGTCTGCTTTACCCCAAGTTGTTTTACATACTAGTAGTGCTGCAATTGCGCCTGCTGCTGCTGCTGCGTTGGTGTTAAGGAAGATTTGACCTACTGCTGTTGCGTTCTCAAAATCCGAAACCATCAGTTGAGAACCGCCGTTGAAACCGAACCAACCGAACCAAAGGATAAATGTACCTAGCGTTGCAAGTGGCATGTTTGAACCAGGAATCGGGTAGATTTCACCGTTCTTACCGTATTTACCTTTACGAGCACCGAGTAGTAGAACACCAGCTAACGCTGCTGCTGCACCAGCCATGTGTACGATACCTGAACCTGCGAAGTCACTGAAGCCCGCTTCTGATAGGAAACCACCGCCCCAAGTCCAATAACCTTCAACAGGGTAAATGAACGCTGTTAGTACTACAGAGAAGATTAGGAATGACCAAAGCTTCATACGCTCAGCAACCGCACCAGATACTACAGACATTGCTGTTGCAACGAATACTACCTGGAAGAAGAAGTCTGATTCTAGAGAGTGGTCTGCGCCTTCACCTTGTGTACCAATTAGAGTACCAAATGATGGCAACCAACCGCCTTCACCGTTGTCGACATACATGATGTTGTAACCAACCACTAAGAAAGCAGTACAAGCAATTGCGTACAAACAGATGTTCTTAGTTAAAATTTCTGTGGTGTTCTTTGAACGAACTAGGCCAGCTTCTAACATCGCGAAGCCTGCTGCCATCCACATTACCAACGCACCTGAAATGAGGAAGAAAAAAGTGTCTAGTGCGTAACGCAGTTCCGTTACTGTTGTTGTAAGTTCCATATTAAAGTCTCCAGTCCTTGTAATTCTTTAAAGTGCTTCAGCATCCATTTCACCAGTACGAATTCGTACGGCTTGGCTTAGGTCATACACAAAAATTTTGCCGTCGCCGATTTTTCCGGTGTGTGCCGCTTGGCTAATCGCTTCAACAACTCGGTCAACATTCTCAGCTTGGGTAGCAATCTCTAGCTTCACCTTTGGTAGGAAATCCACTTGGTACTCTGCACCACGATATAATTCAGTGTGTCCCTTCTGACGACCAAAGCCTTTCACTTCAGAAACAGTCATACCTTCAATACCCACATCAGAGAGCGCTTCGCGTACATCGTCTAATTTGAATGGCTTAACAATGGCATTTATTAATTTCATATTCGTTCCTTAAATTCTTACTTAATCCGTTAATTCTCTTATTACAATCCAAGTAGCGTGCCAAAAAGTTAAGTGCTTGATTTTAAATAAGATGAAGATAATAAGGTCGTAATAACGAAAAAGGCCGCACCAACATGGTGCAGCCTTTTCACTATCTTAATGCGCGATGCTCTTATTGCTCCAGTTTTGGGCAACGGAGCCTTCAAAGCTCTGAATGACTAACAAATAGGTCTTAGGACTAGTAACCTAAAAAATCCATCCAGCGTTCGATGAGCAGTTCGAAATCGTCGATTCCACAGCTTGCTTGGCTTTCACAGTTATAGAAGTCGAACTCACTGCCCTCTTCCATCTCTTGCTCATGCGCTAACACGTTTTCTTGAATCGTTACTTCGTCTTCATTAATCGCAAGGCTAATCTCTTTGCCAAGCAACGTCACTTCATTGCTCAAGTCCTGTCGAGATTGCTCAATCAACGCCATCACATGATCTAATTTTTGCTTATCTTTACCGATCTCTTCTTGAAGCCAACGGCCAACAATCTCATGGCCCATGCTGCATTTCACATAGTATTCACCCATTAGAGTGTTTCTAGTAAATTCAAACTCCATAACTCAACCTATACTGCATTAATACTCAAGCGATACTATTTCTGAGTATACCATTGTCTTGTCAGAAACGAGCGTATTGACGAATTTATCGTTACGATCCAACCTACACAGTCAATGAAGAGGAGGGCTCTATGCAGTTGAACGAAATGATTGCCAAACAAATTGTCGAACGAACCATGAAGATCATCCCACACTCGATTAATGTGATGGATAATAAAGGTCGCATTATTGGATCCAGTGATCCTACTCGCTTATACCAAAAACATGAAGGAGCGGTACTTGCCATCACCGAATCACGAGTCGTTAATATTGACGAAGCCACTGCCGAACACCTAAAAGGGGTTAAGCCTGGAGTTAATTTACCGATTCTATTTCAGGATAATGTCATTGGGGCGATTGGGGTTTCTGGGACACTGCAACAAGTTCATCATTTTGGTGAGCTGGTGAAGATGACCGCTGAGCTTATTGTTGAACAAGCTGTACTTATGTCTCAAGTAGAGTGGAATAAGAGGCATCGTGAAGAATTGGTATTGCAATTAATCCGAGGTAGCACGCTTAATGACATGCAACTGCAATCCATCGCACAGCGTCTGGATCTCGACCTTGCACAACCGCGGATTGCCGCCATCGTCAAGGTGTTACCGATAGGAGACACTGCGCCTTCATTGGAAAACTTACAGCAATTAGTACATTTACTTGAATATCCCGAGCGCGATAATTTAGTCGGTATCTTGTCTGTTTCACAAAACGAAGTGGTGGTACTCAAGCCTATAACCCTGATAGGGAACAGCTGGTCCAAGGATGCAGAAGCCAAGCGCGTGAAATTGCTACTCAAAAGAATAAAGAAAGAAGCTAAGTTTCAAATCAAGATTGCGCTTGGGGATTACTTTACCGGACTTTCTGGTTTAGCAAGCTCATATGATACCGCTGAGCTCACTATGCGCAGTGTCGGTAACCGCCCCGGAGACATGTTTTTCTATCAAGACTATCGACTGCCGGCCATTATGAGTAGCCTGTTACAAGATCCATGGATTCGTGAGCAACTGGAGCAGTCTTACCTACATCTTCAACAACAGGACAGTAAAGGGATACTGATCAAAACTTTGAAGACATATTTAAAGCAGAACTGTGATTCAGCTCTCACCTGTAACGAACTACATATCCATCGCAATACGCTACGCTATCGAACAGACAAGATAAACCAAATAACATCATTAAATATCAACAATATAGACGATCTATTTCAACTCTACATTGCAATAAATCTATTCCACTGGTCGAGCTAAAAAATGTGCAACTGCACAATTTAAAAGGACCGATTTGAGCACTTATTTGTAGAGAATGACAAAGACTTACCAACCCTATATCTTTATATTTGCCGAAAATGACACATCGTTATCTGGGAAATAGAACATGATTGAAGTTTCAACTCTTGGCGCACTTTCAGCATTGATTGTTGCTATCGCGCTCATTCTTAAAAAAGTGCCACCCACCTACGGCATGATCATCGGTGCTTTGGTTGGCGGCGTGGTTGGCGGCGTTTCTCTCACCGAAACCGTTGAGTTAATGATAGGTGGTGCCCAAGGGATCGTCACTTCAGTGATGCGAATTCTCGCCGCTGGTGTGTTGGCCGGCGTACTAATTGAATCAGGGGCGGCTACCTCGATTGCAGAATCCATCATCAAAAAAGTAGGCGAAACTCGCGCCTTACTTGCTCTTGCCATTGCGACCATGATTTTAACCGCTGTTGGCGTTTTCGTTGATGTGGCCGTTATCACGGTTTCTCCTATTGCACTGGCTATTGCTCGCCGCGCAGACCTTTCTAAAACCGCGATCCTTTTGGCGATGGTGGGCGGCGGTAAAGCAGGTAATGTCATGTCGCCTAACCCAAATGCCATTGCGGCGGCTGATGCGTTCAATGTTCCGTTAACCTCTGTGATGGCTGCAGGCGTGATTCCGGGTCTATTTGGGCTGCTTTTCGCCTACTTCTTGGCAAAGCGCCTCGTCAATAAAGGTTCAAAAGTAGCGGAAAGTGAAGTGGTCAAAGCGGATCAAAGTTCACTGCCAAGCTTTTCTTCTTCAATCGTTGCACCGTTAGTGGCTATTGCCCTACTCGCGCTGCGACCACTCGCTGATATCAATGTTGATCCTCTAATTGCATTACCCTTGGGTGGATTGCTGGGTGCACTGGCTATGGGTCGCTTCAAACAAGCCAATAGCTTTGCGGTTTCAGGCTTGTCACGTATGGCACCGGTTGCTGTAATGCTACTGGGCACAGGAACCATTGCAGGCATCATTGCTAACTCAGGACTAAAAGCTGATCTGATTGAAGTGCTGACGATGTCTGGGCTGCCTTCTTACTTACTTGCTCCGTTTTCTGGCGCACTGATGGCACTATCAACCGCATCGACAACTGCCGGAACAGTAGTGGCATCGAATGTATTTGCCAGCACCATTCTTGAGCTAGGTGTTCCAGCTCTCGCAGGCGCAGCAATGATCCACTCTGGTGCGACAGTACTTGACCATATGCCACATGGTAGCTTCTTCCATGCCACGGGTGGTGCGGTACATATGAGTATTCATGAACGTCTAAAACTCATCCCTTATGAGTCAGCGGTCGGTCTTGTTATCGCCTTCGTCTCAGTAATGATCTTCGGTGTATTTGGTCTGTTTGTTTAAGTTTAAAGGTATCAAAATGAAAATTGTAATTGCTCCTGACTCATATAAAGAAAGCCTATCAGCAATGGGCGTTGCTCAAGCGATTGAAGATGGCTTTAAACAGCTAATACCAAACGCCGAATACGTAAAATTACCAATGGCTGATGGTGGTGAAGGCACAGTACAATCTCTGGTGGATGCGACCAATGGCTCTATCATCCAACATCCAGTGATTGGTCCATTAGGTGAAATTGTCGAAGGCTTCTACGGTATGTTCGGTGACGGTAAAACTGCCATTATTGAAATGGCGGCCGCTTCCGGCCTAGATTTAGTCTCTCCAGAACAACGTAATCCACTAAAAACCACTACCTATGGTACGGGTGAGTTGATCAAAGCCGTATTAGATAAAGGTGTTGAGCATATTATTATTGGCATTGGTGGTAGTGCGACCAATGATGGTGGCTTAGGAATGGCTCAAGCGCTAGGCATTCGTATGCTAGATGCAGAGGGTCACGAGCTGGTGTTTGGTGGTGGTGAACTGTCAAAACTGACAACCATTGATCTCACCAACCTCGACCCACGCCTACAAAACGTACGCTTAGAGGTCGCTTGTGATGTCGATAATCCATTATGCGGACCAAAAGGGGCATCACAGGTATTCGGTCCGCAAAAAGGCGCAACACCAGAAATGGTTGAGCTGTTAGATGCTAACCTTGCTCATTATGCCAGTATCATGAAAAACCAGTTAGGCGTCGATGTCATTGATCTCCCTGGTGCTGGCGCGGCAGGCGGTCTAGGCGCGGCACTTGTTGGCCTGTTAAATGCGGAGCTTCGCCCTGGTATTAACATCGTAATGGACGCCGTCAATTTAGATGAAATAGTCTCAGATGCTGATCTTGTGATTACAGGAGAGGGGCGCATTGATAGCCAAACCATTCATGGCAAAACACCGATTGGTGTCGCTCGCACAGCCAAAAAACATAAACTGCCTGTCATCGGTATTGCCGGCTGTCTAGCCAGTGATTGTGGTGTGGTTCATGAGCATGGTATCGACGCGGTATTTGCGGTAGTGAACCGTTCAGTAGACTTGCCGACAGCTTTGGCTGAAGCGGCTGAAAATATTGAACTTACTGCTCGCAATGTTGCAGCAATGTATACGATTAAGCACTAATCGAGCTCTCTGTAAGCTAAAAGCAATTTTCGCTGTATGCTAAAAGCAATTAAGGCCGCTATTCACAGCGGCCTTAATTATATTTACAACAAAATCAGACGTTACGCAGGCTCTTGGAAGATAACCGTGTCTGCTTTTTCCGTGTACTGACCCATTTTATGGAAGTTCAGGTAACGGTATGTATCAGCAGCGGTTGCATTAATCTTCTCAGCGTACTCTAAGTACTCTTCTTTCGTTGGGATGCGACCTAGAATCGCGCCAACAGCAGAAAGCTCAGCAGAAGCCAGATAAACGTTCGCGCCATTACCTAAGCGGTTCGGGAAATTACGCGTTGACGTCGACATAACCGTCGAAGCATCAGCAACACGAGCTTGGTTACCCATACATAGTGAACAGCCAGGAGTTTCGATACGTACCCCAGCACGACCGAAGATGCCGTAGTAGCCTTCTTCTGTCAGTTGGTCTTTATCCATCTTCGTTGGCGGAGCCACCCATAGGCGAGTATTTAGCGAGCCGTTAAACTCTTCTAGCATCTTACCTGCAGCACGGAAGTGACCGATGTTCGTCATACAAGAACCGATGAACACTTCTTGAATCTCAGTACCTTGAACGTCCGAAAGAAGACGAGCATCATCTGGATCGTTTGGTGCACATAGGATTGGTTGATCGATGTCAGCAAGATCAATCTCGATAACGTGCGCGTATTCCGCATCTGAATCAGCAGATAGCAACTCAGGGTTCTCTAGCCACTCTTCCATTGCTGTAATACGACGCTCAATCGTACGAACATCACCGTAACCTTCAGCGATCATCCACTTCAGCATCACGATGTTCGAGTTCAAGTACTCAGAGATAGACTCTTCAGAAAGCTTAACGGTACAACCTGCAGCAGAACGCTCAGCAGATGCATCAGAAAGCTCAAATGCTTGCTCAACAGATAAGTGCTCAACACCTTCAATTTCTAGTACACGACCAGAGAATTCGTTGATCTTACCGGCTTTCTCTACCGTTAGTAGGCCTTGCTTGATGCCGTAAAGAGGAATGGCATGTACTAGGTCACGTAGCGTGATACCCGGTTGCATTTCACCTTTAAAGCGAACCAAGATAGATTCAGGCATATCAAGAGGCATAACGCCTGTTGCTGCAGCAAATGCTACCAAGCCAGAACCCGCAGGGAATGAAATACCTAGAGGGAAACGAGTATGCGAGTCACCACCTGTACCTACAGTATCAGGAAGAAGCATACGGTTTAGCCATGAGTGGATAACGCCATCACCCGGACGAAGTGAAACACCCGCACGATTCATGATGAAATCAGGTAGCGTATGGTGAGTGTTTACATCGACTGGTTTAGGGTATGCCGATGTGTGACAGAAAGACTGCATTACAAGGTCTGCAGAGAAACCAAGACACGCCAGATCTTTAAGCTCATCACGAGTCATAGGACCGGTCGTATCTTGAGAACCGACTGTCGTCATTTTAGGTTCACAGTACTGACCAGCACGAACACCTTCAACGCCACATGCTTTACCAACCATCTTCTGAGCTAGCGTGTAGCCTTTATCAGATGCAGATGGATCGATTGGTTTAGCAAACAGATCCGTTTCAGCTAGACCTAGAGCGTCACGAGCACGACCCGTTAGACCACGACCGATGATCAGTGGAATACGGCCACCAGCACGCACTTCATCAAGAAGTACTTTGCTTAGCTCAAAGTTTGAAATCACAGAACCGTTCTTGTGAACAACACCTTCGTACGGGTAGATATCAATGATATCGCCCATGTTCATGTCTTGTACGTTCAGTTCAATGGGTAGTGCGCCTGAATCTTCCATTGTGTTGTAGAAGATTGGTGCAATTTTACCACCAAGACAAACACCGCCAGTACGCTTGTTTGGTACGAATGGGATATCTTCACCCATGAACCAAAGTACTGAGTTTGTTGCCGATTTACGTGAAGAACCTGTACCAACAACATCACCAACGTAAGCCAGTGGAATGCCATCTTTTTGCATTTCTTCAATTTGTTTGATTGGACCAACGCTACCCTGTTCATCAGGAGTAATGCCATCACGTTCCATCTTCAGCATCGCTTTCGCGTGTACTGGGATGTCAGGACGTGACCATGCATCAGGCGCTGGAGATAGGTCATCGGTGTTCGTTTCACCAGTGACTTTAAATACTTTTACTGTGATTTTTTCTGCTACTTTATCTTTCGCTGTAAACCATTCAGCATCAGCCCAAGATTGAAGTACTTGTTGTGCAGCAGCATTGCCAGCTTTCGCTTTCTCTTCTACGTCATAGAACGCATCGAACATCAGTAGAGTATGAGATAGCGCTTTAACAGCGATTGGAGCAAGCTCAGCATCGTCTAGTAGAGATACTAGAGATTCGATGTTGTAACCGCCTTGCATGGTACCAAGCAGTTCTGCAGCTTTTGCTTTGCTTACTAGTGGCGAAGCTACTTCACCTTTAGTGATAGCCGTAAGGAAGCCAGCTTTTACGTAAGCAGCTTCATCTACACCCGGTGGAATGCGATTTTCTAGTAGGTCAAGAATGATTTCTTCTTCACCTTGAGGTGGATTCTTCAGAAGTTCAACTAGGCCAGCTACCTGCTCAGCATCTAGTGGTTTTGGAACAACTCCTTCGGCAGCACGTTCTTCGACGTGTTTACGGTAGGCTTCAAGCACGACTTTTTTCCTCTCATTGCGGTTCACTTCTTCCCTTCATAATTGTTAGTAAAATAAAGAAGTGAACATCCTTGGAAACTTGGCTCTCCATTGCCATTTTTGTCATTCAATTTGTATTGATGAGCGGCGTCATAGAGGCCAAACTGTGGGCGGTAGAATAGCAAATTTAACGTTAAATTAAAATCTTATCATTTTGACCAACATAGCAAGTTAAGACGAAAGTCCCACTATTTTTGCCTAATTACGCACTTAAATGGCGACTCTGCGCATGATTATTTGTAGGACGTACCTACAATCAGATACACCGAATCGAAATTATCTTCGGTTCGGCCATAAGCTAAAATGATCGGCCCGATTGGAGAATCAACACCCGCGAAAACAGAACCCGCGGTGTACATTGGCGCTTCATCAATACTCAAATCATTGTTCGACCAAACACCACCATGCTCAATGGATGCGCCCACGTAGAATGGTGATTTAAAAAGGCCGAAGTCATTTTCAAACCACTTATAACGATAAATAAGGCTGGTGTAAGCCAAGTTCTGACCAATCATACTATTCCTTGGAATACCTGACAGGTTTAAGAAGCCACCAAGCTCTTTGGGATCAATAGGGAAAATCGAATTTTTGCTCTCTACAATACCGTAATCCAGCTTTGCGACTAAAGTATGCTTCTCAATACTCTTTGCTGCCATGAAATTGGCCGAAAACTCATAAACCGTATCACTCTCAGACGTTAAATCCGATTCACCAAGAGAGCTGTCATTATCAAAATCATCATGAGAAACGAGGTACTCTAAATCGACAAAGTAACCCTTGGTCGGTAAGCTGAAATTATCCAAAGTATCCAGTCGGTAACCCATGAAGCCACCAATACGCTTGTAGCCACCACTGCCCAATGAAGGTAACGAAGAAACCTCAACATCCCCATCTGTATAACGAACACCAAATGTCAGCTCCTGCCACAAGGTTGGTTGATAGCCTAATGCCAATTCACCGACATATTCACTATACGTCATAGGGAGATAATCTTTCGTTACGTCCAGTGTCGGTTCTTCAATATCATCAATATCTGCGGGTAGGTTTCTGTTCTCTTTGCTGTAAACAACCGATGCCGAAGTAAACAGCTTTTGACTCGAAAAGAATGGCGAGTATAGTTCCGCTTCAATTCGCTTGTCCGTTCCCATCTCGATATTGGTTCTTAGCTCTGCACCATGCTTATTAATATCAGTAAAGTTGGCTGAGACACCGAGCGAGTATTGGCTTGTAGTAGAGAAATCATCTTCAAGAAAGAATCGAAAGTTGAGGTAGTTTGGCCCCCAAGATTTTTCGTTCACATCGACCAGCAGTTGCTCCTCGCCATCTACCGTGTCAAATTCATAAGTCACCAACTCGAATCTATCTAGCGCATAGAGGTCTTGTACTTTAGATTCAATTTCACTGGTCTTCAGAATCTCACCTGAATCAAGGTTTAAACGGTTTTCGATCAGCTTATCGGAATAGTGGGTATTGTTATTGATAACAACTCGGTCAACGACGGTCTTATCGCCGTGTTTTAGCTGTCTGCGCGCTTTTTGTTTGTCCTCGATATAATGCTGATAATCGGCATTTGAGAGCGATAGCTTAGAAAGTTCATCAGTATGCTGCTTAGCAGCTTCATAGCCCGCGAGGAAAGCCGATGGCATTTTATCAAATTCTGTCGTCTCCATTTCCCCAACATCTGGGCGCAGGAAGACATCATCGTCTGTTAAAGTTTCAGCTTGCTCTTGGGTGCTGCGTTGAACAAGATAATTAGAGAGTTGGTCAGCTGCGGCTAGAAAATTCGTGAAATCATCTTTGCCTTTGTAGTTGGTACTGATATCCACCGCAATGACGATGTCTGCACCCATCGCTCTGGCTACGTCGACGGGCATGTTATTGGTGACACCACCATCAACCAGCATTCGACCATCGAGGTCATAAGGGGGAAGCGCGCCGGGAACTGACATACTCGCCATCATGGCATCAACAAGGTGGCCATGATCGATGACCACCTCTTCAAGTTCGATAATGTCAGTTGCGACTGAACGGTATGGGATAGCAAGATGGTCGAAAGAATCGAATGAGGATAGATTACCCGTGGTCTCACGCAGAATACGCAACATATTCTGGCCTTGCACCACCCCTTTCCTTGCTTTGATTTCGCCCCAACCTAAGCCGAGATCGGTGTTCAGTTGGTAGCGGTCTTCATATTCTTTGTCACGTACACGGCGATCACTACGGTTAACGCGATCACGATAACCGCGATTCCAATCAACCGTATAAATAAAGCTCTCGATCTCGTCTGCGCTCATCCCTGTCGCATAAAGACCACCAACGTATGAGCCCATACTGGTACCGGTAATGTAATCAACCGGGATTTGCATCTCTTCTAGAGCTTTAAGCACACCAATGTGAGCTGCACCTTTTGCCCCACCACCAGCAAGAACGACAGCAACGGTTGGCCTTTTATGAGCTTGTTCAGCCTGCTGAGATTGATCAATCTGTGTCGCGGTGGATGCAAACAGCTGAAAACTGATCACAGTACCGACAACACCTAAGCCACTCACTAACCAACGAGAAATCATTATTTTAACTGTCCTTGTCATTCTTTCTTGTTACGACTTTACCACTGGAAAAGCTTCTTTAGCCACTGTTTTGGTTGACTTTCACAGCCCTTTTTAATGTTTCCACCCTCATCCCAAAGTGGCAGTTTAACTGCACCATCACAATCAAACTCTAAAGCCCCTTCAGAAGTTCGAGTAAAGTTAGCGGTGACAATTCCTGTCGGCCAAGGCAGTAATAACTGCTCGGGTGTTCTCTGTTTGAGATAATCGGCATAAACACGTAACGCACCACTCGAACCAGTAAGCTTAGTCGGCTTATTATCATCACGTCCTAGCCAGATGGTCGTCACTTCACGGCCATCTACGCCCACGAACCAACTGTCTCGGCTGTCATTACTAGTGCCAGTTTTACCAGCTAACCCTGCCCATGCAAACTGACCTTGTAGGAAACGGCCCGTGCCTTCCGACACGCCACGTTTCATTGCATAGGTTGTAAGCCAAGCGGCTTGCTGGTCAACGCTTTGTGATACACGAGGGATCGACTGATACAGAACCTCGCCATCGTTATCAACAACTGAGCGAAGCGCAGACAAAGGTGCTATACGCCCAGAATTGGTAATGGTTTGATACATCTGCGCAACTTGGAACGGAGTCAGTGAGAACGAACCCAAAAACATCGACGGCACTGGGCGAATCTCATTTTTATCGACCCCCAGTTTTCCAATCGTATCCGAGACACTATCAATGCCTAATTGCATGCCTAAACGAACAGTAGGTACGTTGTAAGACTTAGAAAGCGCCACATACAAAGGCACATCGCCACGGAACTTACGATCGAAGTTTCTCGGGCTCCACACGCTACCTTTACTGCCTTTCAAGCTCAGTGGCGTGTCTTTCAATGTTGTCGCCAACGTGTACTTCTGAGGCTGCTCTAGTGCGGTTAAGTAAATTGCAGGCTTGACCAAAGAACCAATTGGGCGACTCGCGTTCAAGGCACGGTTAAAGCCATCGTAGCCAGTACGCTTACCACCGACCATCGCCCGGATTTCACCGGTATTTCTATCCACGGCAATAGCTGCTGCTTCCAGCTTATTACCTGCGGTTTTCGATAAATCAGGCACCTTACGAGCAATCGACTTCTCTAACTTGTCTTGAGATACCGGATCCAGAGAGGTAAAGACTCGAATCCCTTTTTTCGCCTCAAATCGATCGCCGACATACTTCTTTAGCTCAATGTTTACTTGTTGGAAATAAGCGGGCTGACGGCTAGCAATGCGTGGGTTGTCTTGAATATCCAAATCACGACTCGCCGCCTCTTCGTATTGTCGCGGAGTTAAGATGTCTTGTTGCATCAATAAGCGAAGAACCAGATCGCGTCGAGTCTTAGCACGCTCAGGATAGCGAACCGGATTGTAATACGACGGTCCTTTCACCATACCCACCAGCAGTGCTAGCTGATCGATGCGCAGCTCTTGAATAGGTTGACCAAAATACAAACGAGACGCTAAACCGAAGCCATGAATCGCTTGCCCACCATTCTGTCCAAGATAAACCTCATTTAAGTAAGCCTCTAGGATACGGTCTTTGCTGTAACGATGGTCTAAGATAAGTGCAATGTAGGCTTCACGAACCTTACGCCACAATGTACGTTCACTGGACAGGAACAGGTTTTTTGCCAACTGTTGTGTCAGCGTACTACCACCTTGTACCGTTCGCCCAGCTTTGACGTTAACGACCATTGCACGAGCGATGGCCAGTGGCGACACACCATCGTGTTGATAGAAGTTTCGGTCTTCGGTTGCCAGTAAGGCATCAACCATCACTTCTGGGAACTGATTGCGTTTTAAGAACAGGCGCTGCTCATCGTTACTTTTCTCAAGCATGCCAAGCATTTTCGGTTCAACACGCAGGTAGCCCATGTCGCCTTTCTTCTCCAGCGACTGAATGCGAGTTAATTCGTTACCATTGAAGTGCAGCATCACATGACGATCCGCTTCCGGTCCATCAACAAACTCGAACGGACGACGAATCATTTCAATCTTGGTCGAAGAAGAAGAGTATTCGCCTGGGTGACGAGGCGCGTTCACCTTACGGTAATTAAGTACATCGAGCTCATTCTTAACCTGAACCAAACTCACCGGAGTTCCCGGAGACAGGTCTAGCACTCGCGCATAAACCACGGTTGGCAAATCAAACAGCTGACCTTCAAAGCGCTGTTTGACCACAGAATCAAGATAAATACCGACGAACAACAGCAATGCAGCAAGCGCTAAGCCCGCTTTCCAAGAAATGCCCCATAGGATCTTCAACCAACCTCTTTTGCCAGATTTCTTAGCCTTAGGTTTGGTCTTTTTCGCAGCCGCTCTTGGTTTTCTTGGCTTGGCTTTGGTCGCTGGTGACTTCTTTGCTGGCGCTTTTTTAGGTGGTGCCTTTTTTGGCGTTAACATTTTGGTCATCATCGATTCAACTGTCGTTTGGTTTTAGTGGTTGCTACATGGTTAGCAGGGTCATCCGGCCAAGGATGTTTTGGGTAACGGCCCTTCATCTCTTTTTGTACTTCTTTGTACGCGCCAGCCCAAAAGCCAGCTAAATCTTGAGTAATTTGTAGTGGTCGCTGTGCTGGAGAAAGGAGCTCAAGCACTACTTTTTTACGCCCTTGCGCGATCAATGGCGAGTCTTGTTCGCCAAAGACTTCCTGCATTCGCACTGAGATCACTGGTTCAGATTGATATTGATAACGAATGGCCTTCTTGCTGCCTGTTGGCATCAGATAGTGCGTTGGCAACCATTGGTCGATTTCTTGATTCAAAGGCCAACCAAGATAAGCCGACAATGCTTGCTCAATCGAAACACTAGACAGTCCTTTTGCCGACTTAATGCCATTCAGATAGGGAGATAGCCACTCATCAAGGTGTTCAATCAAACTCGCATCGTCCATCGCTGGCCAATCATGCTCAGGCATCCAAAGCTCTGCACTGCGTACACGCTCAACCAACTGCTTAGCCGAAGCTGTCCAATTTAAGCGATCCAACCCACATCGAGCGACATAATTGAGCAGCGCTTGGCTCGCCTGATTCGCATCGGGATCAGGTAAAGCTTTGGTGCTGATAATCAACTTGCCCAGAGATACACGCTGCTCAGCAACTAAACGGCCACGTTTCTCATCCCAATCGGCGTAATCGGAACGCACAAACAGTTTTGGAAATTCAGCTTCTAACTGTGCGATATCAACCGCGGTGGCTAAGAAAATCTGACTGGCTCGCCCTGTGCTGCGCATCAAATCAATCACTACGATATAGTTATTGTTCGCCAGTGGATCATCATCACGAACCTCAGCACCGTGGCCATTCGCCAAAAGGAAAGCACTGCTGGTCGCGCTTCTCACTTGTGCAATCCGGTCTGGGAAGGCAAAACAAAGCACTAATGGTAGCAATGATTCGTCAGCTTGTGACAAATCTAAGTGATGATTGAGTTTGCTCGCGAGACTTTTCGCTCGCTGCATCACAACGCTATTTTTGGAATGTTTTCTTTGCTTAAGTCGATGCAAAGAGTGTTGAATATCCGTCACATTGCGCTCCGGCTCTTCCAGCAAAGCAGCAGCAACAATCGCGACATTCAACAAAGCAGGACTACCTTGCTGCGCTTTAACCAACATGCTGGCAATACGAGGCTCTAGACCTAAACGTTGGACCTGTTTTCCTAATGCCGTAAATTGACCATTATCGTCTAACAATTCAAGAGTCTGTAAGAGTTGCTTGGCTTGCCCGATAGAAGCTTTGGGTGGAACGTCTAACCATTGCAGTTCATCAGCACTCGCAGCGCCCCATTGCGTCAATTCAGACACCAGCGAAGACAAATCAGAATGAAGAATTTCAGGTTCTGGTATAGCTGGTTGCTGCATCAGCTGCGTTTCGCTGTACAAACGAACGCACAAGCCCTCTTCAATTCGTCCCGCACGGCCCGCTCGTTGTTCAGCTGAAGATTGCGAGATTTTCACTTGCTCAAGCTTAGTAATACCGGTTTTCAGATCGAACTTCGCCACACGTTCAAGCCCGGAATCAACCACCAATCGAATACCTTCAATCGTCAAAGAAGTCTCAGCAATATTGGTCGCTAACACCACCTTTCGACGCCCTTTCTCTGATGGCGCGATCGCTTTCTGCTGTTGAGAAAAGCTGAGTTGCCCATACAGAGGACACACATCGATATCATTGGCGAATTGTTCTAGTTGAGATTCCACCTGCTTAATCGCAGAAACACCCGGCAAAAAGGCCAGAAGTGAGCCTAACTCTTTCTCCATCAGAGAGCGAATCACGTTAGCCATTTTAGGGGCTAGATATTCATTTGCGTTAAGAGGCTGATAACGGAAATCGACCGGAAAGGTGCGACCTTGTGATTCAACGTATTTGGCATTCGGCAGCAAAGTTTGCAGAGCTTGTTGATCTAAAGTTGCCGACATCACTACCACTTTCAGATCGTCACGCAACGCCTCTTGGATCTCTAAGCTAAACGCCAATGCGGTATCGGCGTGAATACTGCGCTCGTGAAATTCATCAAAGATCACCATATCAACCCCAGTTAATTCAGGGTCGGTTTGGATCATTCTTGTCATGATCCCTTCAGTAACAATCTCTAAGCGAGTCGCACTGCTGCTTTTAGATTCACCACGAACTCTAAAGCCAATGCTCTCTCCCACCTTTTCTCCCAATTGGCTCGCTAAGTAAGTAGCAATATTCCTTGCAGCCAAACGCCTCGGTTCAAGCATGATGATTTTGCCTTGAACGGCGTTGGTCTTAACTAACTGTAAAGGGAAGAATGTTGACTTACCCGCACCGGGAGCGGCCTTTAGAATAAGTTGAGTGTGTGTTTCTACGCCAGCGAGCAGATCTGGCATCACAGCTTCTATGGGCAGTTGTGGCAATGGGAGAACCTTGTGGTGTAATGTTGGCAACATTGTACATAAAAACCTACCTGTCTAAATAAGTAATATGCACTTCAATCCGCCATTAGAGCCTGCGACTCTTATTAAACGCTATAAACGTTTCCTCACTGACATCCAACTTCCTGACGGTAGCGAGCGTACTATTCACTGCGCTAACACTGGAGCGATGACAGGATGTGCGACTCCTGGCAATACGGTGTGGTACTCAACCTCCGATAATGCAAAGAGAAAGTACCCAAACAGCTGGGAGATCTCAGAAACAGACAAAGGTCATCGTATTTGTGTAAATACTGCGCGGGCAAACCAGCTAGCAGTGGAAGCAATTGAAAATGGGGCTATAGTTGAACTCTTAGGTTATAACGCGTTACGAACCGAAGTGAAATATGGCAGTGAGAATAGTCGCATTGATATTCTGCTTGAAGATAACGAAAAGCCGCCTTGCTATATCGAAGTGAAAAGCGTCACTTTGCTCGACGAGCAAGAAACGTCAACTAAAGGGCAAGGTTTTTTCCCTGATGCGGTCACAACCAGAGGCCAAAAACATCTGCGTGAACTCACAGAAATGGTCGAATCTGGAAATAGAGCCGTACTTTTATTCACTGTTTTACATTCAGGTATTGAAAAAGTGTCTGCGGCACACCATATAGACGCCAAATATTCGTTATTACTAAAACAAGCACAAGACGCTGGAGTTGAAGTGCTTTGCTATAAAGCAGAGCTCAGCAGTACTCAAATACAACTAAAACAAGCTGTTGAATTTATCAATAGCTAAGCAAAGATGCTGAACTAATCACATTGATTGCAAGTTTGAATAAGAGTATTTGCCACCATTCGTTCTTTCTGCTATAGATACCCGCCTTAAAATTAGCTGCTTTGCAGTTGACTAGGTGTAAATAGGAGATGCTGTATGCCAGAATCTAAGAAAAAAGCGCTAGGCATCCTAGCCATCGCAGGTGTTGAACCGTACCAAGAGAAGCCAGGTGAAGAGTACATGTCACTTGAGCAAACGGAACATTTTACAAAAATTTTAGCAGCTTGGCGCAACCAGCTCAGGGAAGAAGTTGATCGTACTGTGCACCACATGCAGGACGAAGCAGCGAATTTCCCAGACCCAGTTGACCGTGCTTCTCAAGAAGAAGAATTCAGCTTAGAGTTACGTAACCGTGACCGTGAGCGTCGTCTTATCAAAAAAATTGAGAAGACATTAGACAAGATCGAAGAAGACGATTTCGGCTTCTGTGATTCTTGCGGTATCGAGATTGGCATTCGTCGCCTTGAAGCTCGTCCAACTGCTGATCTTTGTATTGACTGTAAAACACTTGCAGAGATCAAAGAAAAACAGATGCAAGGTTAATTCTTGCAGATGTAAAGAAAGGGAGCCTTGGCTCCCTTTTTTGTTTGTTATCCAAGCGAAGTATTTCACACGCTTGATAGTAAATAGCAGCTTTAAGCCTTAGTTCTAGGCATTAAAGCTCTTGTCAAACGTCTTAAGAATCGGCTACTGCGGTACCATTTAGATTAGGTTGTTCACTCATGAATTATATCGGGCGCTTTGCACCATCACCGTCAGGTCCTCTTCATTTTGGCTCACTTGTTGCTGCTCTTGGTAGCTACTTTCAAGCGAAATCTAACCAAGGAAAATGGTTAGTTCGTATGGAAGACCTCGACCCACCAAGAGAAATGGCCGGCGCTGCAGACCTCATTCTTAAGACGCTTGAGGCTTACCATCTATTTTGGGATGGTGAAGTCGTCTATCAAAGCCAACGTCATGACTTGTATCAAGCTCAAATCGATCAATGGGTTGCTGACAATCAAGCCTACTACTGCCAATGCACCCGCAAGCAGATAAAGGCTTTGGGCGGCTTTTACAATGGTCACTGTCGAGATGTAGGCCTAATCGATTCAGGTGAACAGGCGGTGCGCTTGTGCATGGACTTTCCAGTGGAGTCCTTTGATGATGTTCGCCACGGCACCATTCAAATCCCTAAAGCACTAGCTGAAGAAGATTTTATTATTAAACGCAGAGATGGATTGTTTGCCTATAACTTGGCCGTTGTTCTTGATGACATCGACCAAGGAGTAACAGAAGTCGTAAGAGGCGCAGACCTGATAGAACCAACAGGTCGACAAATCAGTTTGTATAAGACGCTCAAGCAAAAAACAGTGAGCTACTTGCACTTACCATTGGCAACCGATGGCTTGGGGAATAAACTGTCAAAACAGAACCATGCCACCGCGATAGATCTAGACAACCCAAAACCAACGTTACTCAACGCGATGCGATTCTTAGGTTTTGATATCCCGACGGCCCTTTATGAGGCTTCAATGGATGAGATTTTATTGTGGGGCTGCCAACAATGGAACGTCAGTCAGTTACCTGATAGTTTACAAAAAGAGCACTGTAATTAGCTCGAAACTCACGGCAAATAGCAAAAACGACACATAAAAATGCCATAACCAACCACTGTGGTTAAGCAGACGATGTTCTCAAATGGCTCGCGCTAAGCTATTATTAGCCGCAATTAAACTCTGCACTACCACTTTGGACTAAGAGAAAAACAAAGTTGGCGATACCTACTTTGTTCTAAACTAATGAATACAAACGACAATACCCCAAGCGAACAACGCGGATTCCACGAATTAGCTCTGAATATTTATACTCGTCAAGAGCACAATATTTCACGCAAGCAGATCAGCGACAACGCACTAAAAGTGCTATATCGCCTGAATGGTGCGGGTTTTGACGCATTTCTAGTCGGTGGTGGTGTGCGCGATATCTTATTAGGCTCTCAGCCAAAAGATTTTGATATTGCGACCAACGCAACGCCAGAGCAAATCAAACACCTCTTCAGAAACTGTCGTCTTATCGGTCGCCGTTTCCGCTTGGCACATATAATGTTTGGTCGCGACATCATTGAAGTGGCAACTTTCCGTGGTCACCACCAAGAACCATCGAAGAACGTTTCTGCACAATCGAAAGAAGGCATGCTACTTCGCGATAACGTGTACGGCAGTGTTGATGAAGATGCAGAGCGTCGTGATTTCACAATCAACGCGATGTACTACAACATTGCAGACTACAGCATCCACGATTACGCGGGTGGTGTAGAAGATTTAGAAGATAAACTGATCCGCCTGATTGGCGATCCAGAAACGCGTTACCGCGAAGACCCAGTACGTATGCTACGTGCAATGCGCTTCGCCGCTAAACTGGATTTCGACATCGAAGAAGACACGGCTGACCCGATTGAAGAGTTAGCTCACCTTCTAAGAGATATCCCAGCAGCGCGCCTTTACGAAGAGTCTCTAAAATTACTGCAATCAGGTCACGGTTTAGAAACCTACCACCTGATGCGCGAGTACAATCTATTCCAACAGATGTTCCCAGCGGTAGCGGAGCACTTCACCGAAGATTACGACTCACACACAGAGCAGATGCTTGATTTGGTTCTCGATTCAACCGACCTTCGCATCGAAGATGGTAAGCGAGTAAACCCAGCATTCATGTTCGCAGCGATGCTTTGGTACCCAATGAACAAGCTGGCAGACAAACTTGTCGCTGAACAGGGTATGGCACACTACGATGCGATCATGGAAGCGAGTAACATCATTCTAGATCAGCAAGTAAAGTCTATTGCGATTCCTCGTCGTCACACAGCAACCATTCGCGAAGTTTGGCAACTGCAACTTCGACTGCCTCGTCGCAACGGTAAACGCGCTGTTCGTCTAATGGAATTAAACAAATTCCGTGCAGGCTACGATTTCCTAGAAATGCGTGGTGAGATTGAAGGTGGCGAAACCAAAGAGTTAGCAAAATGGTGGGAGCGTTATCAGACTGCAGGTCGTAACATGCGTCAAGCAATGGCTAACGACGTTGCAGCACCATCAAAGTCAGGCCATCGTCGCCGTAAGACTTACCGAAACAAAAAGAGTAAGCAATCAGAATGATAACTGCTTACATTGCGGTCGGCAGCAACCTTGCCGACCCAGTTAGCCAAGCAAATTTGGCTATCGAAACGCTAAAAAGCCTACCGCGATCAACGTTTATTGCGACCTCTCAGCTATATAGTAGCACTCCAATGGGACCGCAAAATCAACCAGACTACATCAACGCGGTAGTCGCTATCCAAACCGAATTAACGCCAATTGAACTGCTTGATTGCACTCAAAAGATCGAACTAGAGCAAGGGCGCGTCCGTAAAGACGAACGTTGGGGACCAAGAACCTTGGATCTCGACATTGTGCTATACGGCAATGAGGTGATCGATTCAGAGCGCTTAATCGTTCCTCATTATGGAATGAAAGAACGAGAGTTTGTACTCTACCCGCTTGCTGAAATCGCACCAAGTTTACAACTCCCTGATGGGACTGAGCTGACAGAACTACTGAAAATAGTAGATAAGAACGGGCTCAATGTTTGGCAGCAATAGCCAAGCGCATTAAGGAAAACCAATGAAAAAAGTAACCATTAACGACCTGATCAAATGCAAACGTGAAGGCCGTAAATTTGCGACTTCGACAGCTTATGATGCGAGCTTTGCTCAATTATTCGAAAGCCAAGAAATGCCAGTTCTGCTTGTCGGTGATTCACTGGGTATGGTTTTACAAGGCCATAACGATACATTACCAGTAACCGTTGAAGACATTGCTTACCATACTCGCTCAGTGCGTGCTGGTAGCCCAAATTGTCTTCTTATGGCTGACATGCCTTTCATGAGCTACGCGACGCCAGAACAAGCTTGTGAGAGCGCAGCGACTTTGATGCGTGCTGGTGCGAACATGGTAAAAATCGAAGGCGGAAGCTGGTTGGTTGATACTGTGAAGATGCTAACAGAACGTGCAGTACCAGTATGTGCACACTTAGGCTTGACGCCCCAGTCTGTGAACATTTTTGGTGGTTACAAGATTCAAGGTCGTGACGACGAGCAAGCCGACAAAATGGTTGCTGACGCGTTAGCACTGCAAAACGCAGGCGCTCAAATCGTTCTACTTGAATGTGTGCCAGCTTCATTGGCAAAACGAATTACAGAAGCTTGTGACGTACCGGTTATCGGTATCGGCGCAGGTAATGTTACCGATGGTCAGATCTTGGTTATGCATGACATGTTCGGTATTTCTGCGAACTACATGCCGAAGTTCTCTAAGAACTTCCTAGCAGAAACAGGTGATATGCGTAAGGCAGTAGCTCTATACAAAGAAGAAGTAGAGAGCGCGCGCTTCCCTGATGAAGCTCATACAATCGCTTAGGAGTAAGTATGCAAACTTTTGCTGAAATAGCGGCTCTTCGTGAGCAGATTAAACAATTTAAGCGTGATGGACGTACGGTTGCTTTTGTACCGACAATGGGAAACCTGCATGAAGGCCACCTGACTCTGGTAAAGAAAGCTCGTGAACTGGCCGACATCGTTGTGGTAAGCATCTTTGTAAACCCAATGCAGTTTGACCGTGCAGACGACCTAAACAACTACCCTCGAACGTTAGAAGCAGATTTAAGCAAACTAACAGGTGAAGGGGTTGAGCTAGTATTTACACCAACGCCAGAGGTGATGTACCCAGATGGATTAGACAAGCAGACGTTTGTTGAGGTCCCTGGCATATCTCACATGCTTGAAGGTGCCTCTCGTCCAGGTCACTTCCGTGGTGTATCAACCATTGTCACTAAACTGTTTAATATCGTTCAGCCAGACTTTGCATGCTTCGGCGAGAAAGACTTTCAGCAACTTGCTGTTATTCGCCAGATGACCACTGATTTAGCATTAGACATTGAAGTTGTCGGCGTTGCGACCGTTCGTGAAATGGATGGTTTGGCAATGAGCTCTCGCAATAGCAACCTAACGATTGACGAGCGCCAACGAGCGCCCGTTTTAGCGCGTACTATGCGCTGGATCAGCAGCGCTATTCGTGGTGGTCGCGATGATTACGCATCAGTGATTGAAGATGCTACTGACCAACTACGCGCTGCAGATCTTCAACCTGACGAAATCTTCATTTGTGATGCTAAAACTCTGCAAGCGATCACTTCAGAATCAACTCAAGCAGTGATTCTAATGTCGGCTTTCCTAGGTAAGACGCGTCTTATCGATAACCAAGTTCTCGATTTGGTAACGGAAACCAAAGAAGAAGTGAAAGAAGAAACGACTGAATAGTCGGCTTCTGCTCTTAACGCAAAACAAAAAAAGGTCGATGTTATATCGACCTTTTTCTTTACCTGTTACTTAGATGAACCAAAGGTTAGCTACGTAAGCCAATACCCTTTGCCACTAGGTAGTGTGCAATGCCATACAACAGCACGATAAACACACCTAGTACGCCAAACGACGTCACGATCCCCACATCAGACACACCCAAGAAGCCATATCTGAACGCGTTAACCATGTACACGATAGGGTTCAACTTCGATACACCTTGCCAGAATTCAGGCAATAGACTGATCGAGTAGAACACACCACCAAGGTACGTCAGCGGCGTTAAGATAAAGGTTGGGATAATAGAGATATCATCAAACGTGCGTGCGAATACCGCGTTAATCAAGCCACCCAAAGCGAATACTACCGACGTTAAAAATACCGTCGCAATGATCACGCCCCAATGGTCAACTTGTAAGTCGACAAAGAACAACGACACGAAGGTTACTATGGTACCCACTAACAATCCACGAACCACACCACCCATTACGAAGCCGGCGATAATCACGTAGTTAGGAACAGGCGCTACAAGCAGCTCTTCAATGTTCTTCTGGAACTTGGCACTAAAGAACGATGAAGCAACGTTGGAATATGAGTTGGTGATCACCGACATCATGATCAGACCGGGAACAATGTATTCCATGTAGCTAAAGCCGTTCATTTCACCAATACGCGCACCAATCAGGTTACCGAAGATGATGAAGTAAAGCGTCATGGTAATCGCTGGCGGCACCAGAGTCTGCACCCAGATACGAGTAAAGCGATTGATCTCTTTGGTCAACAAACTGCAGAAAGCGGTCCAATATAGGCTGTACATATTATTTACTCCCCTCACGGACGATACTCACAAATAGCTCTTCTAGACGGTTTGCTTTGTTACGCATAGAGAGGACTTTAACCTGTTGCTCGCTCAATTGAGCAAAGATGGTATTCAAACCTAGGTTCTTGTCGATTTCGATTTCTAGCGAGCCATTGACCATCACTTGGCTATTCACGCCTTCAAGCTTAGGTTCAGTCGTGCCCTCTTCCAGATCCAGAATAAAGGTCTCAGCACTCAATTTGCCCAACAGCGCTTTCATTGTTGTGTTCTCAATCAGCTCACCGCGATTGATGATACCAATGTTGCGACACAGCATTTCTGCTTCTTCTAGGTAGTGCGTGGTCAAGATAATGGTAATGCCCTGCTTCTCATTGATCTCTTTTAGGAATTCCCACATTGAACGACGTAGTTCAATATCAACGCCTGCTGTCGGTTCATCAAGGATCAACAAATGAGGTTCATGCATCAATGCACGCGCGATCATCAAACGACGCTTCATACCACCAGACAAGTTACGCGCGCGTTCGCCACGCTTTTCCCACAGATCGAGTTGAGATAGGTACTTTTTCGCTCGCTCTTTCGCTAATGCTTTTGGCACGCCGTAATAACCCGCTTGTTGCAGCACGATCTGTTCAACGGTTTCAAACGGGTTAAAGTTAAACTCTTGAGGCACAAGGCCTAAGTTCTGCTTCGCCAATTCCAGATCGGTATCAATGTCGTAGCCGAACACTTTAACCTTGCCTGACGTTTTATTTACCAGTGAAGAGATAACACCAATGGTGGTTGATTTACCCGCACCATTGGGACCAAGTAGTGCGTAAAAGTCGCCTTTTTCTACTTGTAAACTAACGCCCTTAAGAGCCTCGAAGCCCCCAGCATAAGTTTTTCTTAATTGCTCAATTTCTAATGCATACATAGAGATAGACTGCCATTTGCTATAGATAAGATGTAGACGACCGAGCTTGAGGAAGAGAGTAATGCTTAAAACGAGCTAGCAGAAAACTAACCCAAACTTGTTAACTCGGCCATTTTGCAAACAAGTTTATCGTTGATTGACGATGAATACAAATATCGTGTGAGAGTTTCTTTCGAAAACAAATAAGCGTCTTGGCTAGGTGAAGACTAAATCAACGTTCAATAAATATAAAAATGCCGCTAAGTGATTCACTTAACGGCATTAATGATCAGTCTTGAAGTGAGCGTCTATAGCTTATTCATATTAGATTATTCATATCAGGTCATTAATATCAGCTTATTACTGAAAAATTAAACTGACTCAAATTGATGCTCATCTCTGTCGACATAGCTTGTTGCTGCCGTCAGGGCTTCATATCTGAATCGATAAGTGTTGGATTCAGGTACTAGGTCAATCACGTGGAACTTCTCTAGTTGTTGACGAGTATTCTCATTAGGACACAGCAGATACACCTCACACTGCGCATCCAATGCATCTTTAATCGCATTCTCTAGCGCTAGGCCAACAGTGACATCAATCATAGGTACATCTGTCAGGTCTAGAATCATCGCTTCATAGTCAGAGATACTTGAGTGCTGACGTGAAATCGCCTTTGAAACGCTGAATATCATCGGCCCTGATAGGTAGAAGAATAGCACCTTACCATTGGCACTATCGAGTAACTGACGTTCGCTATCAGTCAATGGGATATCGTCTTCATCATCACCATCACTGATCGCCTTAACTTGTCTGGCTTGCTCTCGGCTTAATCTTTCAATAATCAGAATATTCGAGATAAACACACCCAGTCCAACGGCAATAATCAAGTCAACAAACACAGTCAATAGCATCACGCCGTACATCACGCCCATGCCGGCATAGCTAACCTTGTGCGCGCGCTGGATAAAGCTCCAATCTAGGATATTGAAACCAACATACATCGCGATACCAGCCAGCACTGCCATAGGAATCGGTTCTGTTAAACCACCTGCAACCAATACCACGAGCGCAAGTACTAAAGCTCGAATAACACCTGAAAGCGGAGAACGCGCTCCCACCTGAATATTGGTTACAGTCCCCATAGTGGCACCCGCGCCAGGTAGTGCACCAAACAGGCCAGAGATCATATTGGCAATGCCTTGGCCACGAAGCTCTTTGTCTGAGTCATGCTCTTTACGAGTCAATGAATCTCCGATAACCGCGGTCAAAAGCGTATCAATACAACCTAATGTACCAAGCACCAAGGCATCGATAACCATAGTAGTAAACTGTTCAGCGCTGATCGTAGGGATAACGAGGGAAGGTAAACCAGCTGGGATTTCACCAATACGGCGAATAGAGTCGGTATCAAAAATAATGACGGACAAGAGCGTTACAGCCACTAACGCGACCAGTTGAGCAGGCACATACTTACGATACTTAGCGGGGAAGCCAAAAAGAATACCGAGTGTCAGAGCACCTAGAAATAGCTCACTCACTTTTAAGTTTGCTAGCGTATCAGGTAAAGCAGAGAGCGTGCCCATTACACCACCGGATGGAGCGGCATGCCCTAACAATGGAGACAGCTGCAAGATAATCAGAATAACGCCAATGCCCGACATGAATCCGGAGATCACGCTATATGGCATCAAAGTGACGTATTTTCCTAGCTTTAACGTACCAAGTAATATCTGGAATGCACCGGCCATCATCACGACAGTAAAGGTCATTGCCATACCCGTTTCAGGATATTTAGCAACCATACTCGTCATTACGGCAGTCATGATCACCGTCATAGGGCCGGTAGGTTCAGAAATCAAACTACTCGAACCGCCAAACAATGCTGCAAATAGGCCAACCATAATGGCGCCCCACAAGCCAGCTTCAGCTCCCGCGCCAGAAGCAACACCAAATGCCAATGCTAAAGGTAACGAGATGATGGCTGTAGTTACACCGCCAAACATATCCCCTTTGAGATTGATATCCGTAAAACGACTTCCAAACAAAACACACCTTCCTGATGATGAAATGACAAACCTTATAACTTTAGCAAATGTATCAAGTGTTCAGAAAGTGTTAATTCAATCACATTATTCATGTCTTATAACCGGATTATTGATAGTGGGCTAAGTTTATGATTTTCCGTACTAGAACACGTCAGATGAGTACATTTTGACGCAGTTTTTACGAGATTGAATTTGTAACATTGTGTATAGTTAAGCATCTTAATTGAGGGATGTAAGAAGCAAGATGCCAGAAATAAAACAGCTTTTTGAGAACAATTCCAAATGGTCTGAAGAAATTCGCTCTGAAAGACCTGAGTATTTTACAACGCTTGAAGAGGGTCAAAGCCCTGGTTTTCTATGGATAGGTTGTTCAGATAGCCGAGTTCCAGCCGAGCGCCTGACTGGCTTATATTCTGGAGAACTGTTTGTTCACCGAAACGTGGCCAACCAAGTGGTTCATACAGACCTAAACTGTCTATCTGTTGTTCAGTACGCAGTAGATGTGCTTAAAGTGAAACACATTATTGTCTGTGGTCACTACGGTTGTGGCGGTGTTAACGCGGCGATTGATAACCCGAAACTTGGTCTTATCAACAACTGGTTACTGCACATCCGTGACAATTACCTAAAATACCGCAAGCAAATCGAGGGGCTTCCTCGTGAACAATGGGGTGACAAGTTATGCGAAATTAACGTCGCAGAACAGGTTTATAACCTAGGTAACTCAACCATTATGCAAAATGCGTGGGAGCGTGGCCAAGACGTTGAAATCCATGGTGTGGTTTATGGTATTGGCGATGGCAAGCTACAGGACCTTGGCGTACGTTGCTCAAGTAACGATACTTTAGAGAACAGTCACTTAGATGCATTAAACAAGATCTTAACGACGCCTCTTCTTAGTCAACAAAGCTAACCCATTCCGTCATATATACAAAAAGCCCGCATCAAGCGGGCTTTTTAATGACTTCTAAACCACAAGCGTAATGATTACTCTTGAGGTACTACCTTACCGATGTACGGTAGGTGACGATATTTTTGTGCGTAGTCGATACCAACACCAACAACAAACTCGTCTGGGATCTCAAAACCAATCCACTTAGTATCTACCGTCACTTCACGACGAGAAGGCTTGTCTAGTAGCGTACAGATTTCGATAGACTTAGGACCACGAAGGCTCAGGATCTCTTTTACCTTAGTCAGTGTATTACCAGTATCGATAATATCTTCTACAAGCAGAACGTCTTTACCTTGGATGTCGTCATCTAGGTCTTTCAAAATACGAACATCACGTGAGCTTTCCATGCTGTTGCCGTAGCTAGACGCAGTCATGAAATCAACTTGGTGAGTTAAATCGATAGCACGAGCAAGATCCGCCATAAAGACAAACGATCCACGTAATAAGCCAACTAAAACCAGATCTTCACTGCCTTGGTAGTGTTCCGTGATCTGTTTGCCTAGTTCGTTCACTCGATCCTGAACTTCTTGCTCAGAGATCATGACTTCAACTGTATGCTTCATACTGCTCTCATTTTGTTTGGTGATTGCGACAAGTGTAGACAGTTATGCCATGGGTGCCGCTCAATTTGTGCGTAAGTCTAGCACTGCTCAAATACCCACACCACCTTATGGTTCCAATTTACTGTGAGATTATTAATGAAATGTGCGCTGGTGCCTTGTCTGATAGTCGCCTCCTTTCACATCAATGTGGATCACGCTTTATGTATCAAGTTTGATGTAACTGTCTATTAAATAAGCTCAAAGGATTGACCATTCGCATATGCACCATTACACTCATCTTGGCTTAAATAATAATAAAATCATTAATATAAAAATTTCGTTGGCAAGGAAAATAAAATGGACTCAATATCTAAGAGACCTAGAACTAGGCTTTCACCTTTAAAAAGAAAACTTCAATTGATGGAAATCGCTCTTGAGGTATTCTCTCGCCGCGGTATCGGTCGTGGTGGACACGCTGATATTGCAGACATCGCTCAGGTGTCTGTCGCAACTGTATTTAACTACTTCCCTACCCGTGAAGATCTGGTTGATGAAGTACTAAATCACGTTGTACGCCAATTCTCTAACTTCCTTTCAGACAATATCGATCTGGATATTCACGCAAAACAAAACCTACATAATATTGCGACTGAAATGGTGACGTTAGTGGCTCAAGATAGCCATTGGTTAAATGTGTGGTTCGAATGGAGCGCTTCGACTCGTGATGAAGTATGGCCGCTATTCGTAACAACGAACCGCACTAACCAAATGTTAGTACAAAACATGTTTAGCAAAGCGATTGAACGTGGCGAAGTTTGTGACGATCACGATCCTAAACATCTAGCCAATCTATTCCACGGCATTTGCTACTCGCTATTCATCCAAGCGAAACGTGTAGAAACGCCAGAAGAGCTTTCAAGCTTAACGGATAGCTACTTGAACATGCTGTGCATTTATAAATAGATTTGAAATTCGGTCTTCGAAAAAAACTTAGGGATTGGCGTATTGCGTCAATCCTTTTTTGTTTTTAGCACTCGCTCTTCGTATCCCGGAGCGCAGCGTACTCGCATCTCGGAGTGAAACGTTCCTGCGCCTTACTTCAGACATAAAAAAGCCGCTGACAAATCAGCGGCTTTTAAAAACATTAGCGAGTGACTAAGAAAGAATTACTTCTTCTTTTTCACTGCTTTTTTGTTTGGAAGGTCAGTGATTGAACCTTCGAATACTTCCGCAGCTAGACCAACAGACTCGTGTAGAGTTGGGTGAGCGTGGATAGTAAGTGCGATATCTTCTGCATCACAACCCATTTCGATCGCTAGGCCGATTTCGCCAAGAAGTTCACCACCGTTAGTACCAACAACAGCACCACCGATTACGCGATGAGTATCTTTATCGAAGATCATCTTAGTCACGCCGTCTGCACAGTCAGAAGCGATTGCACGACCAGAAGCAGCCCAAGGGAAAGTAGCAACTTCGTAATTGATGCCTTCAGCTTTCGCTTCTTTCTCAGTCTTACCTACCCAAGCAACTTCTGGCTCAGTGTACGCAATTGATGGGATTACTTTAGGGTCGAAGTAGTGCTTCTTACCAGAGATAACTTCAGCAGCTACGTGACCTTCATGCACACCTTTGTGAGCAAGCATTGGTTGACCAACAACATCACCGATCGCGTGGATGTGAGGAACGTTAGTACGCATTTGCTTATCAACATTGATGAAACCACGCTCATCAACTTCGATACCCGCTTTTTCAGCGTCGATAAGTGCACCGTTTGGAACACGACCGATAGCAACAAGAACAGCATCGTAGCGTTCAGCTTCAGCTGGTGCTTTTTTGCCTTCCATTGAAACGTAGATACCGTCTTCTTTTGCTTCAACAGCAGTCACTTTAGTTTCAAGCATTAGCTTGAACTTGTTCTTAATGCGCTTAGTGAAAACTTTAACGATGTCTTTATCCGCAGCAGGGATAACTTGATCGAACATCTCTACAACTTCAACTTTAGAACCTAGAGAGTGGTAAACCGTACCCATCTCAAGACCGATGATACCGCCGCCCATGATAAGCAGTTTTTCAGGTACTTCGTTTAGTTCTAGTGCATCCGTAGAATCCCAAATACGTGGGTCTTCATGTGGGATGAAAGGAAGTTTGATTGGGCGAGAACCCGCAGCAATGATTGCGTTGTCGAAGTTAACAGTTGTTGCTTCGCCTTCGCCTTCAACAAGAATGCTGTTAGGACCAGTGAACTTACCGAAACCGTTAACAACAGTAACGTTACGCATCTTAGCCATACCGCCAAGACCGCCAGTTAGTTGATCAACTACTTTTTCTTTCCAGATACGGATCTTGTTGATGTCCGTTTGTGGCTCGCCGAATACAACGCCGTGCTCTGCCATCGCTTTAGCTTCTTCGATTACTTTAGAAACGTGAAGAAGTGCTTTTGATGGAATACAACCAACGTTTAGACATACACCACCAAGAGTGCTGTAACGTTCAACTAGTACTGTTTCTAGACCTAAATCCGCACAACGGAATGCCGCTGAGTAACCAGCAGGACCTGAACCAAGTACAACAACTTGGGCTTTAATTTCTTTGCTCATTGTGACCTCTTGTAGTCATTATCCCTAACAGGCTGAGTAGATGTTCTTAAAATTATTGGGCTTTCAAACAGGAAACATTTTACAGAGATGTTAACAGTGTGAAAGTAGCTTTAAGTTAGCCTGTGAGCTAGACAACAATTCCCCATCAGATTATGAGAAATGCAGGAAACTGTTGTCTAAAAATAGTCTTTATATAAAGAATTAAGGTGACCCGAAAGTCACCTTAATAATTACTTTCTCAATTACAGTACTAGACGACGAATGTCAGATAGTGCGCTGTTTAGGAAAGTAATGAAGCGTGCACCTTCAGCACCATCGATCACACGGTGGTCGTATGATAGAGACAGTGGAAGCTGTAGACGTGGTTGGAACTCTTTACCATTCCAAACTGGCTTAATTTCAGACTTAGATACACCTAGGATACCTACTTCTGGAGCATTTACGATTGGAGTAAATGCAGTGCCGCCAATACCACCAAGGCTAGAGATTGTGAAACAACCGCCTTGCATGTCTGCCGCTGTTAGCTTACCAGAACGTGCTTTCTTAGAAACAGCCATTAGCTCTTCAGATAGCTCGTAAATGCCTTTCTTGTTCACGTCTTTGAAGACAGGAACAACTAGACCGTTTGGTGTATCAACAGCGATACCCACGTTTACGTACTTCTTAAGAATGATGCTTTCGCCATCTTCAGAAAGAGAAGAGTTAAACGCTGGGAATGCTTCTAGCGCTTTAGCAACAGCTTTCATGATGAACACAAGTGGAGTGATCTTCATGCCAGTGTCTTTCTTCGCTTCGATTGCGTTCTGTTCTTTACGGAATGCTTCTAGCTCAGTGATGTCTGCGTTGTCCCATTGTGTAACGTGAGGGATCATTACCCAGTTACGGTGCAGGTTAGCACCAGAGATCTTCTTAATCTTAGAAAGCTTCTGAACTTCAGTTTCGCCGAACTTGCTGAAGTCAACTTTTGGCCATGGTAGTAGACCAAGAGCAGAACCGTCGCCGCCTTTGCCAGATGCAGCTGCACCAGACTCAAGACGCTTAAGTGCATCTTTAACGTAAGACTGAACGTCTTCTTTAAGGATACGGCTCTTACGACCAGTACCTTTAACCTTAGAAAGGTTAACGCCAAATTCACGAGCTAGACGACGAACTACTGGAGAAGCGTGCGCGTAGTCACCGTTCTCTTGGAAGTCGCCAGCTGCTGCTGGAGCCGCTGCAGGTGCTTCTGCTTTAGGAGCAGGTGCCGCCGCTGGAGCTGCTGCTTGTGCAGGTGCTGCAACAGGAGCAGGCGCTGCGCCTTCAACCGGAGTGCCGGCCACGACGAAAGTCATGATTAGAGAGCCAGTTGACACTTTGTCGCCAGCTGCAATCTTGATCTCTTTTACTGTACCAGCGAATGGTGCAGGAACTTCCATTGAAGCTTTGTCGCCTTCAACAGTAATTAGAGATTGCTCTTCTTCTACTGTATCGCCAACCGCTACCATGATTTCAGTAACTTCTACTTCGTCACCGCCGATGTCAGGAACGTTTACTTCTTTCTCAGCAGATGCTGCTGGAGCCGCTGCAACTGGTGGTGCTGCCGCAGGAGCCGGAGCTTCTGCAGGTGATGAACCAGCTACTTCGAATACCATTACTAGAGAACCAGTAGAAACTGAATCACCAGAAGCGATCTTGATTTCTTTAACGATACCAGCGAATGGTGCAGGAACTTCCATTGAAGCCTTGTCGCCTTCAACAGTAAGAAGAGATTGCTCTTCTTCTACTGCGTCACCGATAGCAACCATAATTTCAGTTACTTCAACTTCATCACCGCCGATATCTGGTACGTGAACTTCTTTAAGCTCAGCTGCCGCTGCAGGAGCTGCAGCAACTGGTGCCGCCGCTTCAACTGCTGGCGCAGCCGGTGCTGCTGCAGCACCTTCCGCAGGAGAGCCTGCCTCTTCAAAGATCATGATAAGAGAACCAGTAGAAACAGAATCGCCTTCCGCTACTTTGATTTCTTTAACGATACCCGCTTGAGACGCAGGAACTTCCATTGAAGCTTTGTCGCCTTCAACAGTGATCAGTGACTGCTCTTCTTCAACCTTGTCGCCAACGTTTACAAGAATCTCAGTTACTTCAACCTCGTCAGCACCGATGTCTGGTACATTAATTTCGATTGTCATTGTATTTACCTACCTTAATGCCAGTCTTATGCGTATTGCGGGTTAGTTTTTTCAGTGTCGATATCGAATTTAGCAATTGCTTCAACAACTACAGATTTCTCGATGTCACCACGTTTAGCCAGTTCAGTTAGAGCTGCAACTACGATGTAGCCAGCGTTAACTTCGAAGTGACGACGTAGGTTTGCACGGCTGTCAGAACGGCCGAAACCATCTGTACCAAGTACTTTGTAAGACTCAGTTGGCATGTACGCACGTACTTGCTCAGCGTAGTTCTTCATGTAGTCAGTCACTGCGATTGCAGGTTCTTTACCAAGAACAGTCGTGATGTACGGTACTTTCTCTTCAGCTTCTGGGTGAAGCATGTTGTCACGCTCTACCGCTTGGCCGTCACGAGTTAGTTCGTTGAACGACGTTACAGAGAATACGTCAGATGCTACGCCGTACTCTTCGCTTAGAATTTCAGCTGCTTTACGCGCTTCGTTCATGATAGTACCAGAGCTCATTAGTTGAACTTTACCCTTAGCACCAGCGTGAGATTCAAGCTTGTAGATACCTTTACGGATGCCTTCTTCAGCGCCTTCTGGCATTGCTGGCATTGCGTAGTTCTCGTTCATTACTGTTAGGTAGTAGTAAACGTTCTCTTGCTCAGGACCGTACATGCGACGGATACCGTCTTGCATGATTACCGCTAGCTCGTAAGCAAACGTTGGGTCGTAAGAGATACAGTTCGGGATAGTGTTCGCTTGGATGTGCGAGTGACCATCTTCGTGCTGTAGACCTTCACCGTTCAGTGTTGTACGACCTGCAGTAGCACCTAGTAGGAAGCCACGAGCTTGTTGGTCGCCTGCTAGCCATGCCATGTCACCAATACGTTGGAAACCGAACATTGAGTAGTAGATGTAGAACGGGATCATCGGTAGATCGTTTGTGCTGTATGAAGTTGCAGCAGCAACCCATGAAGCCATAGAACCTAGTTCGTTGATACCTTCTTGAAGAACTTGACCAGACGTTGCTTCTTTGTAGTAAGAAACGATGCCTTTATCTTCAGGTGTGTATTCTTGACCGTGTGGGTTGTAGATACCAACCTGACGGAATAGACCTTCCATACCAAATGTACGAGCTTCATCACAGATGATAGGAACGATGTTCTTACCAATGTTCTTATCTTTAAGAAGGATGTTTAGCGTACGTACATAAGCCATAGTTGTAGAGATATCACGCTTCTGTTCACCTAGTAGAGGTGCGAATGCGTCTAGCTCAGGAACCTTGAACTCTTGAGTAAACTTAGGAAGACGTGCAGGTGTGTAACCGTGTAGAGCGTTACGACGAGCGTGCATGTATTCGTACTCAGGCGTACCTTCTTCCAGTTTCAGGTAAGGAAGTTCAGCGATCTTCTCATCTGAAAGGATGTCTTCTAGGCCTAGGCGATCACGTAGGTGTTGAACATGAGTCATGTCCATTTTCTTAACACCGTGTGCAATGTTCTTACCTTCAGCTGCATCACCCATGCCGTAACCTTTAACAGTCTTAGCTAGGATTACAGTTGGCTTGCCGTTTGTCTCTTTTGCATTGTTGAATGCAGCAAACAGTTTAGAAGAATCGTGACCACCACGCTTAAGAGCGAAGATTTCGTCATCAGTCATGTCTGCAACTAGTGCAGCTGTTTCTGGGTACTTACCAAAGAAGTGCTCACGTACGTATGCGCCATCTTTAGATTTGAATGTTTGGTAGTCACCATCGATAGTTTCATTCATTAGTTGAAGAAGCTTACCAGTAGTGTCTTTAGCTAGTAGAGAATCCCAGTTGCTACCCCAGATAACTTTAACAACGTTCCAACCTGCGCCTTTGAATAGGCCTTCAAGTTCTTGGATGATGCTACCGTTACCCATTACAGGGCCGTCTAGACGCTGTAGGTTACAGTTGATTAGGAAACATAGGTTGTCTAGCTTCTCACGCGCAGCGAAAGAGATAGCACCACGTGATTCTGGCTCATCCATCTCACCGTCACCTAGGAACGCGTATACGCGTTGCGCTGAAGTTTCTTTCAGGCCACGGCCGTCAAGGTACTTAAGGAAGCGCGCTTGGTAGATAGCAGAGATAGGGCCAAGACCCATAGATACTGTCGGGAACTGCCAGAACTCAGGCATCAGTTTCGGGTGCGGGTAAGAAGGGATACCTTTACCATCAACTTCTTGACGGAAGTTATCTAGCTGTTCTTCAGTTAGACGACCTTCAACGAATGCACGAGAGTAGATACCTGGAGAGATGTGACCTTGGTAGTAAACTAGATCGCCACCGTCTGTCTCGTTTGGAGCACGGAAGAAGTGGTTGAAACATACTTCGTAGAACGCTGCTGCTGACTGGTAAGAAGCCATGTGACCACCAAGGTCTAGGTCTTTCTTAGAAGCACGCAATACGATCATGATTGCGTTCCAGCGAATAATCGAACGAATACGACGCTCAAGAGTTACGTCACCAGGGTAAGCTGGCTCTTGTGCTGCTGGAATTGTGTTGATGTAGTTTGTGTTGATGCCTGTAGCCATATCAACACCATCTAAACGCGCTTTATCTAGAACTTGTTCTAGTAAAAACTGTGCACGTTCTACACCTTCTTCACGTACTACTGACTCAAGAGCTTCTAACCAATCTTGAGTTTCCAGAGCATCAACGTCATGCTTCATGTCAGACATGGCGATCTATCCTTTTTGTTAGTTGGATTCTACTAAACACGTAAAAAGCCGAAGTATTACGGCTATTTACCCTGTTGAATTCGACGTAGAGAACGTTCGCGGCGCGATTCTTCCTTCGTCAAATCCAGCAATGTTTCTTCGATGTAAGCTAAATGAGAGTGTGACATTTCACGCGCCTGTTCTGGCTGTCCTGAAACGATCGCATCCACAATATTAGCTCGATGTATACTCACTTTCTCCACAACGTCTTTACGACGATGCAACAGCTTTAAATTTTCTAAGACGTTTTGTTCGAGTAACGGAGCCAAGCTACGAACAATGTGCAATAACACCACATTGTGCGCTGCCTCTGTTAAAGCAATAAGAAAAGCCATCACCGCTGCAGATTCGGCTTCAATATCACCCTTTTCTTGCGCGCCGTGAATTTTTTCTTGGCAGGCTTGAATACGAGCAAAGTCTTCATCGGTTCCACGCAATGCCGCGAAGTAAGCCGAAATCCCTTCCATCGCATGACGCGATTCCAACAAGTCTAGTTGGGTTTCAGAATGGGACGACAACAAATTAAGCAAAGGATCTGAAAAGCTTTTCCAGATATTTTCGCTAACAAACGTACCTCCACCTTGACGGCGAGTAAGCAAGCGTTTTGCTTCTAAACGTTGTATCGCTTCTCGGATCGAAGGACGAGACACATCGAACTGTTTCGCCAGTTCGCGCTCAGGCGGCAGCTGCTGCCCTGGAGCCAGTGTTCCTTCCACTATCAACCTTTCTAACTCTTGTTCGATAACATCGGAGAGTTTTGGCTGACGAATCCTTTGATAAGCCATAGTTTGTTGTTCTTCTTTTTCTTCGCTGACAATTGGTAATACCAATTTTAAGTTGGGCAGAAATTAACATAATTAAAACGCCACTGTCCAGCCTAAAATTGACCTGCATCATAGAATACAGCATGAATTAACCATGATTTAACAAATGGAATTTAAAACAGCAACCAAATTGGTCTTACCATTTACAGGGGCAATACTTTTGGGGAGTGTTCGTGCTAGAAAGTTTCAGGATAAAAATGAATTGTTTCAGAAAGATTAGCGTCACTCGTTTAAAAATCGAACCAAGCGCACATTTAGGGTGGAAATTCTGTTCATAAGTTTTAATAAATGAGTGTTTGATAAGCTCGTCACACTCTCGATTTATTGATGCTCCCCGTCCGACCACTTCCTTTACAAAAGCACAACAAAAATTCACAAACAATTATGCTCATCGTTGATTATCTAGAGCCCTTCAATGAGCAGAGTCTTGTTGTGAATTCGGATTTAGAAACTCAGTTGGCCTTGATATTTCTTCCAATCAAAAACCAAACCGGGGTCAGTCTTTCGTAGCGGAGCGATGTATTGATGGCCAGTGATACGCTGACGCGTAATCTGCGGGAAGTTCGACACCAATGTCTCCGTTAATTGAGCCAAAGATTGGTATTGCTGCTCGGTATAAGCAACAAAGTCACTGCCTTCCAGTTCAATGCCAATAGAGTAGTCATTACATCTTTCACGGCCAGCGAAGCTCGATTGACCCGCATGCCAAGCTCGGTCTAAGAAAGAAACGAACTGCACCACTTCCCCATCACGACGAATCAAGCAATGCGCCGAAACGCCCATTTGGTGAATCACCTTAAAAAACGGATGTTCGACAGGGTCGAGTTTTCCCGTAAAAAACTGTTCAATGTAAGGCCCACCAAATTGACCCGGAGGCAAGCTAATGTTGTGAACCACCAGCAGAGAGATATCGTCGGCACTAGGCCTTGCATCAAAATACGGGGAAGGAACATGCCGAGCGTTGTCGTACCATCCGTTGGAGCTGATCGTCATCTTGGTCTCACTTTCTTTTCTGCTAGCACAATAAGATGTGACCTTGCCCATAGAGCAGTCGCGCTAGCCTCTTTAATTTGAAGTTAAGCAAGAGTATCATTCCATTCCCACTCCCTTTCAAGATTAGATTTGCGATGAAAAACACACATAACAGCCACCAACGCCTTGACTACTTAAAAGAGCAACTGCCTCTAGAGATCACTCGTGCAGTAGCCGAGACTATCAAAGAAGACCTAGGTGGCACGTTAGATCCAGCGGCTGATATTACGGCAAGTCTAATCCCTGCAGACGCAATCAACAGTGCAACCATTATTACCCGTGAGCACGGCGTGTTCTGCGGTAAAGCTTGGGCTGATGAAGTGTTTAAGCAACTTGGCGGTGAAGTGACTATCGAGTGGAATGTAGAAGATGGCGACAAGGTTGAACCAAACCAAACACTTTGTACCTTAACAGGTCCAGCACGCGCGCTATTAACGGGTGAGCGCAACGCAATGAACTTCATTCAAACGCTATCTGGTTGTGCGACTACGACGGCTACCTACGCGGACAAAATCAAACACACAGAGTGCCGCCTGTTAGATACTCGTAAAACGATACCTGGCCTGCGCAGCGCACTAAAATACGCAGTCGCTTGTGGCGGCGGTTTCAACCACCGTATTGGGGTTTTCGATGCTTACCTAATCAAAGAAAACCACATCATCGCTTGTGGTGGCATTGAGAAGGCTATCTCTACTGCAAAAGAGCTGAACCCAGGAAAGCCAGTAGAAGTGGAAACCGAAAGCCTAGAAGAGCTAGAGCAAGCGATCAGCGCTGGCGCAGACATCATCATGCTAGATAACTTCACCACAGACATGATGCGTGAAGCGGTTAAAATCAATGCGGGCCGCGCTGCATTAGAAAACTCAGGTAACGTCACATTAGACACTATCGCAGAGTTCGCTGAAACAGGCGTTGATTACATCTCGGTAGGCGCATTAACTAAGCACCTAAAAGCAATGGACCTATCAATGAGATTCAAAGCGTAATTGACTGAATAATAAATAATTTCCGTAAAGGCACTGTTGATAACGGTGCCTTTTTATTGCCTGAATTATCAATATTTCAAGCAGTTATTTAAGTTGATCGCATAATTTTGCGCGCTATATGAAACACTACACCAATAAATACCAAACCACTCGCGACCACACCTGAACACCATTCCACAACCCCATATCAACTTCTATTCTTTCCATCAACCAGTGCCTGCACTGAAACAAACTAAAGAATGGAATTAGACAATGAATAACAAGAACAAAAGAACGAACCAAAAAGGCTTTACGCTGATTGAATTGATGATTGTAGTGGCGATTATTGGTGTGTTATCTGCGATTGCAGTGCCTGCGTATAAAGATTATGTATCTAAGAGTGAAGCATCATCTGCCCTTGCAACTTTAAAGTCTCTGCAAACACCAGCAGAGCTTACTTTCCAAGAAGAAGGCGAACTTAGTACTGCTCTTTCAACTTTAGGTATATCTGCTGGTTCAAATACCCTCGGTACGTTAAGAGTTTCAGCGCAAGGCTCGACAGGAGCAAACCCTACATCACCAGCAATTGAGTTTAAATTTGTTGGAGGTTCATTGGATCAACAAACCCTCACACTATCACGAGATGCAGCAACAGGTTGGGCATGTGCAAAATCTGCGAATATCCCAGAATTAGATGGCTGCTCATAAGTGCTAACCAACCTCCCGACCGTTCTTCGTCAGGCTGACTTGCTTAGCCTGACTCAAGAACAAGCTGTTGCGGAACATATACAAGCTTCAGGTGTTTCTACACCTGAAGCTTTGCTCGTTCTGGATTTCTTCAGCGGCGATTCCTTAGCAAACAACATTAAAACCATCTTCGGCTTACCGTTAGTACAACTTGCCAATGTTGATTATGAAATCTTATGTGACCAATTAGGGCTTCGTGAACTGATAACCAAGTATCGTGCTCTCCCGATTTCAGTCTCTAGCTCGACTCTCACGCTCGCCTCTGCTGACCCTACCGACTTGCAAGCGGAAGATGACTTTCGATTTGCGACCGGATTACAGATTGAATTGGTTGTCGCCAACTACTCAGAACTAGAAGGCGCAATACGAAAGCTGTATGGCCGTTCGATTTCCGGGCAAGACTCCAAACGCAAAGAGATCACTCAAGATGAACTCGCCAATCTTGTTGAGGTGTCTGACGACGAGATAGCGTCGATTGAAGATCTCAGCCAAGACGACTCCCCTGTCAGCCGCTTTATCAATCAGATACTGGTTGATGCGGTTCGTAAGGGTGCATCAGATATCCACTTCGAGCCTTATGAAGAGCACTACCGAGTACGCCTGCGTTGTGATGGTATCCTTGTTGAAATACAGCAACCCGCCTCTCACTTAAGTCGTCGTCTATCAGCTCGCTTAAAGATCCTCGCCAAGCTTGATATCGCTGAACGCCGCTTGCCTCAAGACGGTCGTATTAAACTGCGTCTAAATGACGACTTAGCGATTGATATGCGTGTATCAACGCTGCCGACCTTGTGGGGTGAAAAGATCGTTCTTCGACTGCTTGATAGTAGTGCGGCCAATCTAGATATCGATAAGTTAGGTTACACCGAAGATCAAAAAGCACTCTACCTCGATGCCCTGAAACGCCCACAAGGTATGATCTTAATGACAGGACCTACCGGCAGCGGAAAAACCGTATCTCTTTATACTGGGCTTCGAGTACTGAATACCACTGAACGCAATATCTCTACGGCGGAGGACCCCGTCGAGATTAACCTGTGTGGCATCAATCAAGTACAAGTAACACCTAAGATCGGCTTTGGATTTGCGGAAGCACTGAGGTCGTTTTTACGACAAGATCCCGATGTGGTCATGGTCGGTGAGATCCGAGATTTAGAAACTGCAGAGATCGCGATCAAAGCATCGCAAACCGGTCACTTGGTGCTTTCTACACTGCACACCAACTCCGCAGCTGAAACCGTAACTCGACTCGCTCACATGGGTATTGAACCTTTTAATCTTGCTTCGTCCTTAAGTTTGATTATTGCTCAGCGTCTTGCAAGACGCTTATGTAACCACTGCAAAGCTACGGACGACTCACCAGATATTTATCTGCGTCATTCAATCCCAAATAGCCAAACCATCTACAAAGCCAACACTCAAGGCTGTAATGAGTGCAATCAAGGGTACTCTGGTCGCGTTGGTATCTACGAAGTGATGCCATTTACCGACAAACTTAAAAACAGCCTAATTAACAAACCCAATGCGTTAGCGATTGAAGATCTCGCTCGCCGAGAAGGCATGCGAACACTGCAAGAATCTGGTTTAGACAAACTGCTTGAAGGCACCACCAGCTATCAAGAGCTACAACGTGTTCTGTACATATAATTCAATGGAGCACCAATGAGCAATAAGTCCAAGCAATCACAATTAAAAAGCTATCATTGGAAAGGCATTAATAGCTCAGGCAAGAAAGTGTCTGGGCAAACCTTAGCGCTCACCGAATTGGAAGTACGACAAAAGCTCAAAGAACAGCATATTCAGATTAAGAAAATCAAAAAGAAAAGTATTTCAGCCGTCACTCGTTTAACCCATAGAGTCAAAGCCAAAGACATCACAATTTTAACTCGGCAACTTGCGACGATGCTGGCTACTGGTGTGCCTATCGTACAAGCGATAAAGTTGGTATCAGACAATCACCGTAAAGCAGAAATGAAATCAATTTTATCGCACATCTGCAAAGGTGTAGAAGCCGGAACTCCGATCTCAAAAGCGATGCGAACCGCAAGCCGTCACTTTGATGATCTCTACACCGACTTAGTCGCGACGGGCGAACTTTCCGGTAATCTAGCGCAAGTATTCGAACGCTTGGCAACTTATCGAGAAAAGAGTGAACAGTTAAAGTCTAAGGTTATAAAAGCACTGATCTACCCAGCGATGGTGGTCATTGTTGCACTAACTGTCTCCTACCTAATGCTAACCATGGTAATCCCCGAATTTGAATCTATGTTTTCAGGCTTTGGTGCAGACTTACCTTGGTTTACTCAGCAGGTACTCCACCTTTCCCATTGGATGCAGGCTTACAGTTTTTATACGGCTGTAGGCATCGGGCTTGTTGTTCTGATTATTTACCAACTATGCCAGCGCTCCCACTCGTTCAGACTGTCTGTCAGTCGGCTAGGATTGCGTTTCCCTGTTCTCGGTGGCGTATTAGCGAAAGCCTCAATAGCCAAATTCAGCCGAACCTTATCAACAAGCTTTAGTTCCGGTATTCCTATTTTAATGAGCCTAAAAACCACAGCCAAAACCGCAGGCAACCTACATTATGAATCAGCAATCATTGAGGTTCACCGAGAAACCGCAGCAGGCATGCCTATGTATATCGCGATGCGCAATACCAATGCCTTCCCTGAAATGGTGTTGCAGATGGTGATGATTGGTGAAGAGTCGGGCAACCTTGATGATATGCTCAATAAAGTCGCTTCCATTTACGAGTTTGAAGTAGACAACACAGTCGACAATTTAGGCAAAATTTTAGAACCATTGATCATCGTATTTTTGGGAACGGTTGTTGGCGGGCTTGTGGTTGCGATGTACTTACCGATCTTTAATCTTATGAGTGTGTTAGGATAGCCAAAAGCAACTTAACACCCATGAGTAGCAAACTTCTGCTCATATAGATCAAGTGGTAAAGGACACTATGGAAGTATTTCACTACTATCCTTGGCTATTCCCCGTATTAGCTTTCATTTTTAGCCTTCTTATCGGCAGCTTCCTCAATGTAGTCATACACCGCTTACCGATTATGATGGAGCGAGAGTGGCAACAAGAGTGCTCGGAGTATTTCTCTCAATATAAAATCCCAGCACCTGAAGGGAAATTTAACCTAAGCATTCCACGTTCGACTTGCCCGAAATGTGAAACCCAATTAAGAATCATCGACAATATCCCAGTATTGAGCTGGTTGTTCTTAAAGGGCAAATGTCACAGTTGTGCGAATCCAATCAGCGCTCGCTACCCTTTGGTCGAACTGCTTACCGCAATACTTTGCACAATGGTTGCTAGCCACTTTGGTTTCAGTTACTACGCCATTGCTTCGATTTTTTTCACCTTCGCACTGATTACCGCGACCTTTATCGATCTCGATACCATGTTGTTACCTGATCAAATCACCTTGCCTTTGGTATGGTCCGGTATCGCTTTAGCACTATTTAATATCAGCCCTGTATCGCTGCAAGATTCTGTGATTGGCGTAATGGCTGGCTACCTCGCTTTATGGTCTGTTTATTGGCTGTTCAAATTGCTAACAGGTAAAGAAGGCATGGGTTACGGTGACTTCAAACTCCTAGCTGCACTTGGTGCATGGCTTGGTTGGCAACACCTACCGATGATCATCCTTTTATCTTCGCTGGTCGGCCTTGTGTTTGGTTTAATTCAACTTCGCCTGAAACAGCAAGGCATCGATAAAGCCTTTCCATTTGGCCCTTACCTTGCAATTGCGGGTTGGGTAAGCTTGATGTGGGGTAACGACATCATGGGTTGGTATTTCACTTCTGTACTAGGAATTTAACCATGGCAATCATTATCGGATTAAGCGGCGGTATCGCCAGTGGCAAAACCACGGTCGCTAACCTGTTCAATGAGCATTTTAATATTGATATTGTTGATGCTGATATCGTGGCACGTGAAGTGGTTGCGCTGGGCAGTGACGGTTTAAAACAGATTACAGAACACTTTGGTGAGTCTATCTTGCTTGAAGATGGAACTCTCAACCGAAGTCGACTGCGTGAGCTGATCTTCTCTGATCCTAAAGAGAAGCAGTGGCTCAATGATCTTCTTCATCCCATGATCCGTGACAAAATTGACAGTGACCTGTCTAAAATCACATCCCCGTATGGTTTATTAGTTGCACCGCTATTGGTGGAAAACCAAATGCAAGGCATGACCGATCGCGTATTAATTGTTGATGTGCCAGCAGAAGTTCAAATAGAACGTACGATGAGTCGTGACAATGTTTCTAGGGAACAAGTTGCATCAATTTTAAAATCACAGGCTTCAAGAGAACAACGCTTAGCAGTTGCAGATGACGTGATTAAAAACCATACTAAAAACCAAGAACTTTTGCCTCAAATCACAGATTTACATCAAAAGTATCTGGCAATCAGTGCTGTAGATGGGTCAGAATAGAACAATGTTGAATGAAGGTTTGCTCGATGATCACCCATAAATTTGAACATCCTCTAAATGAGAAAACACGCATCTACTTAAGAGTCGAATCACTCTTGAGGCAGCTACACTTGTCTTCTACATTTTCTGATGCTCAACAGTATCAACTCTTTTTCCGTTCCATCTTTGATCTGATTGAAATCTTCGAACAGATCCAACTCAAGAGCGAACTCGCAAAAGATATTGAGAAGCAACGTGTAACCTACAAAAGTTGGTTGGATGTTGAAGGTGTCGATCAAGAGATGCTGACATCACTACTTAATGACATTGGTAACATCTATCGTGATCTGATGCAGGCAGAGCGTTTTGGCCAGTCACTTAAAGAAGACCGCTTCCTAAGTGCAATTCGCCAACGCTTTAATCTTCCAGGTGGTTCATGCTGCTTTGATCTGCCCGCACTGCATTATTGGCTGCACCTTCCTCTCGATAAGAGAATGCGAGATGCCAAAGCTTGGATGGATAGCCTACAGCCTCTGTATGAAGCGCTAACACTGTGGTTGAAGCTCACCAGAGAGACGGGTCACTTCAAAGAGCAAATCGCTCGTGCTGGCTTCTTCCAGAGCGATGCCGATGAAGCGAATATCCTTCGTCTTTCTATTCCGATGCAATACGGTGCCTACCCGATGATCTCCGGTCACAAGAACCGCTTTGCTGTTAAGTTCATGAGCTTTGAAACTGGGCAAGCCTGTACTCAAGACATCGAATTTGAATTGGCAATCTGCACCTAATTAATTTCCTTTTATAGTTTGGCTTGAGTCCTCACTCGAGCCTAAACTCACTATTATTACACCTTCAAATTAAGAATCACTATGTCGAAGAAAATCACCATCGTTAAATGCCCTCAATGTAATGCTGACGTTGAATGGGGCGAACAAAGCCCGCACCGCCCGTTTTGCAGCAAGCAATGTCAGATGATTGATTTCGGTGAATGGGCAGACGAAGAGAACAGCATCGCTGGCGCACCAGATATGTCAGATAGCGATGGTTGGTCGGAAGATCCGCACTAAGCGAGTAGCGAGTAGCGA